>NZ_JBMHYI010000064.1:0-97846 GCF_058498515.1 Bryocella sp.
CATTTACGCCGTTGCACGATCGCATTCTGGTTCGCCGCCTCGAAGAGGGCGAAAGCATCCGTGGCGGCATCATCATCCCCGACTCGGCCAAGGAAAAGCCGCAGCAGGGCGAAGTCATCTCCGTCGGCAAGGGTAAGTCCAACGACGAAGGCAAGACCTTCCCCCTCGACGTCAAAGCTGGCGACACCATCCTCTTCGGCAAGTACTCCGGCACCGAGATCAAGCTCGACGGCGAAGAGTTCCTCATCATGCGTGAAGAAGAAGTCCTCGGCATCCTCAAGAAGTAGCTCCTGAGCGGACGGTGGGATGCGGCTCTGCCGCATTGTTCGCCGGTTCTAGCCACAAAGGTAAGCGCACGGTTTTCAGCCGTGACACACAAGAACTCCCTGGTACGGCTCTTTAGCCTCACAGGGCAAAATTCAACGCAGCCTGATCGCTGCGAGGAGAACACAAATGGCAAAGCAAATCCTGCACGGTGAAGATTCCCGTCAAGCAATTCTCCGGGGCGTAAACGTCCTTGCGAATGCAGTTAAGGTCACTCTCGGTCCCAAGGGCCGCAACGTCGTCATCGAAAAGAAGTTTGGTTCCCCCACCATCACCAAGGACGGCGTCACCGTCGCCAAGGAGATCGAACTCTCTGACCCGATCGAAAATGTAGGCGCACAGCTCGTCAAGGAAGTCGCCTCCAAGACCTCCGACATCGCCGGTGACGGTACCACCACCGCGACTGTCCTCGCCCAGGCTATCTTCCGCGAAGGCGTGAAGACTGTTGCCGCCGGCGCAAACCCCGCCGCCCTCAAGCGCGGCATCGACAAGGCTGTTGAAGCCATCATCGGCAAGCGCGATGAGAACGGCGCAGTTGTCGGCGGCGCTCTCGCTGCCTTCTCCAAGCCTGTAACGGGCGACATGATCGCCCAGGTTGGCACTATCTCCGCCAACTCCGATGAGCAGATCGGCTCCATCATTGCAGCCGCGATGAAGAAGGTCGGCAAGGACGGCGTTATCACCGTTGAAGAGTCGCGCACGATGGAGACGCAGCTCGACGTCGTCGAAGGCATGCAGTTCGATCGCGGCTACCTCTCGCCCTACTTCGTCACCGACGCAGAGCGCATGGAAGCTGCCCTCGAGAACCCCTACATCCTCATCTACGAGAAGAAGATCTCCACGATGAAGGACCTCCTCCCGCTGCTCGAGCAGGTCGCCCGCACCGCCAAGCCCCTGCTCATCATCGCGGAGGACGTGGACGGTGAGGCTCTCGCGACTCTCGTCGTCAACAAGCTGCGTGGCACGCTCAACGTCGCGGCCGTCAAGGCTCCTGGCTTCGGCGATCGCCGCAAGGCCATGCTCGAGGACATCGCCAAGCTCACCGGCGCCAAGGCCATCACTGAGGACCTCGGCATCAAGCTCGAGGGAGTCAAGATCGAAGACCTCGGCACCGCCAAGCGCGTCACCATCGACAAGGACAACACCACCATCGTCGATGGCGGCGGCAACGAGGGCGACATCGAAGCCCGCGTCAAGGAGATCCGCGCTCAGGTCGAGAAGACCACCTCCGACTACGACCGCGAGAAGCTCCAGGAGCGCCTCGCCAAGCTCGTCGGTGGAGTCGCCGTCATCAAGGTCGGTGCTGCTACCGAGACCGAGATGAAGGAGAAGAAGGCCCGCGTTGAGGATGCGATGCACGCAACCCGCGCAGCCGTCGAGGAAGGTATCGTCCCGGGCGGCGGTGTGGCCCTCATCCGCACCATCCCCGCAGTCGATGCCCTCATCAAGACCCTCGAGGGTGACGAGAAGATCGGCGCCAACATCATCCGTCGCGCCATCGAAGAGCCCCTCCGCACCATCGTCGGCAACGCCGGCGAAGAAGGCTCCGTCGTCATCGGCAAGATCCACGAGTCCAAGGACACCAACTTCGGCTACAACGCCGGAACCGGCGTCTACGAGGACCTGGTCAAGGCCGGCGTCATCGACCCCACCAAGGTAACCCGCACTGCCCTGCAGAACGCAGCCAGCATCTCCGGCCTACTCCTCACGACCGAAGCGATCATCGCCGAGATCCCCGAGAAGAAGGAAGCAGCTGGCGGCGGACACAACCACGGCGGCGGCGGCATGGACGGCATGTACTAAACCACTGCGTGGTGGCCGGACGCGCTTCGCGCAAACTGCCAACACCAACAGCGAAGGCCCCGGAGAAATCCGGGGCCTTCGTCTTTCGCACCTGCCTTTCTGGTTTGTCATTCCCGAAGGGAATCTGCTTCTCAAACGCGAGGCGGCCCCGGAGGAATCCGGGCTTTCGCTTTTGCCCTTCTGGCTTGTCATTCCCGAAGGGAATCTGCTTCTCGACCAAGCAACGACCTCGGGTGGCCCATCCTTCGACAGCACCATCGTCGAAGGGTGGGGTCGGCCCAGCAACAAACAAGGCCCCGGAGAAATCAGGGGCCTTACTCTTGGGGATCTGACCATTAACTATGCGGGGATTTTGTAAATCGCCCTGTTTTCAGTAAAGTCCTTGCATCGGTTGCAAGTTCTTGTCGATTCGAGTCCACAGCATGAGGAGGCCCCATGCCACCCGCTCCAGACACGCTGGGCGATACGCTCAAACTCATCCAGATTGGGTTTTATTCAATCGGCGCAATCACGGCCGTGTTGACGTACCGCGCGGCAAAGCGCGGCCTCCTGAACAGCTCAACACTGAATACCAGAAACGCGTAATGGATCGCCTCCAAAAGCTCTCTGACGACCTCTATAGCGAGTTCGACCCATCCTCCGAGTTCTACTGGGCGAGAAAATCCCCGGTACAGTACGCGATAGACGAAATCAACAAATCCTTCGAAGACCACAAGGAAGAAATCCTCTCATACGGAGACTATCCCTTCGGCACTCCAAACACGCCGGACATGGAACGAGTCCAGCGCCTACTCGGTCCGATCATTTCCGATCCTTTTATTCCAGATGAGGTCCGCAACGCAGTGGTAGATCTGTTGGATAATCGTTTCGCCGTAATGCTTAGCACTTATTCCACAGTTTTGGAGAGATATTCAGAAGGCCTTGCGAAAGGCAAGCTCCAGCCCCTTATCGCCCCGGGTGACTGGGGTGGAATCCACAATGAGATTAAAGACGCGTTATATCTACGCGGCTGCGGCGTCTCGCAGATAGAAGCGGAAGTCAAAGAGATTCGACTCCGGATACAGGATTACTTCAACTCGTTCAACCCACACCGTCGCTGGTGGAGCACGAGGAAGTGGAGGAGACCGGGAAAGAAGCAGGAACAACCCACCGAGAGCGTTTCAGAAGAATGAACCCGTGCCTGCGCCCGACTCATGACGGGTCATCGTTATCAACGGTCACATCAACCACCCGTGGCCCCACCACAAACCGGGTGCCCCACGTCTCGCTTCTGAGACGTGGGTTCGCAGGATCTCCCAGGCAAACCACGAACGGCAGGTCACCCCTTCAGGGGTGACATCAGACACGCAACCAATCCGGCTTCAGCCGCCGAGGGACCAGCTCTCCGCGACCGGGCGAGACGCCAATCCCTACGCCGCCACCCGCTTCCTCTTGCCCTTCACCTCACGCCCCAGCGCCCGCATCACCGCCTCCGGCTCCTTCGCGATCACGGTCAGGTACGCCCGCGCCGAGACCTCTGGCTGCCGCCGCCCGCCCTCCCAATGCTTGATCGCATCCAGGCTGAACCCGAACGCCTCCGCGAACTTCGCCTGTGTCATCTGCAGCCGCCCGCGGATCTCCTTCACATCCACCGCCGCAGGCACATGTACGCGATAACCGTCCCGTTTCCCTTCCAGGAAGCCCTGGACCTCATCCAGCCCCTGCATCATGTCATCGAACATCTCGCTCATCGCCCCACTCCATACCCCGCAAAGATCGCGTCCGCCCGAGCCTTCAGTGCATTCCGCTCCGCAGCCGTCAGGTTCGCCTTCTCGTTCTTCGCATACACCGCGATCAGAAACACCGGCAACGACACATTGCGATACAGATAGATCACTCGAACGCCGCCGCGCTTGCCCATCCCCGGTCACGCCGCACGAAGCTTACGAAACCCACCCGTCCCAGGCATCACGTCCCCAGCCTCAGGGGCTTTGGCAATCGCATCGACAATCGCCTTCATCGTCGCCTCATCCAGAACCGACTCTGCACGCGTCAGGTAACTCGGCGTTTCCACAACCGTGTGCATTCCACCTTGTACTCCATTGGACACCTTAAATCAAGATTCCGATTTATCGCGCCAGCTCTTCAACGAATTCTTCGCCAAACGTGGCAGACTAACTCGCCCCGATAACTACACTAGACATAGGCCCGCAAATCACCCACAGAAGCCCATCTGCTCCAGGCCGGACAAGATCGACGCAGAAATCCAAGGTCCACCCTTAAAGTATCCATTTTCAACATTTGCGCAAAATGGGGGGGGAGGGGGGTACCTCGAATCACTCAACCGGAATCACCCTGGCTCCAACCAGGCCGTAACAGCCACAACCAATCCGGCTTCAGCCACTGAGGGACCAACCCGTCACCCCTCTGCCTTCTCCCGCTGAATCGCACCACCAGACACACCACGATCGCCACATTCAGCACCAGCACCACCACCTCCGTCGCGCTCGGGTGCCTCCAAATCTCGAAGAAACGTGGGTGCGCAGGATGCGTGCTGGCGCCCTCGATCCCAGGTGCCCCCGGGTCCCTCAAGGGAACCGGGTTTGCCGTCTAATGTCATTCTCGAGGGGGAACCTGTGTGCGCAGATCATCCTCGACTCTCTGCATCACTTCCGCCCAGTCGCCCGCCTTCTTTTGCCGGAGCAAGCGCATGCTCGGATACCAGGGCGTCGACAGGACATCCGTCATCCACCGCCAATCCGCCCGATCATGCAACAAGTTCCAAACAGGCCTGCCAAGGGCTCCGGCGACGTGCGCAATGGAAGTATCCACGGTAACGACGAGATCCATGCGTTCTATCGCCGCAGCCTCGGAAGCGAAATCGGTCAAAGCACTTCCTAGCGAGTGGATGCCCATCAGTTCCAGCTGATCGGGCAGTATCTCGCCATCCCGATGTTGCAGACTGAATAACTCCACTCCAGGGATACAAGTAAGCGGAGCGAACGTCTCCGGCGATAGAGACCGTTCTACATTCCTTGGATTCTTCTGCGATCCCGTCCAGACAATTCCAATCTTAAATCCGGATATATCTTCGATCGCCGCATCGATCGCGGAAAGATCTCCAGCTTGCGTCCCCAGATAAGGAATCGGCCCCGGAAGGTCTTCGATACGCAGTCCCAGCACACGCGGTACGCTCAATAACGGGAATTGCAGATCGGCTTCCACACAAGGTTCCGCCGCTCCGACCACACCCGACACGCCAGGGCAGCTAAGCAGGAAACGCTGCATACTTTCAGGGCACTCCACAAAGACTCTGAAACCCATCTGCGCGACAGGTTCGGCGAAGCGAAGAAACTGGATAAGATCCCCGGCCCCCTGCTCCGCACAAAGCAGCAACGTCTCATGGCTTCCGGCTTTTTCGTTCCAGAGTGGCTGCGGTCGGCCGGAACGCTGTGCAGGCATTCCACCGCACCCAAAACGCCATTCGTATTCCTGAAATCCCTCTTGGAAATTGCCCTGCCTGAGTAACACCAGGGCTAGATTGAGGTGGGCCTCACTGAAGGTCGGCTCCTCACGAATCGCTCGGCGGAGTGCCCCCTCCGCGATCCGATCCTCTCCGAGACCTATGTGGGCGAGAGCAAGGTTGAAGTGGGATAAGTGCCAATGTGGAGATAGCGTACAGGCGCGCTCAAATGCCGTTGCCGCTTCCGCAAGCCTGGTCTGCTTCAGGAGAGCGACCCCAAGAGAATTCAGAGGATAAGACCACTCCGGACGAGCTGCGATGACGCTGCGAAAGGCATCTTCCGCATCATCACATCTTCCTTCTTCCAGATAGCGATTCCCAAGGTTATAGAGGGACTCTATGCTGCTTGACATGCTTTGACCGCCGGCCTGAGAAACCTCATGTTTCCGCTTCTAGAGAAACGAAAACCTGCGTGCTAAATTTCAGCACGCAGGCCCGTTGCCGAATCACCGAAACATTAAAGCCGCATATCGGTCAGAATTGGCTCAGTGGCGCTCCCCTTGTTTTCGAAGGTAACCATCACGTCCGGGCTCTTGATTCCCTCCACCGTGAACCCATTGGAAGCGCTGATAACCACTGTATAGGGCGGTGCACCGACTGGCTTGAACGGTTTCGTATACTCTCCGTAAGTAAGTTCACCGGTGAGTTTCTCCGAGCTGTTGCCGCTTTGAGTCCACTTCAGCGGCCCTTTTCCACCATCGTTACCGTTCACATTGTTGACAATCATTCTCATTGCTCCTCTCTGATGTTTAGCAGTTTGAAATGAAGTTAAAACGAGCTCACGTACGGTTGCTGCTCATCCTAAGGTTTCGGGGGCCATGTAGACCTGAAAACCGCAAGAAGTTTTGCCCGAGTTCCGTTTTGGGAGTGATCCTCCTCCGAGATCTGCCTCCGCGAAAGACAGCGCTGACTCCTGAGGGACTCGCCCCTCAGCCCTCTGCCTTCTCCCGCTGAATCCGCACCACCAGATACACCACGATCGCCACATTCAGCACCAGCACCACCACCTTCGTCGCGCTCGGGTGCCGCACAATCTCAAACACCTCCAGCGGCACCAGCGAGCTCGTGATGATCACCGTGAACCACTCGCCCCAGCGCTTGCCCAGCCACAGCCCGGTCCCTTCCGTCAGGAATAGCGCCGCATACACAAAGCTGCCGATGCCCAGCTCCTTGTACCGCTCCGGCGAAACATGCGACACCATCGCCAGGAAATGATCGACGTATCGACCGCCCGGATTGAATCCCAGCCGCAACACCATCTGCGACAGTTTGTCCGTAGGATCGCCGCTATGCCCGAGCCTGATCGCGCCAATCCCGAGCACAATCAGGCTCACAGTCTTCACCAGTTTGAAGACCGCAATCAGCTTGAGGAACAGGGTGTTTCCTTGCTTCATCAGCGCCAGCCTCGCACGTTGATCATAGCCGCGCGGCCGCCGGCCCGTTCCTAATGTCATCCTCGCCGCATCACTCCACCGGGATCACCCGTCCCCCATCCACCGCCGACACGGTCATCACCTTCGCCACATGACGATCCGTCGCGCTCGTGATCGTCACCTTCTCACCCGGCATGACTTGCAGCACCACCTTCTCGGCAACCGGCAGCGCGATCACCGTGTGACGCACATGCGCCTCGCGCGACTTGCCGGACAGATTCATCAGCACCACCCGGATGGGCTCCACGCGACCGGACGACGGCCGCTGTTGAATCCCCTTCGCCGCTGTCGCAGCAGAGACAGGAGCCATGACGGCAAGGACGAGGACGAGGTACCGGAGACTACGCATCAGCAAGCCCTCCCAGGCTTCGAGCGCCAGCCTAGATCCCTACCCCGCCATTCCCCGCCCGCATTGTGTCCACCGGAAAATGATAAGGACGAGTAGCAATAGGCAGTGACGAATCGAAGTTCGCCCCAAGCCAGCCGGCCGCCGCTTGAGGCATCATCGTCCTGTGGAGAAAGAGCGAGTCTCATTCTGGCGATCCTTCGGCGTCGCGGTCGTCTGCTTCACCGCGATCGGGATCTTTCAGGGTTGGGGCATGTTCAGCGGCGACCGCGACGACCGCAACTATCTTCCCTACGCGCATTACTTCGTCTGGTCCGGTGCCGAAGCCTACGCCTGGGCCATCGTCACGCCCTTCATCTTCCTCTTCTCCCGTCGCTTCCCCTTCCAGCTCGACCGCTGGTTTCGCCGCCTGCTGCAGTACATGGTGCTGACGCTCGCCGTCACCTTCGTGCAGCCGCTGCTGAAGAGCGTCGGCTGGCTGTACAAGCCTGATCAGCACCAGACCTTCGTCGACACCTTCGATCACTTGCGGGAGAAGGAGTTCATCGGAAACATCCAGCTCTGCGTCTTCCTTTACGTCCTCGCGGCCTATCAAAATCACCGCCGCGAAATACTATGGCGCGACCGCTGGCGCGAACGCCGCGAAGCCGAACTCGAGGCCCGCGTCGTCACTGCGGAGCTGCATCTACTACGCACACAGCTGCAGCCGCACTTCCTCTTCAACACCCTGCAGGCCGCCATCGTCCTCGTGCAGGAAGACCCCGCCGCCGCCGAGGACGTCCTCCACCGCCTCAGCGAACTCCTCCGCGTCGTCCTCGACGACATGCGCAGCATGCAGGTCCCACTCGAGCAGGAGATCACCTTCCTCGAGCACTACGCCGAAATCCAGAAGCAACGCTTCCGCGACCGCCTCACCGTCCGCTTCAACATCGCTCCGGACACACGCTCCATCCCCGTCCCCAGCCTGCTCCTCCAGCCACTCGTCGAAAACGCCATCCACCACGGCATCGGCCGGCACAAAGGCAGCGATGTCGTTGAGATCTTCGCGCAGCGCGTCGGAACCACCCTTCTGCTCCAGGTCAAGAACTTCGCAAGCTCACTCACCGATGGCGAAACTTCCGGCCACGGCGTCGGTCTCAGCAACACGCGGGCCCGCCTGGACCAGATGTACGGCGATCGCGCCTCGCTCAGCCTAATGCCGCTCAGCCCCAGCGGTGTTTGCACCACCGTCATCCTCCCCGTGGAGAGTCCCGCTTGATCCGCGCCCTCATCGTCGATGACGAACCGCTCGCTCGCCGAGCTCTCGTTCGTATGCTCCAGGAGCATAACGACGTCCTCGTCGTCGCCGAGTCCGGCGATGGCGACTCCGCCATCGAGGAGATAGATCATTCGCGCCCCGATCTCGTCTTCCTCGACATCCGGATGCCCGGTCAGGACGGCCTCGGAATCGCTCGCCAACTCTTCCGCAACTATCGCGGGGCGCTCATCTTCGTCACCGCCCACGACAGCCACGCGCTCCAGGCCTTCGACCTCAACGCGCTCGACTACCTGCTCAAGCCCTTCACGCGTGAACGCCTCGCCCAGGCCCTCGCTCGCGTCCGCGACCGCGCCGCGCAACCCGTCTCCGCTGAATCATTGGAGCGATTGCTCGCCACCCTCCGCGACCGCCACGCCCAGCCCCGCTACCTAGAGCGCATCCCCGCCAATCGCAACGGTCGCATCCACCTCATCTCCGTAGCCTCCATCGAGCGCATCGACGCCATGGGCAACTACGCACAGATCCATGCGCGCTCCGAACGCTACGAGATTCGCGAAACGCTGCAATCGCTCGAGAAGAAGCTCGATCCCGCCTGCTTCGTTCGCGTCCATCGCTCCACCATCGTGAACATGGACTTCGTGCGCGAGATCCAAACCTGGTTCCGCGGTGGACACCAGGTTCTGATGAAGGATGGAGCTCTCGTGCGTCTCAGCCGCTACCAGACCGATGCGGTCGAACGGCTCACCGGAAGACGTCGCTCCAGCGGCTGAACTGGTCTGCGGAAAGCACTCTCCATCAAAGCTAGTTCCGCAACACAAAGGCCCCGAATCTCTCCGGGGCCTCTGCTCTTTCCAATCCTGTAACTGACCAGGGAGTTCTTACTGCTGGCTAGGTGGAGGCGGAGTCGCCGCAGGCTTCGCCGCCCCATTCTGCGGCACGTTGCGTTTCGGAACGTCCTTCCCGTGCTCTGGATCATAGTCATGGTTGACCATCCAGCGCTTGAAGTCCTCCACCGGCTCGGAGTTCATCCGGCCCTGGTTAGACGCATACGCAAAATCCTTCACGTCCGTGTTGATCGTGCACGTGAAGTAACTCCCCGACTTACCAAACTCCGGAAAAAGCACGACAAGTTGCTTGCCTGGTTTCTTCCACTTGGCAGGATAGGTCTCATACCCGAACGAAGCTTTGATCTTCTGCGAGCAGTCGAAGTTGAAGTCCAGCCCATGGGCCTCGCCGCCCTCGAAGAGGTTCGCGCGCCCCTCGCCCTTGGCGTTGTCCACCCACTCGTGGTGGTAGAAGGTCGTCTCGTTCTTGCTGAAGATGTGAAGTCGCAGCGGATATTCCGCGATGTTTTTGCTCTCCGCCTGCGCGGACAAACCCGCTCCCAGCGCCACCATGACGACGGTCAACCACATCAGCTTCGCGCGCATTCTCAGCTCCTTTGTTGAGGACGTTCGTGAGGTCTATGGACTCTTACTATCAGAAGCCATCCTCGCATGCAAGCGGCAGTTCGCAGGACAAGAAGCGACCGCAAGATCTTAAGATGCTGAACGCCTTGGAGCCTCCAGCCGGCGTCCGCACTGATCTCCCTGTCACGAGCCGTGACGCCACCCGTGACAATTCATGACAAGGCGCTACCCTCCGTGTGACCGCATCACCTCTCGCCACCTTCAGGAAGTTGACGTCACCGCCAACTAATTTCGCGCGGCCACGCATCTTTACCATGAGGCGCAACGTAGCATGCGGATGCTCTAGAATCACCCCCATGCGCCCCCTCCTCCTACTGCTCTTCTGCGCCTCCGCCATGGCGCAGGCGCCCATCGTCCTGAACGTCGGAACCCTGCTGGACGGAACTGGGAAAGTGCTCAGGAACCAGCAGGTCGTCATCGACCACGGCAAGATCACCTCCGTCGCCCCGGGCCACGCCAGGGCCGACTACGACCTCAGCAACGTCACCCTGATGCCCGGCTGGATCGACACCCACACGCACCTGCAGTGGCACATGAACGCCGACAACAAGGCCGTCGCCGGCGGCGTGCCGCCGGAAGAGATGGTGCTTTACGACGAGGCCGACGCTTGGCTCTCGCTGCAAGCCGGTTTCACCACCGTGCAGAGCCCTGGCTCACGCTTCGACAAACCCGTCCGCGACATGATTAACCAGGGCCTGCTCCCCGGACCGCACGTGCTCACCTCCCTCATCCAGATCCAGGGCACACGCGGCCAGGGTGCGGACGCCCACGTCCTTACTCCCGACGAACTCCGCGAACTCGTGCGTAAGACGAAGTCCGAAGGCGCGGACTTCGTTAAGCTCTTCGCCACCACCGGCCTTGGTGCAGGCGGTGGTCAAAGCGCCACCGACGAACAGATTCAGGCCGTCTGCTCTGAAGCCAAATCCGTCGGCCTCCGCGTCATCGTGCACGCCATCGGCGACGCCGGAGCCCGCGCTGCCGTGCTCGCCGGCTGCACCTCCATCGAACATGGAACCTTCGTCACGAATGAAACGCTGAAGCTGATGATCCAGCACGGCACCTACTTCGATCCCAACATGATCGTGCTGCATAACTATCTCGATACGCGCGACAGCTTCACCTTCACCCAGCAGCAACTCGACACCATCGAGAAAGGCATCGCCCCCACCGCCGACGTGCTAAAGCGTGCCCGCGCCCTCGGCGTCAAGATCATCTTCGGCACCGACGCTGTCGCCGGAACCCATGGCCGCAACGCCGAGGAATTCGTCTACCGCGTGCGCGAAGCAGGCGAGAAGCCCATGGATGCCATCATCAGCGCCACCTCAACCTCCGCAGAGTCGCTCGGTCTCGGCAAACAGATCGGCACCATCGCTCCAGGCTATAACGCAGATCTCGTCGCCGTAGCCGGCGACCCCCTCACTGACATCACCGCCGTACGCCATGTCGTCTTCGTGATGAAGGACGGCAAAGTCTACGTCGACCTACCACACTAGTTCTCCGTAGGAGTCTCCTCAATGTGGTCGATCACCAGCACGGGATAAGGACGCTTGGTCTTTTCTAGCTTCAACCCTAACTGCCGATAGACAGCGTCGAAGACCGAGACGGCCCCGTTGGGATCAGACCCGTTCGTGGCATCCGGAGTTGTCGGAAGGATCTTGTCGGCAGAGCTGAAGCTGAGAGTGAAGTCGTACGAACCCTTGATCCCTGTGCCATCGACGACGGGATTGTAGATATACCCGCCAGCCACGTGCTGCAGCTCGTCGCCAATCTGCGCGATCGTCATGTTCTGGCAGGTGATGAGCCGGTTGAGAATGGGATTCGCGACGCGTGGATCTTTCCCATCCGGGCCGGGGCCTTCCTTGCATTTCGTACGCTCGGTCGGGTCCGCGGTCGGCTTGAGTTTTGGCTTCACCGCCGTCAACGTGTACGCCGTCACCGGACGGTCCTCCATGTGCCACTTCATCTGAAACCGTTCCGAGATCATCGCCCGCAGCATGCTCCGCAAATCCTCATAGTTGATAAGGGTGCCGGAAGGGATCCGGTCCACGCGAACGTTCGCCCCGGCCTTCGCCAGAATGTCGAACTTAGCCGTGTCCAGCCACTTCGGCGCGTTGGCGACGCTCTCCTTGTTATTCGGATTCAAGTCCCACCCGAAGTCGATGAGAAACATAAGCGGGGTGGCGCGCGTCTGGATTTGGTCACCGGTGATGCGCCCGAAGCCCTGCTCGTCGGGGGCGCTCGGTTTGATGACGGTGGCCTCGAAGGGCAACGCGGGCGGTTCCGGAAGAGCTTCCGCTAAATTGGCCGCATTGGGCGTCGGTGTCTCATCCACGCTCGCAACCTCAAACACCGGACGGGGCGCAGTCTTCAGTTCGAGCTTCAGGCCCAGCTGCTTCTCGACAGCGGCGAAGATAGAGATACCATCCGCGCCCTGCTTTTCCAACTGGCCGCGGCCAGTCCACTTGATCGTGAAGTCCCACTCGCCGGCAAGGTTGGTTTCATCAACCACGGGCTGATCGAGATACCCGCCAGCGAAGTCATGCAGCGTGGCCGCAAGTGCAGCCATGGTGAGGTTCTTGCAGTTCACGATGATGTACGACGGCGCACCAGCAGGAGGGTTCGGCGGAGGAGGCACAGGAATGCAGGACGCATCGCCCGTACCTTCCGACTCGGTCATCTTCGGCTTTCCCGGCCCGGCGGAGAGGATGTAAGTCGGCATAGGAGCTGTGCCCGTCTTCACCACCAGGTGAAACCGATCCACCAGCAGGCTGCGAAGCATCAGCTTAATATCGTCCGGCGTGGTCTTGGGCGGCACCTTGGCGCGGATGTCGTAGCGATCCCGCTCCAGCCACGTCGGCCCCCCGTGCACGTTGACCGCATCGACTCCATACGCCGTGGCAATAAGATCGACCATGGTCGCCTGGGTGAGGAAGTAGCGGTCACCCTGGATCGAGTTGCCGTGCATGAACGGGTTCGCCGTGAACGGGCTGACGTGGACGTCGGCGACGACGAAGGATTTGGAGACGGCGGGGGTCTGCGCCATCGATGACACGGAGAGAAGCGCGAAGAGGGCGAAGGCTGCTCGCACAAGAACCTCACGGAGGTTGCAGAGTCAGGACAAAATCCCACAGGCCCGGAAGCGGCGACAGTGTCCGCCTGAATTGCCCCGCGCGAACGCACCACTGCAATCCAGAAACGGTGTTGGAGGCAACTGTACTTGCTGATAGACGCGGCGGCAGTAAAATCGTCGTGACAAATACTCCGCCCGCCGGCAGGAACCGTATACCTGCCCCGAAGCTTCTGCCGCACTAATTCGCCTTAGGAAGCTTCGCGTTCAGAATCACCACGGCCTGAACCTCCGCCTTCTGCGACACCAGACGAAGCCCGAGCTGCTCCTGCAGCGCTATAAACAGCGGCGGCAGCTCCTCCGCATTCGCGTCGGTCCCTCCCATCGCCTCGCGAGCCCACCGCAGCTTCCAGTCGAACTTCCCTTCCAGCCCCGTCCGATCCACGACCACCATGCCGTTCGCGTCGGGATAATCCGTCAGCCTGTCGGCTAGCTGCGCCATCGTCGTCGCGCGAGCTTCGAGGCTCCCCGTCGGCCCGACAATCCCATAGAACGTTCTTCCATCACCGGGATTCGTCGCCTTCACCTTCGATCCCCCCTTGGCTTCCACCAGCGCGAGCACCGGCATCACCACCTTCTTCTGCTCGACCTTCAGTTGGAATCGCTCCTCCAGCACACCCCGCACCAGCTCCCGCGTCAGCCGCCTCCACTCTTCCCGCCGCGCCGCAGCCAAGGTCTTCGCAAGTTCGTCCTCTTCTTTCGCAGTCACGTCAAAATGCTGCGACACCATCCATCCCTGCGCGCCCACGACCTGCCGTTCCGCGGAAAGTCCGTACGCAAACATGATCATGTCCCGCAGCGTGCGGTTCTCAAACCGCATCCGACCGGGCACAAACTCATTGCGCCAGTTCGTCGTCGTCGCCGGCGTGTCACGGATAACGATCGCCTCGAAACCAGAAGCAGCGTTCGGCTGCTGCCCCATCGCGCCCTGCGCCAGCAACGCCACTGCCACACCAGCCAGAAAACCCCATCGCTTCGGTTTCATGCCCGCAGTCTATAACGCCCGGGGAGCCTACTTGGCCTTCTCTCGAGGATCAGGCTTGATCGTCACCGGCTGCGTGTAGCTCTGGCCATCCACCGTCAGCCTCACGGTGTAGTCGCCCGACTGCAACCCCGGAGCCTGCCGCCCGCGGCGTTCCTGTGGTGCCGGAGCCGGCGTTCCCGCAGGATTGCAGGCATCCACCGGAGGCGGCGCGGGCGCACGCCCAAAACCTCCACCACCTCCGCGGCCCGTACGAACGTTCAGCGCCACACGATGCGACCCCGCCGCAGCCGAAGGTGGAGGCGTCGGCTCTTCCCAGATGGCCTGCACGTTGATCGCTTCGGTATCCACCGGCTTCACCGGAGTATCACTCGCGACGCACGCACGCACCGCCCCCTGCTTGTCCAGCAGCTCAATCTTCAACGCTCCCACAGGCGCACTCTGCAGCCAGTAATAGACCACCACACCCGCGGGCGGGTTCAGCTCCTGCGGCTCCTCGTGCGGCAGCGGCGTTCCATTCATGCCGCCTGTGCGCAGCGCGAACGTCCCGCCCGGCACGAACAGGTGCACCTTCGCCGACGCAATCCCCTGCCCCTCCGCCGCAATCTGCCGCAGCGACGTCATCTGGTCCAGCACCCAGAAGCCGCGCCCATACGTCGCAACCGCAAGATCGTCGCCATGCACCACGATGTCACGCACGGACGTCACCGGCATATTCAGCTGCAGCGGCTGCCAGTGGTCGCCATCATCAAACGACACATACACCCGGAGCTCGGTCGCCGCATACAGCAGCCCCTTCTGCTTCGTGTCTTCCTTCACCGAGTTCACATACGCTCCCTCGGGAATGCCATTGACCACGTTCTGCCAGCTCTTGCCGCCATCATGCGTGCGGTAGATATACGGCTTCATATCCGCCAGCCGATGCCGATCCACCGACGCATACGCTGTCGCCGCATCGAAGTGCCCGGCCTCCACTTGCGACACCTTGCTCCACGCCGTCATCGCCTCCGGCGTCACGTTGTTCCAGTGCGCTCCATCGTCGGTCGTCACATGGATCAACCCGTCATCCGTACCCACCCACACCGTCTTCGCCTCCAGCGGCGAAGGCCCAATCGTGTACACCACACCGAAGCGGTCCTTCATCGGCTGATCGATGTCCGTCGCCGTAATCGGGTCAAGGTTCCTCGGAACCTCCGGGTTCAACCGCGTCAAATCCGGGCTGATCTTCTCCCATGACTTGCCGCGATTGCGCGTACGAAACACAAACTGGTTCGAGTAATACAGCGCCTGGTCCGCCAGCGAGAACACCTCCGGCAGTGTCCACGTCTTGCGGTTCGGGTCCGCAGGATCGGGAGCCGGAAGCTCGCCCTGCATCGGCACGTTCACGTTCAGCTGCTGATCGCAACTCGCCGCTCCGCCACCGTACAACACACGCGCCCGCTTCGGGTCAGGATCAGGCACCACCGTGTTGCTCTCGCCCGCCAGGCACGTCGGCTCCCAGTCGCGGAAGCTCAGCACGCCGAACGGCGACCACGTATCCACACCCACGCCGCCCGAGTCCTGCTGCGCTCCATACAGGTGATAGGGAAAGTCGTTGCTCGCCGCCACGTGATAGATCTGCGCCGTCGGCTGGTTGTACCACGTACTCCACGACTGCGCTCCGTCCACCGACACCACCGTGCCCTGATCCGTGCTCAGCACCATCCGGTTGCCGTCCTTCGGATTGATCCACATCTGGTGATCGTCATCGCCACCCGGCGATCCCTTCACCGGAACAAACGTCTTGCCGCCATCCGTCGTCTCGTACGTGCCCGTGTTGATCACATACGCCCGGTCAGGATTCTTCGGATCCACCGTGACCGACTCGAAGTACCATCCGCGACCCCACAACCGCTGCTCCGCGTTTACCAGCTTCCACGTCGCGCCCGCATCATCGGAGGTATACACGCCGCCGCCCGTAGGCTTCGCAATCGCAGCCGCACCATTGCCCGGAGCTGCCGTCATCGCCTTCGCCACCGGAGCACCCAGGTCGTCCACCACCGCCCACAGCCGCTTCGGATTGCTCGGCGCCACAGCGATCCCGATCTTGCCCACGAACTCATCCGTCGGCAGACCGCCCGCAAGCTTCTTCCACGTCTCGCCGCCATCGGTCGACTTGAACAACCCACCGCCCGGAAGGTTCGTCGGCGCATATACCGACCACGGCGGACGCCGTGTTCCCCACAGTGACGCATATACCGTCTTCGGATGCACCGGGTCGATCGCCACTTCCACCGAGCCCACATCATTGGGCAGCTTCGGATCGCTCAGCACCTTCTTCCAGTGCGCTCCGCCATCTACCGAGCGATACAGCCCCCGCGTCGGATTCGCGTCATACACATGCCCCAGCACTGCCACGTACACCCGGTTCGCATCCGTAGGATCGACGGCGATGCGCCCGATCTGCCGGCTGTCTTCCAGGCCAATCGTCTTCCACGTCTTGCCCGCATCGGTCGACTTGAACATCCCAATGCCATACGAGTGCTGGCTGCGAATGTCCGGCTCGCCCGTCCCCACGTACACCACATCCGGGTTCGAAGGAGCCACGGCGATCGCGCCGATAGATCCAATCGGAATCCCCACATCGGAGATCGGGAACCACGTCCGCCCCGCATTCACCGTCTTCCACACGCCGCCACCCACCGATCCCATGTAGAAGGTGTCCGGCTGGCTCGCCGCCCCGGCCACGGCATACGCCCGGCCGCCCCGCATCGGACCCACGTCCCGCCACTCCAGGCCTCCCAGCAGGGACGCTGGATAAGGTCCAGCCGCCTGCGCGTGCAGTTGCGGCACAACGCCGCAGACCAAGAGGAAGAACAGGACGAAATGAATCGAGCAGAAAAAGCGCATGCACACCCCTGAACGCCGGCGATCACGGCGCCGGCGAGAAAAGCAGAATCCTATGGTCCCTGTTGCGTGTTCAGTGTAGACGGACGGCGACCTGCTCAAGACGCCGTTCACCACGTCACCTTGAAGGTGAAATCCGTAGGGCCCCACTTGCAATTGCCGCAATCTCACGCCACGAACTCGTCTCCCGCGGCGCAAGCGATCAGTCCGCTCCAGGCGATCTCTATAATGGAACCCAACGCCACCGACCCAACGGCTCCAGATGCCCACTGCCATCTACAACGAGTTCTTCTTTAACGATCAGCGAGACGCATCCCTGATTGCGGCTCGGGAAGTCTTACCGATCGCACTCGGCTACATACCCGCGAGGAGCCTCCTCGACGTCGGTTGCGGCGTTGGCACCTGGGTCGCCGCAGCCCTCCAGTCCGGCGTCTCCGATGCCAACGGGGTCGACGGAGACTACGTTCCCCGCGACCTGCTGATGATCCCCCCCGATCGCTTTCAGCCCAACGATCTCACGCGTAGCTTCGACCTGGGCCGCCGGTTCGATCTGGTGATCTCCATGGAGGTCGCAGAGCATATTCCTGCAGTGGCGGCCGACACCTTCCTAGAGAACCTCACCCGTCACGGCGACGCCATCCTGTTCTCCGCGGCGATTCCCGGCCAGGGCGGAACAAATCACATCAACGAACAGTGGCCACAATACTGGGAGGCCAAGTTCGCACGCTGTGGGTTTCGCATGTTCGATCTGATCCGCACCGCCATCTGGACCAATCAAGCAGTGCCGGCGTTCTACCGCCAGAATGCTTACCTCTACGTACGCGAGAGCGCGCTCGAGAGGTATCCGGCACTGGCTGGTTTGGGAGACAACTATCCCCGCCCGGTGGCGGTCGTCCACCCTGAGGTCTTCACCCGCCTGC
Source organism: Bryocella sp. (assembly GCF_058498515.1). Lineage (NCBI taxonomy): Bacteria > Pseudomonadati > Acidobacteriota > Terriglobia > Terriglobales > Acidobacteriaceae > Bryocella > Bryocella sp. Next base: position 18,051 of record NZ_JBMHYI010000064.1, read on the forward strand.
TGAACCGCCCCGTCCGCGTACGCCGCATGATGCATGATCTCCCCGCCGCACTCCGGACCTTTCTTCGCGAACGCATCGGCAAAATTACGGGACGCTGACGATCTCAGGAAAATGGCCGCAACGCGCGTCCTGCGCATTGCGGCCATTTTCTTTGTGCTCCGGCTTCATCAGCCGCTGATATTTCCTTACTCGGTCATTCCCGGATGCACCATCTCCGGCGCATGCACCTTCACACCCTGCTGCGAGGTCTTCACCTTCAGCCGGTCCAGCGTGTTCGGCTTGCGGTTACCGGTACTCGCCATGAAGGTCACGAGATAGCTCTCTTTGATGGCACGCCCGAACTGCTCGAGGTACGGCCCAATGCTCACTGGAGGAATCGATCCATTGTTGAACACCTGCCCGCCGGTCGCGTCGCCCACCTGCGCGAGGTATCCCTGGCCGCTCAGGCTGCCGCGACCGCCGCGGAAGCCCGCATCCGGAAAGTAGATCGAGTACACCGGCACACCCGCACGCGCTGCATCGTTCTGCGCCGTCTCGACGTACGGACTGTCCTGGTTCATCAGCGACGTCGATCCGTTATACGGGTCCACGCCATTGGTGATCATCAGCACAAACCGCGCCGCCCGATGATCCGAAGGCCAGTTCTTCACGAAGTCCGAAAGGCAGAAGTACGGGCTTGCGCTCAGGCCTGGGATCGCAATCGACATATGCAGGCTCCTCAGGAGCCGCTCCCGATCCGTCGTGAATCCATCCGGCGACACCACGCGGCCGTTCTCCATATACCCGATCAGCACTTCGGTCGTCGGAGGAATGCTGCCCACAAACTGGCGAACATCGTTCAGCTGCTGATTGAAGGACGAGCGAAGGCCGCCATCGATCAGGATCGCCACCTGCGCGTGCTCCGCCATCACTGGCTGCACGCCGGTGATCTCGGCGTTATGTCCGTTGACCTGCACCTGCAGGCCCTTCGGATCGAGCTGCGCTCCGTTCTTCGACTCGACGTACATAATGGCAGTCGTCGGCGCAGGGCCTTCCACAGGGATCTCCTGCGCACACACAGCTGCAGACGCAAGACCCATGAGACCGATAAGACCCAGCGGGACGAGGAGGAATGGCTTCAACATGATCGCTTCCTTCTTTCTTCGAACATCTCTCTGAAGAGTTAGACGAGGTCTCGCCCCAGCAGGTGCACGAATGTCGACGATACGCCTTTGGAGCGATCTGCAATCGAAAACGGCCTCCGAGCCACTGTTGCGACGCAACAATCGCTCGAAGGCCGTGTCTAAGCCGCTACATCTTCTAGCGAGTTACTTGTCTCCGCCAAGCCGCAGCTTCAAGCCTGCACGCGCCGTCAGCGGTAGCCCCGGGAAGCCGATCGGCCCAATGTGCTGATCGTTGAGCAGATTGTTCACCTGCCCGAAGATCGTCAGACCGTACTTCCACGAGTACGTCGCGCCGAGGTCCAGCTTCACATAGCCGAAGTCCAGGTTGCGGTTCGGCAGGAGCAGAGTATTCGTGCCGAAGTAATCTTCCCCGTCCAGAAACGTGGAGTCGTCGCTGCGGCTCGCCATCGCGCCCAGCATCTGCAGTCCGAGGTGCTTGTACGTGTACTGCACGTCGAAGTACCCAGTATGCGGAGCACGCCGGAACGGACGCGCTCCCACCAGTGGACTTTCGGCGCCAATCGCAATATTCGGAAACGCCGGATTGATGGTCGGCGCTCCGCTGTTAGCCTCCACCGCATCCGACGCGAACGACTGCAACACCTGAGCATCGAGGTACGTGTAACCGCCGCGCACCAGCAGGCGCGGCAGAGGCTGCCACACGAGTTCCAGCTCCGCGCCCTGAGCGCGATACGCCAGCGAGTTCACATACGCCGAATACAACGTCGAAGGAGCGAACGTGTAGTTGAAATACTGGCTCAATGCCGTTGCACTGACGCCCTCCAGCTGGCGATCGAAGACGTTGTGGAAGTAGCCACCCTTCAGAACCAGCTTTTCGCCGAGGATGTTCTGGTCCACACCGACGTCATACGTGCGCGAGCGCTCCGCCGACTGCGGCCTAATGTGATACGCCTCAATGTCCGCGGTATCACCAATCGAAAGCAGCTGCTGGTACAGGCTCGAGTACTCGAGCGCAAGCGTCGGCTCCTGCACGCCCGTGGCGGCGTTAGCGCGCAACCTCGTGCCATGGAACCAACCCGCCTTGGGTCGCACTGGAACATAGCTCAGGCCAAAACGCGGTGTTCCCGCGATACCGTAGAGGTGATTCTTCTCTACCGCACCTCCAACCGAGTAGAAGAGCCGGTTCCAGAACTCGCCCTGGAAGCCAAGGTTGTATTCGAAGTTAGTGCGCCGCACCTTCTCGTTCTCTACGTAGGCATAGGCAGGAAGATAGTCGTTGAACGCGCCCCGCTCATTGTCGTAGCGGAAGCCGAAGAGTCCGATCAGATGCGGCGACCACGAATAGTCGCTCTGGTAATAGAGCTGGTCGCGATTGGAGGCCTGGTCGTCGTTGTTGCCGAAGAACAGCTGGGCCTGGCCCGTCGCCGTGTAGCCATTGGCGCCGCGGATCGTCACCACATTGCCTACATAGCCGAAGCCGCCAGCCACTCCTACTGGATTGCCTTCGTCGGCCTGCTCACGCTTGCGCGCGATGCCGTAGCGCACGAGGTTGTGCCACTTGTCGTGGAAGCGGTTCTCCAGCGTGATGCCGCTGTAGAGATCCTGATCGGCCTGATGGCCCGCCTCGGCGAGGCCCTGGAAGTCGTACCCGCCAGGAAGCCCCGCACGTGAAACCGTGCGGCGGATGGTGAAACGCAGCGTGGTATTGCCGTCAAAGTCATAGCCCAGGTTTCCGACGGCTGTGGCATTGTGATAGCGGTCGTTGGGCACGGCGTTCGACATGTCGAAGCGTGAGAAGCCGCCGAAGTAGTCCAGCCGCTGCCATGTGCCTCCGCCGGTCAGCTCGTCACGCCACTCGTGCAACGTGCCCGCGTCGCCCGAGTAGTTCAGCACCGGCTTCAGCGTGGTGCCGCGCTGCGTCTCGATGGTGACGACTCCCGCGCCGGCATCGGTGCCGAAGAGTGCAGAGTTGGGTCCGCGATAGATCTCCATCCGGCTGATAGCGGTCGAGCTCACATTGCCATAGTCGAACGTGCCGCCGACATCTTCCGCAGGAATCCCATCGATCGTCACCAGGTTCGCGGTGGAGTTGCCTCCACGCAGGAACAGCGACGTCACGCCGCCAGCCTCGCCCGTCTGCACCACGAACGCTCCCGGCGACTGGCGCACCAGGTCGTTCACGCCAAGCTGGTCGGCGAAGAGGTCGCCCGGAATCACCGTGACGGGAGAGGTCAGCTGCGGCAGCGGCGTAGGAATACCCGTCGCGCTCACCGAAATGTCCTGGCGCACGGTGTTCATCGCCAGCACCACGTCCTGTTGCAGGACGTCGGTGGCTCCGCCGTAGAAGTCGGGGCTGACGTACGGCAGAAACGGCGAGCCCGAGCCCAGCAGCGTAAACCGGCCGGCGTTGGAGTAGCGGATCTCATAGGAGCCATCCGTCCCCGCATACGCGAAGGCCACGGACTTGCCATTCTCGATCAGCTGCACGCGAGCGCCGGAGAGTGGAGCGCCGAGCGCGTCCGTGACGCGGCCCCGGACCACAACAGCATGGGCCGCGTGCATACCAAGCAGCGCCACGGCGAAGGCCGCTGCAGTGCGAAATGATCGTCGATTGGGAAAGGAGGTTGCAGCCGCTCGATGGCGGCACGAAACGAAGGATGTCATAGGTTCTCCTCACCTCCCCTTCGGAGGCGTGGCAGGCTGTACGCAGACGAACCGGTCTCCTGACTGGCGCGGTTACGGGCTGGACCTTGTAGAGAAGCCTTCCCTTCCCGATGCGCGAAGGCAACCAGTGGGAGCTTCGGTCCGGCCTCACCTGCAGCATCGCTGCAGGTACGCGCTTCACAGTTGCGGGGCAGTGGCGGAGTTTCACCGCGCTTCCCGAACATTCGCCAGCGGGTAGCAGTTGAAGGGTTCACGAGGCGCAGGTGCGCGGTCGCGAAGAATAGGCTGAGCTTCCAGTGTACGAGAGCCCTCGGCCGTGGAGAATCGGGCCCGTGCGATCCTCGAATTCAGGATTCGCGCCTACGGCAGCAGCAGGATCTTACCTGTGGTTTTGCGACCTGCCAAGTCGATGTGAGCTTGTGGCGCCTCTGCGAGTGGATAACGATGGCCGATGCGAACCTTCAGCTTGCCTTCTGCGATCCAGCGGAAGAGGTCGCCGGCACGCCGCTCCAGCTCTTCGCGAGTGGGCACGTAGTCCTTCAGCGTCGGCCGCGTGAGATAGAGCGACCCCGTCATGAGCCGAATGGGATCCATGGCAGGGACAGCGCCGCTGGAAGCTCCATAGAGCGCCATCAGGCCACGCGGGCGCAAACACTTCAGCGAGTCCTCAAAGGTCGTCTTGCCCACGGAGTCATACACCACCGGCAATCCCTTGCCTCCGGTAATCTCCTTCACCTGATCGACGAAGCTCTCGGTCGTGTAGTTGATGACGAAGTCTGCACCTGCGCCACGCGATAGCTCGGCCTTCTCCTCGGTAGAGACCGTTGTGATCACCTTCGCCCCCAGCATCTTCGCGACCTGCGTCAGCAGCAACCCCACCCCGCCAGCACCGGCATGCACCAGCACTGTATCGCCAGGCTGGATCGCGTAGGTGTCATGCGAGAGATAGTGAGCCGTAAGGCCCTGCGTCAGCAGCGCAGCAGCTGTGTCGAGATCGACGCTGTCCGGAACCTTCACGCACTCCGATGCCGGAGCGCAGGCGAGCTCCGCATACGTGCCGCGGCTTCCACCCCACGCGACGCGATCGCCAACCACGGACCCGGTGACGCCCTCGCCAAGCTCCACCACGGTTCCCGAAGCCTCTTGCCCCGGAATAAACGGCAGCGGCACGGGATAGCGGCCCTCGCGCAGATACGTGTCGATGAAGTTCACGCCCGCGGCGTGCACCTTCACCAGTAGCTGTCCAGCGGCAGGCTTCGGGTCATCGACCTCCACGAGTTGAAGTACCTCGGGGTCGCCCGTATGCGAAATCACAATTGCGTACATGTCTAGGTTGTCTCTTGGGAGAATAGGGATACGCGTTGTGCGCTAACGGGTCATGCTCTCTTCGCTGGGCTTCAGCCGCACCACGCGGTCGATGACATACGGCGTCCGCGCGGAGTCCGTGAAGTAGTGGCGCACCTGCAGTTCACCCAGCAGGCCGAAGCCTATCATCTGGATGCTGCCGAGCAACAGGACCGCAGCGATGATGAACCAGGGTCCATGGAGTCCGACGACGCTCTGCCCGGTGACCAGCTTCAGCACAAGCAGCCACATCGCAATGCCCGCGCCGGAGACGAGGCCCAGCGCGCCCAGGCCGCCGAAGAAGTGCAGCGGCCGCGTCATGTACTTCAGCAGGAACCGGATTGTGAGCAGATCGAACATCACGCGGAAGGTGCGCGAGATGCCGTAGTGGCTCTTGCCGGATTCACGTGCAGGATTGGAGATCGGGATCTCGCAGATCGACGCTCCATACCAGCTCGCGAGCGCCGGGATGAAGCGATGCATCTCGCCATACAGCGGCACGTTGCGGATGACCTCCCGGCGGTAGGCCTTGAAGGTGGTTCCAAAGTCGTGGATGTCGACTCCCGACAGCCGCGCCATCAGCCAATTGGCGATGGTCGATGGGATGCGCCGCATCACCACATTGTCCGCACGCTGCGCGCGCCAGCCACTCACCACGTCGTAGCCCTCTTCGAGCTTGGACAGGAACGCCGGGATCTCGGCTGGATCATGCTGGAGGTCGCCATCCATGGCGAGAATCGCCTCGCCCGAGGCGTGATCGAAGCCGGCAGCCAGCGCTGAGGTCTGCCCGAAGTTGCGGCGCAGTTTGATCAACAGCACGCGCGAATCGACGGCCGCAATCTCTTCCAGCAGCCTATAGGTGCGATCGCGTGAGCCATCGTCGACGAAGACCATCTCGAAGCTCTCGCCGACCTGCTCCATCACGTCCTTGACGCGGTCGTAGAGCTTCGTGACGTTCTCCTCTTCATTGTGGAACGGGACGACAATGGAGTACTTCGGCACGTCTTCGATGATACCCCCGCCCGCGGGTGCGATGGGGCCAAGAGAGCCCCACGACGACCCTGAACCCATGCAGGTCCCACCCTGGCCCTTGACCCTTTGGGTACCGCAACCGCCAATTGATCCCCACTGGGGCCCGGAGCGAGTCATCATAACGAATAACTTTGGCCGAAGCAGGGCCCGGACCAGCACGCGGTGCCGGTGCTCTCTTCGGCGGTCCTCCCTGGAGCAAGGAGTGCGGTCTTCATGAATCGTGTCGTGACGTTGGTCCTCTTGGTCTGTGTTGTGATCGGGGCATTCTGGCTCTATAAACAGCACGAGGCAGGCTCCACGCTGGGGAATGGCACAGTCACCTCTGCGGACGGCAGCGCTGTCTCCGGCGAACCTCAGGGAACCGGCGGCGGCCGCGTCAGCAATCAGCCTCCGGAGAGTTCCAAGGCCCAAACCGCCCAGGACAGCAACGGGCCGGTCGTCCTCCCTGCGAACTCCACTCAACTTCCCGTAGCCGACACCGTGGTTCCAAACCCTCCCAACGGACTCGCTTTTGGCGGCACCGGCCGCTACCAGTGGTACCGGCAGGACAACCTCACCTGGCGGGTAGATACTACCAGCGGTGAGGCCTGCATCGCGTTCGCCACGATGGACGAATGGAAAAAGCAGATCGTCTACAGCCACGGCTGCGGCAACGCCTAAGACATTGCATGACGACACCACAACGATTGATCTTCTCCTGTCCTTTTCACTCCCGCTCCCAAGGCGGGAGTTCTTATTTGCGAGCGACAGGAAGGCAGGTACACTGACGATGGTGGATCCGCTGGCCTCTGCGGCGCGCGTGTCCTCCGCCGCCACCTCAGGCTGGCCCGGTAGCTCAGTTGCATAGAGCAGCGCACTCCTAACGCGAAGGTCGCAGGTTGGACTCCTGCCCGGGCCACCACTCCAAAATCCCTATAAACATTAGCGATTTGCGGATCCCCTTCCAAGCCAGAGTGAGACAGGAAAATGGCCGTGTGATACAAAAGTGATACATCCTCAAATTATTCATGCACACCATCGCATCCAGGCGTTCATCGTCGCACTCCTGATCTTCTCCTTGAACATCATCACGGTGGACAGCATCTTCCACGCCCGATGAAGCCGCAAATCTGTGGCGGAGCTGGACACGCCAACGAGTCGTGCGATCTCTTCCACAGTGCATTCCACTGACCACCGGATGTCAGTCACCTCAACTTCCAATCAGCGGGTTATGGGCTGACCGTGGGGGCAGCCCAATCCTTTGTTTCCATTTCGGCGTCGATGCGTCACGTCATGTTGGCTCAGAGCGGATACCCGTATCGATCGCCTGCAGGCCAGCCATTGCTCGGAGGAAAACACCGATGACCAGCGCCACAGCAGTGAGCCTGAGAGATTCTCAGCCCCTCATGGCGCCGCCTGCTCCGAATCGGAAGCCAAAGGTAACCGTAGCTTTACGCAGGTTCCTTCCTCCGCGGCTCGGTCAAATTCGATTGTTCCCCCGACGCGGTTCACAATCAATTTGACGATAGACAGACCAAGGCCATTCCCAGACTCGGAGGATACGCCGCGTCCCCTATAAAAGCGCTCAAAGACCGCATCGAACTCGTTCTTCGCGATACCTGGTCCCTGATCCATCACATTCACGTAAGCGAAGGCCTCGTCGCTTGCGAGCTCCATTCGGACGGTGCCCTCTGGAGGAGAAAACTTCAGGGCGTTATGCAGAAGATTGATGATGGCCACGCGGAGCAGGCTTCTGTCGCCGCGAACTTTAGCGCTATCTTCGCTTCCTCGCACCAGAACCTGAATTCTTTTTTCTTCAGCGAGTACAGAGAGTATCGATGCAACCTCCAAAAGCAAAGGAGCAAGCGCCATGGCCTCCACGGTCGCGGAAGAATTTCCTGCTTCGGCGCGAGCGAGAAGAAGCAGGCTGTCGATGGTGTGATTGAGACGCTGAGTTTCTTCCAGAATGCTGCTGATGGCGTCTCGATATTGCTCGGGTGGCCGCTGCTGCGCGAGAGAGACCTCCCCGACGGTGCGCAGGGAAGCAAGAGGCGTGCGGAGCTCGTGAGCCGCATCTGCGGTGAAACGCTGCAGCTGCTGGAACGATTGCTCGAGGCGTTCCAGCAAGTGATTGAATACTGTTGCGAGAGCTCCTAGCTCATCTCGCGGATTCGCCACGACAAGACGATCATGGAGATTGTTTGCCGTGATTCCTTCCGCGCGTTCCGCCATAAGGCCGATAGGCCTCATGGCTTTGCCTGCAATCCACTGCCCGGTAATGCCCGCGAGGAGAATGGTGGCAAGCAGAGCGATCCCCAGCAGCCAAACGAATTGCCACATTCTCTCCCGAAGAGGCCGGAGACTGTAGCCAACACGGATGACGACGTCGCGACCGTGCATGCCGTGGATATGGCTGATAGCCGATACACGGGAACCATCCCTCAGCCGGACGATCCGCTCGTTCGCCGAGCCGTCCCCTTCACCGGCAATCAGGGGGCCCCCCAGGGACTCCCCGTCAAGACCTTTGCTGCGATAAAGCACCGTCCCGTTCAGATCCAGCACTTCCATCAGACGATCTACGAGAAGGTGGGACTGCGGACGGGAATAGTAGTCCTGCCGCAACTGCAGCTGCCCCGCGCCATCGAAGTACAGAAGACCTTCGACGGTTACCGCATCTTGCATCTCGTCATGAACAATCTGACGCGTCAAGGTCACGTACTGAAAGATGAAAACGATGATGGCGAAGATGAGGAGCAAGAAGGCAAGGACGCAGACGTACCAGGCGGTCAACCGCGTTCGAATGCTCCATCGCGCATCGACCTTCATCTCTACGGCTCCTGCAGGCAGAAACCGATGCCGCGAATCGTCCGGAGCAGCTTGACTCCAAAGGGATCGTCTACCTTCTTCCGCAACCGAGCCATTTGCACGTCGATCACATTGTCGATAGGCGTGTAGCGTGATGTTTCCTGCCAGACATCTTTCGCTAACATCTCGCGGGAGACAGTTCGCCCCTTGTTCTTGGAAAGGTAGAACAGCAGGTCAAACTCCCGAGCGGTGAGATCCAGCTTCTGGCCGTCTCTCCAAGCGGACCTGGCGGCGGAATCAAGTTCGAGATCACCGACTGTCAGTCGCCGCGGAGTCGATGGAAGTACCCTTCGCAGCAGGGCTTCAATGCGGGCAATGAGCTCAGGGAAAGAAAAGGGTTTGCCCATGTAGTCGTCGGCCCCGGTCTTGAGCCCGGCCACGCGGTCTTCAACCGTGTTGTGGGACGTGAGGATGAGAACCCGCGTGTCCAAACCCTCCTCGCGAAGCTGCTGAAGAATATCGAGACCGTTTCGCTGCGGGAGGGTCAGGTCAAGCAAGACCAGATCGGGGTGCAGGCGGTGTACCAGGAAGAATCCTTCCTCCGCGGACGAAGCGGCTTTGACTTCGTAGCCCGCCCCCTCGAGGCCGGAAGCAAGGGCTGTAGACAGTTTTCGGTCGTCTTCGATGATGACAATACGCGCGCGCTCATCCACCCTTTTGGGCCTCATGCCCATGATTTCGCAGGTTTAGCTGAGCCGCAAGAGAGCAATGTCGAATGTCAGAAAGATGTAAGGGTATGTAAGCGAAAGAGTTGGTCTACTCCGGTCAAGCGTTTTTGCTTCGGAGATTCCGTGCTTAGTCCCCTTATCGCTCTTGCTTTCGCTTCAAGCGTCGCAATTGCCCAGAATCCGACTCTTACGGCTCCGGCCACCCTGCCGATAACCTTTACCAAAACCGTCAGTGCGAATCGTGCGAAACTTGGCGACACAGTCGAAGCCAAGACCGTCCAGCGTGTTCAGCTCCCGGGTGGACGGAGCATTCCTTCCGGTGCGCGAGTTGTGGGTCACGTTGTCAACGCCAACGGCTTCATGTATGACAAGACTCCCTACGCACACCAGAAGGCGTCCGCTCTCAGAGTTCACTTCGACTCTATCGAGGTTAACGGTCAGGCAGTTCCGCTCAACGTGACCGTGCGGGCCATCGCCACACCAATCGCGACGTGGGATGCCGAGAAGCCACAAGCCAGCGACATGGACCCCTTGGCCACGACAACGCAAATCGGCGAAGATCAACTGATTCCGTCGCAGTCCGAAGTTCGCAACCTGGATGGTGATGTAGTCGCCTACAACAGGCGGGATGGAGTTTATGCCCATCTGATCGCACGAGGCGGCTGCGATGGGAGTGACGTTGAGGTGTCCGTTGGAATCTTCTCCGCGTCGGCTTGTGGCGCTTACGGGTTCGCCGATGTCCGCCTCGCAGAGCGCGGAACAGCAGCACAACCTTCCACGCTGACTCTTGTCTCGACTCACGGCTCTCCGGAAATCTGGAAGCACACCACCGCTTTGCTCGAAGTCATTCCACAGCAGACGGCATCACCGGGGCGATAATCGCGCATGACCTTGCGAGCCGTTGTCACCTTTTGCCTGCTGGGATGCGCCATGCCGTTCTGCCTCGGGCAGCAACCGGCGGTGCCCCAGCAAGCTACGCTGACCTTACAAGAAGCTGAGAACGTCGCTGTGGCGAACCAGCCGCGACTGCTCGCTGCTCAGCTTCGCGCGCGCGCGTCGGCTGAGCGCATCCGTCAAGCTCGATCCGGCCTGTTCCCAACGGTGCAAGCGAACGCAACGGGAACGTTAGTAGCAGACACAGGTACGGCTACCGCAGCTGGAAATCTTACGACTTCGTCCGTTTCGGATCGCTTCGCTTACGGGGGAAATCTGACCCAACTTGTCACGGACTTCGGTCGTACAAGCGCGTTGGTCGGCAGTACGCGTGCCACAGCTGCGGCGCAGAATGACGTGGCCACCCTCACGAGCGCACAGGTGCGGCTCAATGTACGTGAAGCCTACTTCCAGGTGCTCGGCGCGGAGGCTGTTCTGCGTGCTGCCAAGGCTGCGCAGGCGAACCGTCAGCTTGTCACGCGTCAACTGAGTACATTGGCTCAAAGCGAGTTGCGTTCGACGCTGGATGTGAACTTTGCCAAAGTTTTGGAGAGCGAAGCTGATCTAGCCGTTGTGCGCGCCGAGAGCGGTGTCGCCCAGGAGAGAACGCGGCTTGCAACCGCGATGGGAGCATCGCAACCGATCATCGCCGTGCTGGGCGATATCTCGCTCAGTGCTGAAGCACTTCCACCTTCGCCCGATGATCTACAGCAAGAAGCTGTGGCACAGCGTGCTGATCTCGGAGCTGCGCAGTCCGAGGAGAAAGCGGCAAAAGAATTTGCTCTCTCCGAAAAGCGCCGGAGCTACCCCTCCTTGAATATTCTCGGCGCTGCCGGCCAGGTTCCGTATCACGACCACACCCTGCACGAGCGTTATGTTGCAGCCGGTTTCAATCTCAACATTCCGATATTCAACGGAAATCTATTTTCGGCCCGACGCGCTGAGGCCGAACTAGAGGCGCAGGCCAGAACGCGCGACACCCAGGAACTACGGTTGCAGGTGAATCAGCAGGTTCTCAATGCGTGGTATCGAGCCAATGAGGCATTTCAGAGTCTTGATGTGACGGCACGGCTCGTGGCACAGAGTAAGGAGGCCCTGCGTTTGGCGCAGGACCGCTACCTAGCCGGTCTGGGTAGCATTGTCGAGTTGAACGAGGCACAGCTCAACGAGACCTCCGCCGAGATCAGCGCCGCCGATGCGAACTATACCTACTTGACTCGCCGCGCTGAGCTGGACTTCGCATCGGGATTACTGAATTGAAAGGACGCGCACCTTTGGAGCATTCGAAACGAGTCTTGGCTGCCGTCCTGATTAGCGGTGAGATTCTCACGCAGGGCTGTAAATCGGCGCCACTGCCGGTTGCGGCAATTCCGACTGTTCCAGTTGCCATGGCGGAGCCCGCAAATTTGGAAAACAATCTCGTGCTCTCCGCAGAGTTCCGCCCCTTCCAAGAGGTAGACGTAATGGCAAAAGTCGCGGGGTACGTCCGCGCGATCAATGTAGATATAGGTAGTCACGTCGGGCAAGACGCCGTCCTAGCGACGCTAGAAGTCCCAGAGATACAAGATGATCTCGCAAAAGCCAAGGCAGGAGTGGCAGCAGCTGAAGCAAACATCGCCACAGCCCAAGCGGGAGTGCAACGTGCACAGGCGGGAGCAAATATAGCAAGACTGTCGTTCCAGCGTATCCAGGACGTGGCCAACCGCGATAAAGGCTTGGTTCCCAAGCAGGATCTAGACGTGGCTCAGTCCAAGCAGCTCGAGGCCGATGCGCAGCTTGCAAGCGCCAATTCCATGTTGAAGTCGGCACAGCAAAGCAAATTCGAAGCGGAGTCAGAGTATTCCCGCGCTGAGGCGATGGTTCAGTACGCCACCATCCGTGCGCCTTTTACCGGTGTCGTCACAAAGCGCTACGCGAACACGGGCTCCATGATTCAGGCAGGGATCTCGTCTCAGACGCAGGCAATGCCGGTGGTGCGCCTGGCGCAAAATGATGTCCTTCGTTTGAGCCTTCCAGTTCCGGTGAGTGCCGTATCGGAGATTCGAGACGGCCAGGTCGTGGATGTCGATGTGACAAGCACAGTCCGCCACCTTCAGGGCAAGATCGCACGCTATGCCAATGCTGTGCAGATGGCCACAAGGACTATGGACACCGAGGTGGACGTTCCAAATTCCGATAGCTCGCTTGTGCCCGGGATGTACGCGGAGGTTCATCTTCATCTCACAGATCATCCTGCTGCCCTCAGCGTTCCTCTGGACGCTGTCGATGGCTTGGGAACGAGCGTGCAGCAGGTCTACGTCGTGCGCGATGGGATTGTGCATCTCGTGACCGTGAGCGTTGGCTTACAGACGCCGAACCGGGTCGAAATTCTTTCCGGCCTTCAGCGTGGTGACCAGGTCATCGTCGGTCGCCATACAAGTCTGTCTGACGGCGAGAAGGTGGATGCACGTCCTGCGGCATACGAGAGCAACGGCCAAAACTAACCCGAAAGGAAACATCACTGCCGCATGTCAGGTTTCTCCATCCGCAACCCGTACTTGATTGTGGTGCTATGTTTGGTCGTCACAATTCTTGGCACAGTGAGCGCTGGGGACATGCCGGTCGATATGTTTCCGTCGGTCAATCTTCCTGTGGTAGCTGTCGCGACCTTCTATTCCGGCATGCCGCCGCAGCAGATCGAAGCGAATATCACTTATCACCTTGAGCGACAGTTCACGCTGGCGGCAGGCATCGACCACATGGAGTCCCGGTCGCTCCCCGGCGTATCTCTGATCAAGGTCTACTTTCGCGCGGGCACTGATGCCGATGCAGACGCTGCGAGTATCTCGTCTCTTGCAAGCAGCGATCTCCGCGACATGCCTCCGGGTACATACCCGCCGATCGTGCTGAAGCAGGACGCTTCCAGCACGCCCGTCGCACTGGTGACTCTCAGTGGTTCGGGACTGAACGAAAGCAAGCTGAAGGACATCGGGCAAAACTTTGTCCGCAATCAACTTGCCAGCGTCCAGGGTGCATCTGTTACGCAGCCGTTTGGCGGGCGCTGGCGGCAGATCATGCTCTATGCCGACCCTTATAAGCTGGAGGCGAATCAACTTAGCCCGATGGATGTAGTTCGTGCCGTGAACGATGCCAATGTCATTCTGCCGGCTGGTGATGTGCAGATCGGCCGCTATGACTACAACATCTACACGAACTCGATGCTCGGCGGAGCTGCTGATATCGCCCAGGTTCCGCTCAAGATGGTCGGACAGTCGCCGGTGCGGGTCGGAGATGTAGCCAATCCGCAAGATTCGTTCGGCCTGCAATACAACATTGTTCGTGTGGACGGACAGCGTGGCGTCTACCTTCCGATCTTCAAGCAAGGGGGCGATTCGAACACCATCGCCATCGTCAATGGAGTAAGGGCTACGCTCAAGACACTTGTCGATGTCCCGGCGACACTGAAGACGGAGGTCGAATTCGACCAGTCGCGCTTCGTGAAGACCGCCATCGAAACCCTGGTGCACGAGGGGGCCGTGGGACTGTTTCTGACCTGCGTGATGATTCTCATCTTCCTGGGCAGTTTGCGCGCAATGATTGCAGTCTTCTTTTCCATCCCACTGTCCCTGCTCACCACGTTCTTCATCCTGAAGCTCACGGGCAGTTCCATCAACAGTATGGTTCTCGGAGGGCTTGCTCTTGCACTTTCCCGACTGATCGACAACTCGGTTGTGGTGCTGGAGAACATCTTTCGGCACATGGAGGAGGGTGAACCTCCCGTCGTCGCAGCAGAGAACGGCGGCAAGGAAGTCGCTCTGCCGGTACTCGCAGGTACGCTGACGACAGTCGTTGTCTTCTTCCCGGTCACGATGCTGTATGGCGTCAGCAAGTTCCTGTTTTCTGCCCTCGCGCTGGCCGTCGTAATTTCGCTCTTCGCCTCGTATTTTGTCGCGCTCACGGTCGTTCCCTTGTTTTGTGCGCGGTTCATCAAGAGCCCTCATGGCGAGGTGGTGCATGAGTCTGCTGAAGATGAAGTCGCTGTCACAGCAGATCCGAAGACGACACATCATGGACTGTGGTCACGCTTCAATGCTGCGTTCACCCGCGGCTTCGACGCCATGCTTCATCGTTATGACCGGCTCGTGGCCAGTGTTCTTGAGCGTCCCTGGGCGACGCTTGGGGCCGGGGCGGCCCTGCTCGCAGTTTCACTCTGCTTCTTCCCATGGATTGGGTTGTCCTTCTTTCCGCGCACCGATGCCGGGCAATTCGTTATCAGCTTCAAAGCGCCGTCCGGCACGAAACTCGAGGCCACCGAACAGGAAGCTGAGCGGATCGAGAACATCATTCACAGAATCGTCAACGAACATGACCTTGGCATCGTGGTTACCAACATCGGCGTTGATCCCGGATTTTCTGCACTCTTCTCTCCCAATGCGGCGATGCACACCGGTTTTACGCAGGTAGCTCTCGCAGAAGGGCACAAGGAGAGCAGTTTCCAATACATCGATCAGGTAAAGGCGGCAGTTGCAAATGAACTGCCGGAACTTCAGACGTTCTATTCGTCCGGCAGCCTGGTCGACGGTGTTCTCAATATGGGAGCGCCGGCGCCGATTGACATTCGAATTATCGGGAACGATGTAAACGCCGACTACGCACTTGCACAAAACCTTGCTGGCCAGATTCGTCCATTGCGTGAAGCGGCTGATGTCTTCATTCCGCAGGACATCGACTATCCTTCACTGCGAATCTCCATCGACCGTACTCGAGCCAGCGAGTTGGGTCTCACCGAGAAGGAGACCGTCTCCAACATCATCACGGCCCTGACCTCCAACCAGATGATCGCTCCCTCCATCTGGATCGATCCGACGAGTGGTAACAATTATTTCCTTACAGTGATGTACAAGGAAGGCCAGATCAAGTCCCTCGAAGACTTGAAGGCCATCCCACTGCATGGCACAAACGTCGCGCAACCTACACGCCTCGACATGGTTGCGAATATCGAGCAGTTCAATGCGCCCACAGAGATGGACCATACCCAGATTCGCCGCAACCTGGACATCTATGTTCGGCCACAGTCCGAGGATCTGGGCACGATCACGAAGCAGATTCAGAAGATCGTAGACGGAGCGAACGCGCCTCGCGGCATTAGCGTCTCTCTTACGGGCAGCGTGACCTCGATGAACGCGTCGTTCAAGAGCTTCGCAATCGGCCTCACCCTCTCGATCAGTCTGCTGTACCTGATCCTTGTCGCTCAGTTCCGGTCTTTCCTCGATCCGTTCATCATCATGCTTGCCCTCCCTCCGGGAATCGCGGGTGTCATCTTTGCGCTGTTGCTGTCGGGGACAACACTCAACGTGATGTCCTTGATGGGCGTCGTGATGCTTGCCGGAATCGCGCTATCGAACAGCATCCTGATCGTCGAATTCGCACACCATCTGATCAAGCAAGGGCGAGGCGTCCGAGAAGCGATCATCACCTCCTGCCGCGTCCGTCTTCGGCCCATTCTCATGACCTCTCTTGCCACGCTCATCGGGCTTCTGCCGATGGCTCTCAAGCTGGGAGAAGGCAGCGAAGCCTACGCTCCGCTCGCACAAGCGCTGATTGGCGGCTTGACATTGTCCGTCGGGCTGACCATCTTCTTGGTGCCAGCAGGCTTCTACCTTGCCTACGCTGGGCGCGCGGAAAGAAGCAGCACTCCTCCTGCGCTTGCTGATTGAAACCACCGCAAGCAGGACCGCACCTTCCGCCAACTGCACCCTCCACCCGAGGTGGCTGAGGTCGCCTGACCCATCCCGGATTGGACAACAATCTGGAGGCGATTTCCGTCGCTGGCACGCCAGCCTCCGCAAGCCAGTGGGCGAGGCCATAGATCTGCCCCACATCCATTACTGAAATCACCCATTGCGCGGGCCACCAGGAGACGACGGACGACTTCCAACGGTTGAACAATCGCATCGTCGGTCTTGCTCTTCGATGGCACAGGGTTTCGCTTCGTGGCGTTCAATATTGCTCCCGAGCCACGTAGGATTGTAGTCGTTACGAATTGCTTGAACCGGATGACGGTGTGGGTACTCTCACGCCTGTTCGCCACGAGTGCAATCCCACTCTTCCGTCGTTCTCCGGGCGAGATAGTAGTAACCCTGCTTACCGGCGAAATTCGCAATCAAGGTGATCGCATGTGGGAAGCCTTCTGATCTGGCGGGGTCGCCCCCAGCAAGCAGGTCATGTATCTGTTGCCTCGGGGCCATCCACCGCATCGGGGGGAGGCCCCGTCTGCGCATACCCCAGACAGTCTTCATCTTCGCCGGAGGCGTTCTTCCCCGCCGAAAGGGCCGGGGAAGATCCGATGAGTTAGTATTCGAACTTGATACCGAACTGGATTTGTCTTGACTGGGTCTGTCCAAGGGAACGCTGTGACGTAGACTGACCGAATGTCGTACTGATGATGCTTGAGGTCACGGGATTGAAGTTGCTGTGATTGAGAATGTTGAATACGTCCGCGCTGAACCGCATGTGAAGACGGTCGGTCAACGTGGTCCGCTTGTTTAGCTGGAAATCCCAGTTGAATATTCCAGGGTTGTGCAGGAGACCACGTGCCATTTTGGCGGTCGGGTCGATCACTCCTTTGCCCTGCGACAGCGGACAGTTTGGCAAAGTGATACATTCAGCGAAGTAATTGACCGTTCGCGAACCCCCGGTGAGCACTTTTTTCTGAGAAACGTTCAGGAGGCTCAGGGGACCAGTGACGACTGCCCGGTCGTTCGTGTCGCCATCGTAGTTGGCGTCGATGCCGGCCGTCGGTACAAATGGGAAGCCAACCTGAGCATCGATGATGGAGCCAAGGTTCCAGCCTGAGATCAGCCGATCCGTGACAGGGCCCGCGCTTGTCGCCAGCATTTTATTTCGGCCAAACGGGAGCTCATACATCACGCTGGACGCGAAACGGTTACGTACGTCGAAGTTCGAGTCGCCGTAATTCGCATGGAGCGGCTCGTACTGTGTATAGGTACCGACAAAAGTGGCTGCCGCCTGATTCAGCGTCAGCGTGGTGTTCCCTGTCACGCACCGCACCGCTGCCTGCATAGCAACGGCGCTGTTTGCACTTGGCGTAACAGCGACACCTCCATTGAGGGCCGCGGTCTGCGCTTGCATGCAGGCTCCATTGGCTGCCATCAGGGTCCCTAATTCGTTCTGAATGGTCGACTGCGGAAAGGCGGAATCTGACGAGCTCGAGATCTCGTCAGAAATGGTGTCTTTGCTGTGGGACCAGGTATACGAACCCTGCACGGAAAGCCCATTGGCGTAGCGGTGGTTAATGTCCACCAACAGGCCATGGTAGTTCGATCTACCGCTCGTGGTGCGTGTCTGCCAATCGGCGAACGGTGCGCGCACGATTCCGGCGTTGATGTCTGATTGCTGACGGGTGGCGGTGCCTTGGTTCGTCATGCGGAACTGACTCGCGAACGAGGTGCCGAAGTTGGGTTCGGTCGTCGCCAGGAGCTTGGTGCCCATGGCGCCCACATAGCTGACGTTGAGTACGGTGTTCTTCTCAAGTTCCTGAGAAATGCCTAGGGTGAAGCGCTGTGTATACGGGGTGCGGGACGCAGGATCAATCGTGACCAGGCTGAAAGGCGTCGTTGTATCCACCGCGGGCGCTCCGACATGTCCATCGTAGGATCCGGTGGAGAGTGTAACGTTCACCACATCCGGCGGGTTGAAGCGGGAATTCTCATACACGTTATTGAAGATGCGATCGAAGTAGACACCGTATCCACCCTTTAGGATCGTTTTGGCATTGCCCCGAGTGTCCCAGGTGAAGCCGACACGCGGAGCGACGTTGTTGTTATCCGCGCACATTTCACCTATGCCGAATTTCGTCGGATTGATGACTGCCATGGTGGAAAGCGCGGGCCCATAGGGAGTAGGTGCGCAGGCTTCGGGCCGGTTGTTTGCGTCCATCACGAAAGCGTTCGAGAGTTCGTTATTCTTTTCGGTGAACGGGGGAAACCGCTCGTAGCGCACGCCGTAGTCAATCTGAAAGGTCGGGAAGACGCGCCAGCTGTCTTCCGCGAAAAAGCCCATCTCCAGCGCGCGATAGTAGCGCATCGAGTTTCCGGTCAGGAAGAAGTTCTGGATCTGGCTGGTGAGCACGGCATTGCGAATGGAGGCAAACGCCGTGGTGGCTGCGGAAGAACTGTCGTTGAAGGTGACCTGCGGGCGGACATAGCGCGCGAAGACATCGTTATCCTGATCCAATTCCCATGAGAAGCCGATCTTGATCTGATGCTTGCCCTTTTGCCACAACACCGAATCAGCCACCTGGAACTGGGTATTAAAACGCGCCTGAGGCATGTTATAGGCTTGCCCTGTGCTGGCAAACGTACTGGCCGTGAAGACAAAGGAAGGAAAGCCATTCGGGTTGCCGGTGTCCGAGGAGTAAGGCTGGCCTGCATTCGGGCCGCTCGTACGCAGGACACCGGAGGCCAACATCGCAGCGCTTGGACTTTCCAAGGGATAAGTGATTGGCGTGTGCTGCACCGCAAAGCGCGCCTGGTTCACGATGGAGCTAGTGAACGTCTGGGTGTCGCCAAGCACGACGTGCCAGGGCGTCTCAAATGTGCCTACACCCTGATACGGCAGATTGCCAGTATTGCCAGAAACAGCTGGCGTTTCGTTCTGATAACTAAGCGTCGCAAACGCCTGGTTCTTTATTCCGATGTTCTGATCGATACGGCCGAATCCAGTATCGGCAAAGCTGTTATTTGCCTTGATACGGGTAAGCTTTGTTGTCCAGGTTGCCTTGTTCGTCGGGTCGAAGGCGACGCTGGAGATCGCCGGGTATCCTGCTGCAAAGATCGCATTCATGAGCGGGTTTGCGGCAGGCGCAGCGGGTTGACCCGCTACGCCGTAGTTTGTGGTGTACCAGGCGGAGGTTGTATCCGTCAGTGAGGCCGTGAATTGGCTAGTCGGAATTACTACCTGGCTCGAATTTTGCGAAACCTGGCGGAACCCTTCATAGGCTCCGGAGAAAAAAGCCTTGTCGCGGATGATCTTTCCGGCGACCCATGCACCGAACTCGCTCTGTTTGAACGGAGTCTTCGTTCCTACGTTGTCGAAGAATCCGCGGGTGTTGAGTACGGAGTTACGGAGAAACTCCCACGCGGTGAAGTGGAGCGCATTCGCGCCAGATTTGCTGACTACATTGACCACAGCCCCCGAGCTGCGGCCAAACTCGGCTGGAGCGTTGCTGGTAATCACGGTAAATTCGCCAAGAGCATCCAACGGGATCGCGCTGACAGAGTTCGAGACGTTCCCTGCGGTACCTGAAGGCACTGTCGGATCGTTGGCGTCGCCACCGTCTATCAAGTAATTGTTGACGGTCGACCGCGCCCCAGCCGCGGTCACACCGGAACCCTGTCCCGATGCACCAGACGAACGCGAGGTGCCAGGGGCAAGGAATACGAGGGCCTGATAGTCGCGGCCATTCAGCGGCAACTCTTTAATTTGACGGGAATCGACCAGCGCCCCTGTCGCAATCTGCTCTGTCGTCACGCTAGCGCTTGTTGCGGTCACATCGACTGTCTGGCTGATCTCGCCAACGGTCAAGAGCACATCCAGACTGCGGGTCTGATTCAGGGTAACTTCTACACCTGTCACCTTGGATATCTCAAAACCCGCTGCTTCGACGACTACCGTGTAGATACCAGGAGGCACATCATCTAATGCGTAATGCCCCGCATGATCTATCTTGTCGACTCTCTCGGAGGAGGTGGCTTCGCTGATAAGCCTCACCGTGCCACCGCCCACCATTGCGCCGCTTGTATCCTTAACGGAACCAGTCAGTCCGCCGCCAGTCTGACCTTGTGACCACGCCTGCCCCTGACCCAACAGCATCCAGAGAAATGCCACCAAACCAGCCCTAAACGTGCTTCTCATTCATTACCCTCCCGGGAAAGTAGAGTACGCTGTGCCTCCTTCGAAGGCAGGCTGCTTTGAACGTCTATATCTGCACCATGGACACGCCTGCGCATACCCTCTGCCAAATGGCGGACACAGGAAAGACGGGACAGATGGGCAACAGCCGACGTCGGCATCAGCCAAAAGCTGGGCATGCAAAGCAGAGATGTTTCGCGATATAGGCTACGGTAATGAAAGAGCGTCAAGGAAGTCTTGCACTTGCCTAACAAATATTCGCAAAATTAGCATTCGCATGATGACGGTATTCAGACGGTGTTAAGCCCAGGTGTTTTTTGAAGGCCACGGAGAAATGACTCTGGTCTGAATACCCTGCAGAGAGAGCAATCTCTACGATGGAACGTGACGTATTCCGCAGGTCCTTGCATGCGACTCCGAACCGAAGCTCACGTAGGCGCTCTCCGACGGTGCGTTTGTAGTGCTGCCGGTATTCACGTGCCAGATGCACCGGATGGACTTTGACGGCTCTTGCGATTTCATCAAGCAGCACGTGCTTCGGATAGTTGTTGCAGATATACGTTTCGGCCTCAGCTAGCCAACTTGGCCGCCGCTTTGGGCCAAAACTTTGTTGCCGGAAGATCTGGACCAGAAAGCGCATCGCCAGGCCATCGAGGAGTAAGGGCGAGAATGTGTCCGGGGACTGGAATTCCTTGTACAGTTGCTGGGCCGCAAGTTGAGGTGGACCTCCGCGAAGTACTATGAACCTCTGGCTGTCCAGCCCAGCTGACGTGAAGCGTTGCAGGACACGTGCCGACACCTCTATATGGAGCAGGCGAACTCCTGTCTCAGAATAGTGGCTTTCATGCGGCACGCCGGCAGGGGTGAAAGTGATGTTGCCGGGCCGAAACTCCTGCCTTTCACCCTTCCGCATCTGCGTATAAACACCGTGCAGCGTCACGCCCACAAACGCTCGCGTGTGAGCATGAACCGGCAGGCGTGTGTTCGGCGCATAGTTCCTTTCCGTGACCCGAAATGCTTCGCCTGAAAACTCTCGAACTGCTGCACCAGTGAAAGGCATACAACCGACATGTTGCAGACTCATGCCACCATCCAGTATTTGTAAATTTTCAGTTAGTCAGGCCGCCAAGCGATGCCGAATCGCAGCGAAGCAAATACAAACAACGCCCTGGGGCGCGATGTGAGTAGATACCATTTGTGACCCTCGGCACCAAGACCGCTCTTCTGGAACTTCACATCATCGAGAACGACCTTTGCGGCTTTTCGGCTATGTCGTGGATCGTGACGGATCGCATCGCGCATTCTGTGAAAAAAATGGAGTCACGCCCGCTGAGACGTGACTCAATTCCCTCTCTTCAAGGCATCGGCCGTCCGCTATCTAAGGCCAAGGGCACTGGCTCCGGGTGCGGATCGTCTGCCGATGCGTTGCTTTGGACCACCTTCGCTAGACGATCGACTGACCGGCAAAGGGATAGCGTTGGGCCGCATCGCGACAGCGCGTATTACTTGCTGTACTCGTCGCGCAGGATCGTCTGGCGGCTGACCATCTCCATGGCCTTGCCGTCGATGAAGACCTGCTTGACGTCCGTGCGCGCATCGAGCGGGTCGCCATTGGCAATGATGACGTTCGCGACCTTGCCTACGTCGAGAGAGCCGTACTTATCTCCCATGCCCAGCATCTCTGCCGGGTTCAGGGTGATTGACTTCAGCGCCTCGTCATACGGCATGCCATAAGCGGCCGCGAAGCCCGCGGCATACGGAAGGTTGCGATCTTTCTGCATGTTATCGGTAGCGATCGCCACCTTGATGCCGCGCTTCGCCATCTCGCCAGGCATGGAATACACCGCATCGAAGCGTTCATCCGCATCAGGCAGTTCCCAGATCGAACTGAAGATCACAGGCACGCGATAAGCAGCGATCTTATCCAGATCGTCTTGCGCGTGACTGAGGTGATTGAGGATGACCTTGAGGTGAAACTCCTGCGCCACCTGCATGAATGGCTCGAGATCCTGCGCGTCGATGATGCCCGCGATGACAGGTTTTTCGCCCGCGAGGTAAGGCAGCAACGCCTCATACCGCAAGTCAACCTTGAAGGCCGGGCCGGGCTTCTTTCCCGCGGCTTCTTTCTTGGCCTTGTACTCCAGCGCATCGTTGAACGCCTGCCGCAGCTGTGTGATCAGTCCCATCCGAGTCATGGGATAGGAACCGCCGCCCCCGCGACCTCCTGTGATCCGCCGCTGTGCCGGAGTGAAGTTTACGGCGAGCGCGATATCCCTCTGCAGGATCATCTCATCGCGGTCCTTGCCATCGAGCTGGATGAACATGTCCTGCCCGGCAATGCTGTCCCGAGCAGCCGGGGCGACGACCGCGGTCGTGATCCCGTTGAGGCGGGCGATGGGAATTCGCGTCGTCTCCGCGTGGAAGGCGTCGTAGACATGCATGTGCGGCATGATTTCGTCGCTGGGTTCGGCCGTGTCCGTGGTCATCTGGTCGGAACCAATCTCCACGAGCCCGAGATTGGTTTCGGCATCGACCAGCCCGGGATACACGGTCATCCCGGAGGCATCGATCACCTTCGCGCCCTGCGGGACCTTGACGGTCCCCGCCGAGCCGATAGCAGCGATCTTTCCATCGATCAAGACGATGGTTCCCTTTTCAATCACACCGTGCGAGATGGTGAGCAGCTTGCCTCCAATGATGGCGACCGGGCCCGCCACCGGAGTTGGAGCCGGTGGGATTGCAGCGGAGGCCGCCGCAATGGCCACGTTCAAGCCAACGAAAGACGTGAGTTGTGCGAGTGTGCGCATGGTCATACTGGTCTGCATTAGTTCGCTCCCGTCTGGTCATCGTCGCCATCATCGTCTGCGCCGCCGAAGCCGCCCGTATGCATTGCGCCATGGAAGCGCGTGGTGCCGTAGCCAGGCAGAGACCGGTCGAAGTACAACACGCCATCGATGTACACCTTCTCCGCATGGGCGTAGATCGACAGCGGATCGGCGCTCCAGAGGACGATGTCGGCATCCTTGCCTGTGTCGATCGATCCAACCTTGTCGTCCACGCCGATGATCCAAGCGGGGTTCAGCGTGATCATCTTCAGTGCCTCTTCTTCGGTGGCGCCGCCGTAGTGAACCATTTTGGCCGCCTCCACGTTCAGGTGCCGGATGTCATCCTCCGAGTCGCTCTTGAGAGCAACGCGCATCCCTTTACGCATGCTCAGCACGGCATTCCAAGGAATCGCATCCGCAGCCTCATCCTTGAATCCAAACCAATCGGCCCAGGTTGCCATTCCTGTTCCATCGGCAGCAATCTTGCCAGCGACTTTGTACATCTCCACCGCATGATGGAAGGCGCGAATCTTGTATCCATACTCGTGGGCGATCGCCTCTTCAGTGAGGAACTCGTCGGCGCGGTAGCAATGGATCTGCACCTGGAGCTTGCCGCGCAGCACATCGGCAAGAGCCTCCATCTTCAAGTCGCGATGCGGAGTCGTGACATCCTTATCGCCCTTGGCGATCTTGGCGTTGTAACTGTCCCACTCCTTCATATAGGTACGCGCATCCTCGAAGGACTGCCGCATCACTTCGAAGTTGCCCATGCGGGTCGATGGAAGCTCGCCCTTGGCGCCATAGACGCGCTTGGGGTTTTCGCCGCTGGCAAACTTGATGGAACGCGGAGCACCTACGAAGAACATAGCGTCGCGATCATCGCCGAACCTGTTCTTGATGATGAGCGCTTGTCCGCCGATCATGTTCGCCGACCCGTGCAGCAGCATCTCGGTGGTGACGCCTCCAGCAAGCGCCTGGTAGAGCGACTTATCGCGGTTATCGAAGGCATCGCTCATGATCATGTGCGGCGTCACCGGTGACGTCATCTCATTCACATCGTTACCGAGCGCCGAGTGCGAATGCGGATCGATGATGCCAGGCGTGAGGTACAGGCCCGAGGCGTCGACGACCGTAGCAGCCGCCGGCGCGTTGACGGAAGGCCCGAAGCCCGCGATCTTTCCCTTGTGAACCCAGACACTGCCATGCTCGATCGTGCCATGGGTGACGGTCATGACGGTTGCGTTCTTGAAGACGATGTCGCCGGTCGCAGGCACGCTGGATTGTGCCCAGCCGCTACAGGCACCGGTCAGCAACAGCGGAGCGGCGAAGACTGCCGCCATGCGCTTGCATGAGGACGAAGTCATCCGCAACCGTCGGATATGAGTTGTCATTTCGAAATTCGCTTTCACGTTACGTTCACCTTTCGATCTCGGAGGATACGAGTTCTGTGGAAATGCACGCTGGCCAGAACGGATTGGCCGGAGCGAGCCTGTAGCGAAACAAAGAGTGCGGAGTGTTATTCAGTCGACTTGATATAGAGGATGTTCGCGTCGCGCATCGCTGCGTTGAGCTTGACGAGATCCACATCCACGAGAGTGCGAAGCTTCCTCAGTGCCTCCTCCTGGACAGGAACAAGATCATCAAGCTGATCGACGTCCTCCTTTCTCGGCGCTGCCGTGTAGCTCTCCACGATGAAGAGCACGCGCGCGATCCGCTGCGTTACGGGTGGAGGAACATACTTCACTGCCGTATCCTGGCGCGAGGTGATGAAGAGTGGAGAGAGCGAGTCCAGCTCCTTCGAGAAGGCATCGAGGCTCGCCTGCATTGCCGGCGAGGCCTTGGCCGCGCCGCTCTTCTTCAGCTCTTCGGTCACGGCGGTGAAGTTTGTCTTCACTGCCTTGAACTGCTTGTCTGCTTCGACCCCAGTCTTGTAAAGGCCATAAGCACGAACGATGACCTGCCGCCGCGCCGCGCGATCCTGGGGTGAGATCGTGACCTTGGGATCGTCGACGACCTCGACAGTAGTGGAGACCTTGTCAGGCCCGGTGGCGACCTCAACGGTGTACGTGCCTGGCTCGGCGAGAGGGCCTTCTACACTCTGGTAGAAGAAGCCCGTGGCCACAGCCCACTCCTGCTCGGCGGTGGGCTTGACGAAGGTTGGATAGTGAAGATCCCAGCTGACACGATTGATACCCGCATCGCCAGTGCCCTCAAACTCGCGCACGAGGTTGCCCGCAGTGTCGCTCACCTTGATCTTCACGGGCTCCTTCGTAGCCCGCTTCAGGCGATAGTTGATCAGCGCACCATAAGCGGGATTCTCGCCTTCGAACGGAAGATCTCCATCCATCGCCCCAGTGGTTTCAATCTGGCGATAGCTGATGGCCTTGCGAATACCAAAGAGATCGAGCTCTCCATCCTGTGACGTGACGCCCGGGTTCTCCAGCGCCATAAGATCATCGAGAATCCAGAGCGATCGGCCATACGTTGCAAGGATGAGGTCGTGCTCACGAGGCTGGATGCGGATGTCGTCGACACGCACGGTAGGCAGGCTGCCAGTCATCAGCGTCCAGTGATGCCCACGATCGAGCGAGAGAAAAGCACCGAACTCCGTTCCCAGGAAGAGAAGGTTCGGGTTCACCGGGTCTTCGCGCACGACCCGTGTGACACCTGCGCTATGCGGAAGGCCGTCGGTCAGAGATTGCCACGTCTTGCCGAAGTCGGGTGTGAAGTACACATGCGAGTTGAAGTCGTCGCTATTGTGGCCATCCAGCGTAATGTACGCTCCACCGCGGCTGGCATGCGAAGCATCGATGCCGCTGACGTAAAGATCCTGCACGCTATGCGGAAGCGTCGCCGCCACGGAGTGCCACGTCTTGCCGCCATCCTCGGTGACCTGCAGGCTCCCGTCCTCAGCGCCGGCCCACACAACATTCTCATCGACAGGAGACTCCGAGATGCGCGTGATGGTCGGATACCATTCCACGCCGTAGTTGCGCGAGAGAATCGGCGAAGGCGGAGTCTTCCCAAGGATCGGCAGCTTATTCCTGTCGACGCCAGTAGTCAGATCCGGACTAATGCGCTGCCAGCTATCGCCACGATCGTCGGAACGGAACAGATACTGCGCACCGAAGTAGATTCTTCCCGTCTTGTGCGTGGAGACGATCATCGGAGCATTCCACTCGAAGCGGTAGGGCTCGTCGTCGGGCTTTGGCTGCGGCACCACGTTGGCCCACTCGTGCGTCGTCAGGTTCAAGCGAAGCAGCGTGCCATCCTGTGACTCGACATAGATAAGGTTGGCGTCGTCCAGATCGGGTTGGCAGGTGAAACCATCACCGGCCAGCACATCCATCCACTCTCCGTTGTGGATGCCGTTGATGCCGCGCGTCCGCGAAGGCCCCCAGGCGGAGCCGTTGTCTTGGAACCCTGCGCACACGTTATACGGCTGAGCCATGTCGAACCCGACATGATAAGCCTGCCCGATGGGAATGTTGTTGAGGTGCTGCCAGTGGTTGCCGAGATCGCGCGAGACATACATTCCGCCATCCACGCCGATGATCATGTGGCCCGAATCCGCGGGATCGATCCACATCGCGTGGAAGTCGGGATGAACCCGAACGCCGCGATTGGGCATGAAGGTCTTACCGCCATCCTCCGAGAGCGCGACACCCGCAAGCTGTCCGCTGCCCTGCAGCGCGGCGACCCAGATCCGCAGATCGTTGTTGGGATCGATATAGAAGTTGCTGAAGTAGGGAGCGTTGGGATCGACGTCGCTCATCTTCTTCCACGTGACGCCAGCATCGTCGCTGCGGAACAAGCCACCCTTCTCGTGCTGCACCTCGGCGTAGACGATGCGCGGATCACGCGGATAGACAGCGATGCCGATGCGCCCCGTGTCCCCGCCGTCCGCATAAGGCAAGCCCTGCGTCAGCTTCGTCCATGTTGCGCCGCCATCGGTGGACTTATAGAGCGCGCTCGCGGGTCCGCCACCATTGAAGCCGAACACCGTACGCCGGCGCTCGTAAGCTGCGGCATAGAGCGTAGAAGGATTCGAGGGATCAAGCTTGACGTCGACGACGCCCGTGTCCTGGTTGAGGAACAGTACCCGCTTCCAACTCTTGCCGCCATCGATCGTCTTGTAGAGCCCGCGATCTTCATTCGCTCCCCACAGATGGCCAAGAGCCGCCACATAGACGACATCGGTGTTCGTGGGATCGATCACGATGCGGCCGATGTGCTGCGTCTCGGCCAGCCCCATGAAAGCCCATGTGGAACCGCCGTCGCTCGACTTGTAGACACCCCCACCCCACGAAGAGCTCTGCCGGTTGTTCGCTTCCCCTGTCCCCACCCACACGGTCGATGAATCGCGCTGACTGAGGGCAACGGCGCCGATGGACATCGGACCCACATGCTCGAAGACAGGCTTCCAGACGATCCCACCATCGGTGGTCTTCCATACGCCGCCGGTCGCGGTGCCAACGTACATCAGGTTCGGGTTCGCATTCAGCACGGCAAAGTCATCAATGCGGCCGGCGACCGACGCGGGACCGATCGACCGCCACTGCATGGCTCCCAGCACAGCATCTCTGCCCTCGCCTTCCACCGCGGGAGAGGCATCGTGAGGCAAAGGACCAATCTGCGAGACGGCAGCGCACGGCGCGTACGTCAGGACCACGAGGACGAGTGACTGCAGAAGACCGTTGCTGCGCGCGAACAACTTCATCATGGCTGGAGCCTTCAGTGCCGTTCCTGGGAGTGGGTGGTTGCAGGCGCAGCTTGTCGCGCTCGCTGTGCGCAGGGTTATTGGTTCGCCGTGGCTGCGTCGTAGAACTTGCGCAGATCGGCGCGGAAGCTCTTCAGCGCCTCGACATTGAGATAGACCATGTGGCCAGCCGGGTAATAGCCGAAGCTGATGTTCTGCTGTCGCTCGCGGCTCAACGGAAGCCCCTCCAGCGCAATCTCCGTCGCGGTGAAAGGCGTGGCCAGGTCATAGAGCCCGTTCGCGGAGAACACCTTCAACCCGGGGTTGCGCCGCATCGCCTCGCCGAGGTCGGCAGCCGTGTCTGGCTCGTGCTCCTGCGCCTCCGGCTGCAGATACGTCGAAAGGTTCTTGTGGTTCCAGTCCCAGATGTTCGCTACTGGAGCAGAGGGAGCAAAGTCCGCAGTTGACTTGTTGAGGTCCTTCTGCAGGTACTCGCGGAAGCCCGAAGCGTAAGCCCCGCTCATGCCCGCGTTGGTGGGATCGAAGCTCGCGTCGCTGCCGACCGCGTCAGCCTCGAACTGGGCGAAGCGCCCATCGAAGCGGCCAATCACCTTGCCCTGCTTGCGAAGCAGCTCGCGGCGGAAGCGCACCGGATCGATCTTCAGGTTCGACCGTTTGATGTAGTCGACATCGAGCCCCGTGAAGTGGCTGATCTTCTGTGCAAGTTGGTCGACCTGCTGTTCACTGAGGCGGTTGCCCTGCAGTAGGCCTTCGACATACTCCGTCAGCGCGAATGTTCGCGCCTCGTTGACAAAGGCTTCCGTGCTTGGCGCGTCCTGACCCGCAAGCTTGTAATACCGAGCAATCGCAGCGTACGTTGGGAGGTAGCCAAAGTAGGTGTTCACCAACCCCGAGGCGCGCCAGTTATAGTTCAGGATCGACGACAGCAGGATGACGCCGTTGCACTCGACACCGTGAGCCTGCAGCGTGGCGGCAAGCGCGGCCGAGCGCGGCGTGCCGTAGGACTCACCGAAGAGAAACTTCGGGCTGTTCCAGCGATTGTTGACCGTAATGTAGCGCCGGATGAAGGCGTCGAACGCGGCAACGTCCTGGTCAACTCCCGCAATGTCCTTGATAGTCCCCTTCCCGATAGGGTGGCCGAAGCCGGTAGAGGGTGCATCGATGAAGACCATGTCCGTCTGGTCAAGCAACGTGTACTCGTTCTGGACGAGCTGATACGGCGGAGGGCCTGAGGGATCCGGGCTCTTCGTGATGACGCGTACGGGCGCGAACGATCCGATGTTCAACGTCGCCGTGCTTCCGCCGGGCCCTCCGTTATAGATGAAGGTGACAGCCCGCTTCGCTTCCTCCGCGCCATCTAGCATGTAGGCCCGATAGGACATCACATGGTACGGCTCATTCTTCTCGTTGTAGATGACGATGTTGCCGACCGTCGCCGTGTATGCGAGCTCCTTACCGCCCAGCTTCAGGGTGTGGTGCGTGGTGACCACAGCCTCCAGAGCTGCGACGTTCACAGCATCGCTTTTCTCATGCGGCTCAGAAGCCGAGGGCTTATCAACAGCCTGGGCATAGAACGGCGCAGGCAGCAGGAGCACTGCAGCCAACAGAGAGAGAGCCTTCATCGTTGATCCTCGGAGTGGAAGTGCATGGGGTGGAGCGCCGGGTATAGCGCGACAAGAAGGTTGATGGAAAGATCGAACGGGCTTCCGCGCCGGCTCACACGTTTTGCGAGCCGGCGGGGTGACCGCCGTTCCTATTCGGGGCCTGGCAGCGTTAGAACAGTATCTTGCCGGAGACCTGGATCTGCCGGGCCGTGCCGAAGCCGATGCTGCTGCCGACAGTGGAGGTGATCTGGCCGAAGGTCGCTGAGCCGGCCGAAGAGTAGGTGGCCGAGGGAGCCGCCAGATTCGGATGGTTCAAGATGTTGAAGAACTCCCCGCGAAGCTGGAACCGGGCATGCTCTCCGATCGGAGTCTCCTTGGTAGCCGAAACGTCCAACTGCGCGAACTTCGGACCGTAGAAGAGACCGACAGGCGAGTTACCGAACTGGCCAGGGATGCCGCCCGCACCGCCGACTGGAGCGACTGCTGCCTGCGGCAGAGCGAAGGCATTGAAGTTCAGCCACGGCACCGCGTTGGCAGTCGTCTTCGAGTGGCTGGTGGTGTAGATGCCTACTCCGGCCACGCGATTGGGACGCTGATTCGTGGTGTCACCGTTTCCGTACGTGCTGCTGCTCTGGTAGACCGTGGACGCTACGCCGGAGTGGATGATGCTCAGACCGGAGAGGCTCCATCCGCCAATAAGCGAACGGACCACCGGCGGCGCGCCCCCGAAGAAAGGCTTACCAGCCCCGAAAGGAAGCTGGTAGAGGACGTTGAGGGCGAGGTTGTGGCGGACATCATTGCTCGCATTGCCATACTCTGCAGCAAGGTTGAAGGACTGCTGCGGGTTCTGCGAGTAAAGGCCACCATCGTTCTGGTTGGCCAGAGCGTGCGCGAAGCTGTAGTCAACAGTCCCCGTAAGGCCCTGGGCCACGGCCTGCTTCACTTCTATCTGCATGGCGTTGTAATTGGACTCGCCTGCCCAGGTGGTGACGGTGATGTTCGAGTAGCTCGGGTAGGGACGAACGCCGGTGACAGGGTTCACGTAGTTGATCCCTTCCGGCACTGACAACCGCGTGGCGTGATTCCCCACGTAGGCGATCGACGCCGTCGTCTTCGGCCCAACCTCAGCGCCGATGCTCGCCGACCACTGATTGTTCAGCGGGTTGCGGGGCGTGGGTTGGAAGCCACTGACGCTCGGAAGTGCCGTAGACGCAGAGTTCAAGTACGGCGTCACTGGATACGAGAGGCCTGGAATGTTGGCGCTGCTCAGGGTTGTGGTTCCAGGAGTCGTGTTGGTGATCTCGTTATAGAAGCTCCCGATCTGGAAGGCTTCGTTGTAGACGCCATAGCCGGCCCGGGCGACGATCTTGGCTGTGGGCGACCAAGCCACAGCGACACGAGGTTGGAAGTTCTTGTAGTAGCCATTGAAGTACGGGCTCCCGGGCGTCGTGAGCGAGTTGGTCGACTGCGCCCACACAGACGCGGCGGTCTCGTCGTGAGGCACCTGGTTCCAGTCCCAACGCATGCCGAGGCTTACCGTAAAGTTCGGGCGAAGCTGCCATGTGTCGGCGGCGAAGGTGCCCACCTGGTTCATCCTCGTCGTGTTGTTTGGGAAGATAGCAGTGATCGAGGCGCTGTTGACCTGGTTGTTATAGAAGGCCGTGAGCGAAGCAAAGCTGACGGAGGGAGCGCTGATATAGCCGTGGAACGGCTCAAACAGTGTCCACACCCCCACGCCGAACTTGAGCGTGTGCTTGCCCTTCACCCACGTAACGGAGTCCGAGTACTGGATGTCCTTCGGCTCGCGTCCATAGAGGCCACGATTGCCGGGCGAGAAGTTGAGGCCGCCGATGGTGATCGTCGGCAGCGTCTCCGCCTCGTCGAACGCGGTGATGTACTGCTGGATGCCGGCCAGGAAGTTGTTCAGCAGGGTGGGCGAGAAGATGTGAGTCTCGCTTACGGCAACGTTGGTCGTGTTCGATGGCACGAGCTGATGATCGTTGATGCCGAAGGCGGTCGGATAGACCGTGATCAGAGGGCCGTTCACGATGGAGTAGTTGGTGTTGTAGCGAATGAACGACGTGTCCTTCGAACCCCAGATGTTGTCCAGGCGCAGGCTGCCCAGGTTCTCGCGAACGTGGTTCGTAGCCATGAAGTTTGCCGTCACGACGTTCGGATCCGTTGTTGGGCTCAGCGTCACGCCGTGGATGTAGTTCGACACGGTGCTCGACGTGGGCATCGCCTGCAGGATCGGGGTGAGCGCAGGCTGCGTCGCCTCTAGGCTGGCGACCTTAGCCGGACTCAGCTCAGTGCCCGAGCCGACGATACCGATAGACTGGCGCGTAGCCTCGTAGTTCGCAAAGAAGAACATCTTGTCGTGCAGGACCGGGCCACTAACGTTCCCACCAAAGTCATTGAAGCGCTTCGGAGCGGGAGTGCCCGGCTGCTGGAAGTAGTTCTTCGCATCCATGTAGTCGTTGCGGAAGTAGTCGTAGGCCCCCCCATGGAAGGTATTCCCGCCGGACTTGGTGACGATGTTGACGATGCCGCCGGAGGCCCTCCCATAATCCGCGGTGTAGTTGCTGGAGAGCGTCTTGAACTCCGCGATCGTGTCGAGGCTGCCCGTCAGCAAACGTGCGCCACGCTCTGATCCGTTCGCCATGTAGGCTCCGTCCACGCGGGTGGCGTCGATGCCGTCGATCGTGAACTGATTGTTCGTCGACTGCATACCGTTGAAGGTGATGTCGGCGATCTGGCTGGTGCGCAGCACGGCGCCCGGCGTCAGCAGGCTGAACCGACCATAATCACGCCCGTTGATCGGCAGGTCGGCAATCTGCTTGGTCTGGAATGTGCCGCTGATGGAGGCGTTGGAAGTCTCCAGCGCCTGGGCTCCAGCGGAGACCGTCACATCCTCTGTGCGTACCCCAACTTCGAGCGTCAGATTCAGGCGCAGGTTCTGGTCGACGTTGAGCGTCACGGTAGCGACCGCTTCTCCGAAGCCGGCACCCGTCGCCGAGATGGTATAGGTCCCGATCGGCAAGCTCGGAACCACATACAACCCATCGCCGTCAGTCTTCGTCTCGCTGACATGCCCGGTGCTGACGCTGACAACCTTAATAGCGGCGCCAGTGATCGCCGAGTGAGTCGCATCGGTGATCTGGCCATTGATCTGGCCAGTCGTCGTCTGACCAACAAGCCGGTGTCCCCCTGCCAGGAAAACCAGCAGGAGGGCAAGAGTGCTTCCAAGACGAGATGGACGGATTAGGGAACGTACGTTCAACACGACCTCCAAGTAGAAACAAGACGACTTCAGTGATCAGTTCCGGCTTATGGGTCCGGAGCAGAAATGGGGGACGAGAGAGGAATGGAATGGCGCAGCCGCCACTGGGACGGGCAACCACCGAATGGAGAGCTCCTGCTTGTGCGATGTTGCGACTCTAGGCTGGAGTGCAGAGGCCAACAAGGTGCGCTACGGTGTCCCTGGCAGGTATTGCACTGGAACTCCCGCCACAACAACGAGTTCCACACTTCGTCCCGAGGTGGCGAGAAAAAGGCGATACCGTGCGGTCGCTCCGCGCTACGTAAAAAACTGATGATTTTTCAGCGCGACAAGCTCTTCCGGCGGTGCTACTATCGGGACCACAGCTTTTGTCGTTTTCGCGATTTCGACAACAGCCTATCTAGCTCATCTACGGCTCTTCCCCACGCCACCGCATGGCAGTTCCACATGTGGGATGGCGGTTGCGTCTCCAGATTCAGCTTGCAAGCAACAACTTGTCCTCGCGCCGAACTAACGATGTTTCAGCCGATGGCTCTCCCTTCGAGCCGAAGAGCGAAGAGCAATGGTTCACGGAAGCGGAGAGCGCCATCACTCTCCGGGAAGATGAGGTCCATGCGGATTGTCACGCAAAACGCCCCTCAACCGATGCAGCTCCTGCTGCACCCTGCGGTCGCCAGGCCATCACTCCGCCTGACCACCTGTTGACCGGACGCCCCCAGCCGCTACCGTTCTCCAGCAGAGCCTTCCCGGAACTTAGAGCAACCTGCGGCATCGATCCGCCATCGTGGCCTATTCGCCGGGAAGAATTTCTTCTTGCGCAACATGGACGAATCCGAAGGTGTGGCAGCGCAGTAAGGGAGTGACCCCGCATGGTGAGAAGCGCCAGTAGCATCACCAATCCCGTTTTCCCCGACTTCACGGAATCCGAACGAGCCGCCATCCAGGAAGAGCTTCATCGCATCCTGCTCAGCAAGCACTTCAAGAGCAGCAAGCGCTGCCCTCTCTTTCTCCGCTTCATCGTCGAGCGAACGCTCGTCGATGACACCGAGCGAATCAAAGAGCGGATGCTTGGCATTGAGCTCTTCGGAAGGTCGCCGAACTATATAACGGCAGATGATCCCATCGTTCGCGTGACGGCAGGTGAGGTGCGTAAGCGGCTGGCCCGCTACTATCAGGATTTGGCCCCTGGCCCCCAGGTCCAGATCTATCTTCCGGTCGGCTCTTATATCCCCGAGTTCAGATTGCCAGCTCCAGAGTCCGAACTCCGGGCACGCGTCGCTGTGCCGGAGGAACTGCGTCAGGCACCGGTTCCGACGCCCATGCCCACCCCCAGAAGGCCGGTCGAACTCCAGGCCGTTCCCCGCCCCAACCGGCTCTCGTGGCTGCAGCGATCTAGGCTTCACCTGACCTACGGCCTTGTCATCCTGCTTTTGCTTGCGAGCCTCGTCACCCTGCTTTTCCGGCAGCGGCAGGCCTCCGCTACAGCAGTCGCCGCCCGTGCCAGCACACCCAGTCCCGTCGTCCTCGACCGTCTGTGGGAACCGATTCTGGATTTCTCGGGAACGCTGAATCTCTACTCCGAATCCGTAAGTGTTCCGCCCGATAACGGACGCATCACGCTCGATAAGTTGCCCATCGCTGACTTCGAGACGAAGGCCGACCTTATGCCTGAGTCAACCGCGTTCGCAGGCATGGCGACATTCACTTACCTGATGGACCACAAAAAGCACTTCGTGCTCCGGGTCGGCCAAAGGGCGGACTTCCAGAGCTTTCAGAACGGTCCCTCCATCATCCTGGGCCTATCGAATGACTTCTGGGTCAGGAAAGCGACGGACCAGATGCGATATGTGATTGTCTCCAGCGGAAAGGGAGTAGTCTCCATCCAAGATCGTGAGCACGCCGGTCACCCTCTGGCCTCAGTCAACACCAACACGCCGTATGGGGCGACCTCGGACGACTACGCCATCGTCGGCCGTGTCCGGGACCATGACTCAGGCCACTGGCTGCTGGTCGCCACCGGCATTGGCGATGCCGGTATGCTGGCCGCCGGGCGCTTTCTTCGCAATCCCCAATACTCCGAGGGGCTCCTGAAGACGGCACACCAGCAGTGGGGCACCGACAAGAATGTGGAGATCATTCTCTCCGCTCACGTCATCAACGGCATGGGCGGCCCGCCGCAGATCTTGACGACAGTCGCCTGGTAAAGCGACGCCGCCGGAGTATCCGCACGACTACTTCACCGCCCTCGCGATCCTCATGACCGCAAAATTTATCCAATCCGCAAATGCATAACAGGCTTTAGTAACGATGGCATTCGCGCTTCACCGAGCTTCCCACCTCACCAGCGACGGAACGGAGGATGGAGCGGTCGGCCGGGCAGCCGCAATCGGTTTGAAGTACTTCGTGAATCGCGGTCCAACGTTCGGTCCAATGCGTCCCGAAGACCACTGCCTGATTAGTCTTAAGTCACTGAAATTGTTTTAGCAGGAAGATTGGGAGGCGGCGCATGCGCCGCTCTAACCGAGGGTCAAAATATCGTCTTAGCTCAAAGGCCCTCCGTTGTAGAAATGGAAATCGATTCGAGACGGGGATCGTTGATCACACTTCCCTAAAGGCCACAAGTAGAGACGTGGCCACCTGGTTTCGGCCTTCGCGCTTGGCCTTATACAGTGCGTTATCCGCGGCAAGAAGCAGACTTTCTGGCATTCGCATCGTGCCACCATGTCGCGAGACCGCCGTGGCTACGCCGACACTCGCCGTGACTCTGTTTCGTCCCTCAGGATTGTCCTCATGGGTGATTTCAAGGGCTTCGACAGCTAACCTGACTTTTTCTGCTACTGCGATTGCACCTGCCGTGTCCGTGGAAGGGAGAATGACGGCGATCTCCTCGCCACCATAGCGGGCTGCGATGTCGGTCGCGCGCACAGCCTCTCTTACTGCTGCAGCGACCGCTCGTAAGCAGTCATCTCCTACTTGATGCCCGTAGTGGTCATTGAATTCCTTGAAATGATCGATATCAAGCAGAAGAAGTGAAATCTGAGATCCTTCCCGCAACGTCCTCTTCCATTCCCGATCCACTGACTCATCGAATGCGCGCCGATTTGCAAGGCCGGTCAGGCCGTCAGTGAGAGCCAATTCTTCGGTGCAGGATACGCAGGATGATCTGGAAATCGCCAAAGCGCAGCTTGGACTCGACACGGACCAGTTAGATGATGCACAGGAAGACTTAGCACGAGCCTCTGGAGATGACCGGGCGCAGATTCAGAGCGAGCTGCAGGATCATGAAGCCGCGATGAAGGGCTACGACAGCGGACAGGCTGCTGGAAAACAGGTCGCAGTACTCTCGGCCAAGCGCTATGGGACACTTTCCGCGCTGATCGAAGCATGGAGCAGCCAGCGCTCGCGACACACGCTGATCCAACAGGCACAGCAGCAGGCGCTTGCCGATGTCTCCACACTGACCTCCGAGCACAACGCTTTGCAGGCCAAGACCAACGCCACTCTCCAAGCGGGCACAACGCCCGACAGCTCAGATCACGCCACGCGACTTGCGGCCATCAATGAACGCAGCGCGCAACGTCAACTCCTCAGCATCTACGACGACCGCATTCAGACCGAGCAGCAGTTGGCGGCTGTCTACAGCAAGTGGGCCAGCCAGGTGCTCCTGCAGCACCGCATCGTGATGCACTTGATCCTCGGGGCGCTCAGCTGGATTGCGGTCATTATCATCGTGATGCTGCTATGCGATGCCCTACTGGCCAGGTTGATGGCGTGGCCAAACCGCGACCGCCGCCAGCTGCTGACGCTGCGTGCGATGTCACGGCTCTCGCTGCAGATCCTGGGGGGGCTGCTGATGGCGCTGGCCGTCTTCGGCTCCCCACAGCAGATGCCCACGATCCTGGGCCTCGCCACGGCCGGCCTCACAGTGGTCCTGCAGGACTTCATCCTCGCGTTCTTCGGCTTGTTCGTGCTCATGGGCAAGCATGGCATCCACGTTGGCGACTGGGTGGAGATCAATGGCGTCGGCGGCGAGGTGACGGAGATCGGGCTCTTCCGCACCACGCTGCTAGAAACCGGCAACTGGACCGATACCGGGCACCCCACGGGACGCCGCGTGACCTTCATCAACAGCTTCGCGATCCGAGGGCAGTTCTTCAACTTCTCGACCTCCGGCCAGTGGATGTGGGATGAGCTCTCGGTGAGTGTTCCGTCAGGCGAAGATACATACGCCATGGTCGAAGATATCCATAAAACAGTGATCGAGGCGACCGAAAAGGACGCCGAGATAGCCGAGCAGGAGTGGAAACGCGGCTCGCGGTCCGATGGACTGGGACAGTTCACTGCAAAAGCCACCGTCAATGTACGCCCCTCAGCCTCCGGCGTGGACGTGTTTGTACGGTATGTCACGCGAGCCTCGGAACGCGCGGAGATGCGTAACAAGCTCTTCCAGAAGGTGCTTGAGGTCCTACGCCAGCCTGGACTTTCCAGCAAGTAACAAGTGCTCTGCGGGCTGGATGCGGAGGCCTGTCCCACGAAGTGCACACGCCATCCAAGGACGCTGCCGCGTCACCCCTCAGCACGCGATCCGGGATGTGCAGGAGAGTGTGTCTCAAATCCTCAAGTTCCACTTGGATTAGCTTTGGGTTTTGGGGTCAGCTGCGGTGGCGCATGGTCTCAATATTTCTTTCTGAATGAGGCAACCGGTTGGCACAAAGTTCTCCGGCCTGCTGCACATAGAGGAAGGAGAACTCTACATGAGAAGGATCTACCCCCTGCTCGGGGCATTAGCAATGTGTGCCATGTCCTGGTCTCAGACACCCGGCTATGAGAAGGCCCCTGCCGTGATGACCGCGATGCTGGAAGCCGACCATACCCCCACTGTCTCACTCTCACCTTCCGCTCCAGGTCCGCGCCGGCTGGCCATCCTTCAGCCGGCGGGCCTTCCTACCATCCAGGACCTGGCGCAGCCCGAGTACCGCCTGGCCGGTCTGCGTTTCAATCCGGAGATGCGGTTCCTCGGCCGCAGGCAGGTGAAGTATCTTTCGTTGAAACTAAAGGCCCTGCCCGACGGCAAGGAAGTTGCCGTAACAGGCTTCCCCGCGGAGGCAAAGCTGATCGAAGCTGACTGGTCTCCCGACGGGAGGAAGCTGGTGGCCGTCGCGGCCACGACCGCGGGCCTCAGTCTATGGATCGTCGATGCCGTCACGGCCCATGCAATGTTTGTCCCGGGCATAAAGCTCAATGCCATTCTGAACAAGCCCTGCATGTGGGTCAGCGATAGCAAGAAGGTCGTGTGCCTTGCAATTCCGGCGAATCCCGGCGCCGCACCGAAGGAGGGTGGCGTACCGACAGGGCCTGCGATTCAACAAAACCTTGGCCGCGTGACACCTGCCCGCACCAATGAGGATATGCTGCAAACGCCGCTGGAAGAGAGGATCTTCGAGTACTACGCGAGCTCCGTCCCCACGGTCATTACTCTCACCGGTGCCACGCGTGCACTCGCCAGGCCGGCGCTCTACGAGAAGGCGACACCCTCCCCCAACGGCAGGTATGTCCTCCTTGAAGCGAGGCACCGGCCTTTCTCCTACCTGATCCCGGTACATAACTTCCCGCTTCTCTCCACCATCGTGGAGACGAGCACCGGGCAGCAGGTCAAGCTGCTGGGCGACAAGCCCATGTCCGATGCGATCCCGATCTCCTTCGACGCCGTAGAACCTGGTGCTCGCGGTTACGGCTGGCGCTCGGACGCCCCGGCCACGGTGAGCTGGGTCTATGCCGAGGATGGCGGCGATCCGAAGAACAAGGCTTCGGTCCGCGACGCCATCTATACCCTGGATGCTCCGTTCCGGGGAGAGCCAAAGAAGATCGCCGCGCTGCCTCTGCGCGTCATCGAAGTGACCTACCTGAAGGGAGACGTGGGCATCACCTGGGGCAACGACCACGTGGCTCTGGCCCAACAGGAGTGGCACAAGGATCGCGAGCTTCGGTTCACGGCAATCAATCCTTCAACCGGTGACACGCACGATGTGATCTCCGTATCGCTGGAGGACCACTACGCAGATCCCGGCCTGCCGCTGAGCCATGTAAACGCGTCTGGCGCCCCGGTGCTCGATCTCACTGAAGATGGCACCAGCGCATATTTCACGGGAGTTGGGTCCACGCCCCGGGGCGATCATCCGTTCATCAGCAGCGTCAACCTCGACACCGGCAAGCGGACAGAGATGTGGAGGTCCGCGGACAAGATGTACGATTTTCCCTATGCGCGGGTAGAGGCTTCGACGTTCCTGGTGCGGCGCGAGAGCCCGACCATGCCGCCGAACTACTTCCTGACGACGCTTCCCGCAAATGACTGGAAGCAACTCACGGCCTTCGCGAATCCGTACGGCAATATTCCATTGCCGGAGAAGAAGGTCCTGCACTACAAGCGTAAGGACGGTGTAGAGCTGAGCGCAGATCTGTATCTGCCGCCCGGGTACAAGACAGCCGACGACCCCCTGCCCACGCTGATGCATGCGTATCCGGTGGAGTACAAGAGCCGCGACGCTGCGGGTCAGGTCACAGGTTCCGAGTACATGTTCCCACGCTACACCTTCACAACCATCCCAATCCTGTTCACGACCCAGGGCTACGCCGTGATGCAGAACACCGCCATCCCGATCGTAGGCCAGGGGAAGGAGGAGCCGAACGACACCTATGTGGAGCAGATCGTTGCCGGAGCGCAGGCAGCCGTCGACGAAGGCCGCAGGCTGGGTGTGGTCGATCCGAATCGTGTGGCCGTGATCGGGCACTCCTATGGAGCATTCATGACATCGGACCTGCTGGCACACAGCAACCTGTTCAAAACTGGCATCTCGATGAGCGGCGCCTACAACCGTACGTTGACGCCGTTCGGATTCCAGCGCGAAGAACGTGTCTACTGGCAGGTGTCGAAGCTCTACTATGACATGTCACCCTTCTCCTTTGCGGACAGAATCAAGACGCCGATCCTGCTCTTCCATGGAGCCGCCGATGACAATCAGGGAACCTTCCCCATCCAGAGCGATCGCTTCTATGCCGCGCTGAAGGGCAACGGAGCCACCGTACGATTCGTGTCGCTGCCGCTGGAGGCGCATGTCTATGCTGCACGTGAATCACTCGAAACTGTCATCGCGGAGACGAAAGCGTGGCTCGATACCTACGTGAAGAACGCGCCGGCCAGTCGCTAGAGCATTTTCCTATAGGTGTATAGGAGAGGTTTGATTCCCATGGGCGTTTCCTCCCCATGAAAACGCCACTGCAAGCCTCTTTCGGGATACCCGGCAATTGGGGAAATGCTCTAAACCTTTCCCATTCGCAAAAGGAAAGGCGCTCCTATAAAGGAGCGCCTTTCTTCCATTCTGTTACACTTTCATCCGGTTTACTTCGCGCTGGCAGCCCGGGCTTCATCATCCTTCTGCCACCAGGACTCGGGATGCACCGTGGCCTTGGGATAGACCTCGTTGAGGGTATCGCCGTCGTAAAGTATGCCTCCACGCATCACCCAGTGGATCGAGTTCGTGTTGTGGATGTCCCGCAGCGGACTCTTGTCGAGAACGATCAGGTCAGCCAGCTTGCTAACCTCGAGCGAGCCAAGGTCCTTGTCGAAACCGATGGCCTTGGCGCCGTTGAGCGTCGCGACGCGAATGACTTCGAGCGGGGTCATGCCACCCATGGAAAAGGCCCACATCTCCCACTGGCATTGAATGCCCTGCATCTGCCCGTGACCTCCTAGATTCACCAGCCCTCCCGCACGCAGGATCTTCGCGGCATCGGCAGCCTGCTGCGGGAAGATGTACTCAGGGTCACGGACCCACTGGGCTCGTTCGGCGTCCATGTGAAGGATGAGCGGCGGCGTGAAGTGCCTCAGCTTCTTATCGTTGAACAGGTCCGTGTGCTCGACGAAGTACTCGGTCGCTGTAGGGCCGCCATAGGCAACGACCAGCGTCGGCGTGTAGCTGGTACCCGACTTCGCCTGCAACTGAACGATGTCGTTGTACAGCGGGGTCTGCGGGAGGTTGTGCTCGTTCCCCGTGAAGCCATCGATGACCTGGCTCATGTCCATCTTTGTATCGAGACCGCCCTCGGTCGTAGGCATCGCGTGCAGTTCGGCAGAGGCCTGCACCATCCATTCACGCTGCTGGCGGTTGCCGACCTCGTAGCTCTTGAGCAGGTGCGTGCGATAGTAGCGCGTGTAGCGCTCAATCACGTGACGCGCATCGTCGAGCGAATGCAGATCGTTCTCGGCGAAGATGCCGGGACCGGTCGAATAAGCTCGGGGCCCAAGGACGCGGCCCGTATCGGCGAGGTCCTGATAGGCGAAGATATCGGTGGAGAAGGTCTGGGGATCGCGCGTGGCCGTGACACCGTAGGCAAGGTTGGCCTCCATGGGCCAACTGTTGAGTTCAAGGAGGCCGCGGCGTAGAGGTGTGAAATGTGCGTGCGCATCAATGATGCCGGGCATGATGGTTTTACCTACGACGTTGAGTACCTTAGCTCCGGCAGGCACGGAGACCTTGCCCTGGGTTCCGATTTCCACGATACGATCGCCGGTGATGACGATGTCTGCGTGCTGCAGAACCTCATCGCCCTTCATCGTGATGACCGTTGCGCCGCGCAGAACAACGGAGCCTTCAGGCACCAGGCGAGGCTCCTCGACGTGCAAGGGCATCTCGGTGGGCTTCAGCGCCGCAGCCTGCGTAGCCGCATCAGTTGGCGGTGCCGGGGGCGTGGAAGGAGCTACGGGGATCAGATCTGTCGCTATCGCAGACTCGACCTTCGCAAGCGGTATGCGGAAGAGTGTAGCGCCGATGGTCCACAGGATCTGATCTCCCTTCGGTGACCACGACAGGGAGTCTGCGCCATCAACGGTGAGGCGTTTGCCCGCGATGCTGGGCTTATCGATATCGACTTCTATCGCGGGGCCACCGACCTGAGGCAGCTTGAAGAGCCACACCTGATGGTTGATGAGGCTGAGAACAGAGCTGTGGTCTGGACTGATAGCGACGTCACGCGCGACGACAGGATCATGCTTGCCCTGCACATCTTTGCCCTTGAAGACGATCAACTCTTGAGGGTCGGAGCCATCCATGCGCATCGACACGAGGCCCTTTCCTGAATCAAGGAAGAGCCTATCGAAGCCTGCGACGAACTGCGGACGTGAGGCACCACGTGCAGGAGCCACCCGTTGGAAGTCGCCTCCGGAGGATGGCACTCGAACGATGTCATCGCCAACGAGCACCTCATCAGGGTTGAACTGCGTCTCCAGGCGCCGGAGACGCCTGTCCTCCACCGAGGAGCGCACCGCGAAGACCTGGGCACCATCCGGCGACCACACCGGCTGGCGATAGTACCCCGCCACGGTCGTAAGGCGTGTGGGCTCGCCTGATCCGTCGGCGGCCATCTTCCAGATCGCGCCTCCGCTGATCGCATCCCACGTCACGTAGGCGATGGTCTTTCCATCGGGTGACCAGGCGGGTTGAAACTCGGCGTCGTCGGACTTGGTCAGCCTCTGCGGCGCGCCTCCTGCGATGGATGACACCCACAGATGGGCGAGTGCGGAAAATGCGACATGCTCCCCATCAGGCGAAAGCACGGGATCCGATGCGATGCGCGCGACGACCTGACCTCCTTCCACGCGATGTTCTGAGTGGACCAGCGGGCCCAGGGGCTGCTTGACCTCTGCGGTGAAGGGGATATCGACCGCGTTTCCTGACGCCACATCCACCCGATGGATGTGGCCTCCATACGAGATAACGATGGACTTGCTATCCGGAGTGAAGGCATAACCGGGAAGCAGGTCCCTCGCGGCGATGCCTTCCTGGTCATCGCGGTCCAGGCCATAGCGCACCCAGTGCTCGGCGCCGGTATGCAGATCCCGCGCAAGCAGCCCCGTCTTCACATCTTCGCGCGTCCCGTAGACCAGCCATCGCCCATCGGGCGAGATACGCGGACGAATCGCACTACCCACCTGCGCGGTAATGGTGTCATCCATCCCGTTTGTGGTGTCGCGCCGGATGATCTGCCATAGCGGGAACTTCGCGTTATATCCGAACAGGCCATTCCGCTGGCTGTAGTACAGGTATCTGCCATCGGGGGAAGAAACAGCGCCGGCGACGTTGACCTGGCGGTCGCTCGGTGTCTTGGGCGCGGGCGATGCCTTGGTGATCTGGATGCCAGCGCCGCCGTTGATGTCATACATCCACAGCTCGCGGCCACCGAAGACATCCGAACCGCGCTCAGCCAGGATGAAGCGTCCATCCGGGGTCCACTCCGGGGAGATCCAGTCGGTGTGCTTCTCTTTCGTCAGCGCATAGGGGTGCGAACCGTCCGCATCCGAGATCCAGAGATTGTCCGCCCCGGTCCGGTCGCTGAGGAAGACGAGCTTTCTGCCGTCCGGAGAGTAGCGTGGCTGGCTGTCATACGCCATACCGGTCATGAGCGGCTTCGCGGCGCCACCGCTCGCTGGCAGCGTGTAAAGATCACCCAGCAGCTCAAAGACGATCGTCTTTCCATCGGGAGAGAGGTCGAGCGAGATCCACGTTCCTTCCGTCGTTGAAAAATCGATCGACCGTGTGGAAGCGAGCGTCAGCGGCGCAGGCTCATCGGATTTCTGTGCCGCCTGCGACCACGCAGAGCCGATGCTGAAGACGATGATCCCGGCGGCAATGGCCGCGCGGCGAT
Organism: Bryocella sp.; assembly: GCF_058498515.1. Taxonomy (NCBI): domain Bacteria; kingdom Pseudomonadati; phylum Acidobacteriota; class Terriglobia; order Terriglobales; family Acidobacteriaceae; genus Bryocella; species Bryocella sp. Next base: position 61,699 of record NZ_JBMHYI010000064.1, read on the forward strand.
GAAGGAACAGCCGTATCCGATGTGTCAAACTCTCTCCCCCGCATGAAGCTGATGCTGTGTATGTTCCTATGCAGCTCAGGACGGCGGAATGTACCAACCGTGGGAACAACTTTTCCCGGCGCGCAAAATGGGGCGTTCGGGGAGTCAAGGTGGTAAGTTGGAAAGATACCCTGTTGAGCAAGACCGACTGCCCTGAACCCAGCTCCTGTTTCAGCGAGAGGCGATTGCGAACCAAAGTTATCGTCGAATCAAGAACGGCGGAGACGCTCTTGCACCTGGATGTTCTGTCCGATGAGGACCTCATCAACCGGGTTCGCGACGGCGTGGATGCAGCATACTCCGCTCTCTTCAATCGGCATTATCCCCAGGTTCTCAAGGTCGCCAATCGTATCCTGCGCAATCACGAAGAGGCAGAGGATGCGGCCCAGACCGTGTTCTGGGACATCTCGCGCGCATTCCACCTCTATGACGCCTCGCGGGGATCGTTCCGTACGTGGCTCATGCAGTATGCGTATCATCGCAGCATCAATCACAAGAAGTCCCTGCAGTCGCGGGGGTACTACCAGCAGCACGCGATCGATTTGATCGATCGGCAGGTGCTGCAGGAGGCACTGCATGCCACCTCGCGCAACTTGTTGCCCAGCGAGGCAGGCCACGCCATTCACCAGGCCCTCACTCATCTCACCGAGCCGCAGCGCGAGACTCTCAAGTTGACTTTCCTCGAAGGACTCACCTTCGAGGATGTCGCGCAACGCTTGAATCAGAGCGAGGGCAATGTGCGCCACCACTACTACCGCGGCATGCGCAAGCTACGGGAGATCTTGCTGAAGAAGCGATAAAGGGGCGGACCTCACGTTCAGCCCGCCCCGCATCGTTATTGCAGATGGGAGTCGTACCAGGCCAGCACGCGTGTCAGCAGGTCGATCTGGTGGTCCATCTCCGCGAAGACGTGCGGCTCACGTGGATAGCGAACCATCTGGGTCTCACGCCCCATGAAGCGAAGCGCGTTGTAGAACTCCTGCCCCTGGAAGGTAGGCACGCGTTCGTCGGCATCACCGTGGATCACGAGCGTCGGAGTATGGCATTCATTGATGGAGCGCATCGGGGAGTGCGCATCATACATGGCGTGCCCCGTATCGAATGCGCCAAGGTACCCCCCGAGGAAGTCCGGTGCGATATCCGTCGTCGTCGCCATGGAGAAGAGGTCGGTCACCCCCGCGCCCATAATCGCAGCCTTGAAGCGATCCGTATGAGTCACGGACCATGATGTCATAAAGCCACCGTAGCTCCACCCACCCACCACCAGCTCGTGCGGATCTGCGATTCCCTGCGCCACGACAGCATCGACACCATCCATGACGTCCTGAAAATCACCGCCACCCCAGTCCTGGTAATTCAGCTCAGTGAAGGCCGTGCCCTGTCCATCGGAGCCGCGCGGATTGGGCAGAAACACCGCATATCCGTGGGTCGTCAGCAGGCGCGCCCAATCATGCCACGATCCCAGCCAGCCGATGTCCCACGAGCCTTCTGGCCCACCGTGCAGCTGCACCAGCGTCTTGTACTTCTGGCCAGTTCGATAGTCAGTCGGCAACAGCAGCACTCCATAGATGGTCCTTCCATCTCGCTTGCTTTTCCAACTCATCTCGCGAACATCACCCAGATGCCATCCAGCGACCTGCGGGTTGGTCTCAGTGAGCGTGGTCCATTGTGTCCCCGTCAGGATCGAAACCTCGCCGGGATGCGAGGTCGTCTCCGCAATCGTAGCCAGCATCGAACCATCGCGGCTCATCGAGACATTGCGCTGAGCAAAGCTCTTCTCCGATCGCACCGTCACATCGCCGGTAGAAAGGGTGACATCACCCACAACGCCGATCGTGCGTTCGATCCCGGTGAGCACCAGATGCGAGCCATCGCCGCTCCAGGTGAGCGTATTCCACGTCGCCGGAACGTTCTTGCCCACCACCACCTCTTTGCCGCTGGAGAGGCTGTACAGCACCGGTACGCCAGTGATGCCCTTCTCGGTCTCGCGGCTATAGGTAAGGTGATCCCCGTCGTGCGACCAATGCACGCCCGCGGAGGACGCGTGTTCACATACTGTCTTCTCTACCTCGCCGGTGGCCGAGCTCAGAATCTGGATCTTCGATACGCGCCAGTAGTCATTGATTCGCGGAGTCGGCGAGATGCGAGCAACGATTTTTGTGCCGTCCGGCGACCAGTCGATGTTGTCGATATTGCGCTCCCCAGTCGTGAGAAGGCGAGCCGTATGGCTTGCAAGATCGTAAAGATAGATGCGGCCGAATCGATAGTCGCTATCGACGACATAGGAATCATCCTTCCGCTCCTTCTTGTCATGGAGCGCCTTCGAGTCCTCGTCCTGACGGATGAACGCGATCGTCTTACCATCCGGAGACCAGCTGAAGGCCTTCACCGCCCCCGGGATGCCGGTAAGAGGCGTAGCTTCACCGCCGGCCAGCGGCATGATCCAGATCTGGTTCGTCGGCTTGTCCTTGCCATCAGCCGGAGACGCTGGCTTGTTGAGAGCTTCCACCAGTTCGGGGCGGCTCTCCACGCCAGTGAGGTGGAACGGAAACGGACTGGTGGAACTGAGCGTGATGGGGTTCTTGCGATCGGAGAGGAATGCGAGAGTCTTCCCGTCAGGTGAGAACCTCGGCGAGGTCTCCGTGGCTTCGCTGAGCGTCAGGATATGCGCCTTTCCCGGAGCAGACGTCGAGGTGATCCAGATATGCGTGCTCTTCTGAGTATTATCCGGGGCGGGGGTAGAGACGGTGTAAGCGATGGTCGATCCGTCGGGCGTCATCTGAACATCGGCGACCTTGCGCAGGCTGATGATGTCTTTCGGAGTGATCTGGGCAATAACGGAGGACGTTGCGACAAGCAAAGCAGCTACGCCAACACACAAGGGACGACGATTCATACGCAGAATTCCTCTTGGTAGTTAAAGGGAAAGGACCGCCGCGCTCTCTGAAGACAAGCACGGCGGTCCGTGTTGATTTAGAACTTGTACTTCACAGCGAACTCAATCTGCCGCGACGTTCCGAAGCCGATCGTGTTGCCGAAGGTGCTAGTGATGCTGCCAAAGCTGGCAGAACCGTACGTTGTGGTGGGAAAGCCGAAGTTGGGGTGGTTGAGGAAGTCGAAGAACTCCGCACGGAACTCCAGCGTTTGGCCCTCGCGAATCTCGGTGTCCTTAAGAAGCGAGATGTCGGACTGCGTAAAGTGAGGTCCGTAAGTCCCGTTGCGGGCAGAGTTGCCGAAGGTGCCTGTGGCAGGCGTAGCCCAACCAGAAGGATTGAGATAGCCCACATAGCCAGTCGTCGGGTTTATCTGCGTCGTGACGTACATGGCGGCTCCAGCCACGCGGTCTGGCCGCTGGTTGATGAAGTCTCCATTGCCGTACGTGTTGATGCTCTGCTGCACGTTCTCAGCAACGCCCGAACGGAAGATGCCCAGAGAGTTGACGCTCCAGCCCGACGCCATCAGCAACACGGGAGCAGGTGCGGAGCCAAGGAATGAATGTCCCTTGCCCATCGGAAGCTCGTAGAGCACGTTGTAGGTGAAGTTGTGACGCACATCGCCGGAGCCATTGCCGCGCTCTGCAGCGATATTGTTGTTGTCCTGGGCCTCGCTGGAATAAATGCCCTGGTCCTGCACGTTGTCGATCGCGTGACCGTAGCTGTAGTTGGCCGCGAGGTTGAGCGACTTGCTCAAGCGCTCCTTGAGTGAAAACTGGAAGCCGTTATAGTTGCTGAGACCGTTGTTTCCTTCCAGGTAGATGTCGCCATACTTGGAGTTGGGGCGTACCGTTGTCCCCTTGTTGTAGAGGTTGATATCCGTCTCACGCCAAATATTGACTCCGTGGTTGCCCACATACGAGACCTGGACGGAGGTTCCCTGGGAGAGCTCCTGCGCAACGCTCAGGTTGTACTGCGTCGCGTAGATGTCGGGCTTGGATGACGGGAAGCCGTAGACGTTCGGGGTGGGAGCAACGCCGCTGGCGAGATAGCTGGTGTACGGATAGCTCAATCCGGGGATGGCCGACTGGGTCAGCGTCAGGTTGCCCTGGATGGTATTGGTCGGTACATAGTACGAACCGAAGCCGACCGGATACGCCTGGTAGAAGATTCCGGCGCCGGCGCGCACCACAGTACGCTGCGTGGGCGAATACGCTACTCCGAGACGCGGGCCGAAGTCCCGGTAGTTCTTCTTGAAGTACTCCGTGCCCGGAGCAGCCAACGCCCCTGTGGAAGGCAGATAGGTCTGGGTGGAGTAGAACTTGTCGTGCGGTGTGGTCTCAAAGTCCCAGCGCACGCCATAGTTGATGACCAGGTTCGGACGCAGCTGCCAGTTGTCCTGGGCGTACACGCCAAGCTGCGATGCCCTTGTACCGTGGCCTGGGTTACCGGCGGTCTGCGTCACCTGCGTCACGACGTTGTTTTCAAAGTTCGCCACCGAGGTGTACGTCACCGTGGCGTTCGTGATGCTCTTGGCATTTAGCTGGATCCGGTAGAACGTGCCACCGACCTTGAGCGTGTGGTTGTGGCGCACCAGCGTCAGGGAGTCGCCATACTGGTAGCTGTTGTTATTGCCCAGCGAGTTCCCGCGCGAACCGACAACGGCATCGATCCCCGTGATGGAGATCTGCGGGATCGCTTCGGAGGAGTCCAGTGTGCTGGCCCAGCGCTGGAAGCCGGCCAGCGCATCGTTCATGAACGTCGGGCTGAAGATGTGCTGCTCATGGATGGCGATGTTCGTGGTCGTCAGCGGCACCGTCTGGTGATCGTTGACACCGAGTGCCGAGGTGGTGACGCCGAAGAGCGGCCCATGCGTGAACGTCTCGTTCACGTTGAAACGCCCGAAGATGGAGTCCTTCGCGCTGAAGTTGTGGTCGATACGGGCGCTGCCCGTGTTCTCGGTCACGCTGGTGTCGGACACGACCGAGTAAGTGGCGAAATTCGGGGTCGCGGGGTTATCGACGCCAATCGGTTCGTCGGCGAGGATCGGCGCAAGCTCCGGGTGCAGCGACAGAGCAGTCCCCCGGGCCGTGGAGCTAAGCACCTGGCCCGAGCCTAGGATGCCGATCTGCTGGCGCGAACCCTCGTAGTTCGCGAAGAAGAAGGTCTTGTCCTTATAGATGGGCCCACTGACGTTTCCGCCGAAGTCGTTGAAGCGGAAGCGCGGCTTGGACGCTCGTGCGAAGAAGTTCCGCGCGTCCAGTGCCTCGTTACGGAAGAAGTCGTAAGCTTCGCCGTGGAACTTGTTCGCTCCGCTCTTGGTCACGATGTTGATGGCCGAACCGGCGGAGCGGCCATACTCAGCCTGGTAGCCGCTGGTCTGTGCGCGGAACTCGGCGATGGTCTCCAGGCTTCCCGTCAGCAGTCGAGCACCACGCTCGAAGCCGTTTGCCATGTAAGGCTGGTCGACGCGCGAAGCATCCACGCCGTCAATCGAGTACTGGTTATGCACGGAGTGCAGGCCGTCGAAGCTGATGTCGGCGATATAGCGGCTGCGTGCGACGGCGCCCGGAGTGAGCAGGCTGAGACGAGCGTAGTCGCGGCCGTTCATCGGCAGCTGCTCAATCGTCCGCTCCTTCATCGTGTCGCCGAGGCTGGCGGAACTGCGATCCAGCTCCGGAGCTACAGCATCCACCGTAACCACATCGCTGACGTCGCCAACGTGCAGGCTGAAATCCACAGAGGCCGGGGCAGCGGCGTTGAGAGCGACCGCGGACGTGAGGTCCGACTTGAAGCCGTTGGCTTCGACCTTGACGCTGTAATTGCCAGGCTCAAGGCTGGGAAAGGTGTAAAACCCGCTCGATGACGTAACCGTCGTGCGGCTGATGCCGGTTGCAGCATTGGTGACCGTGACCTTGGCTCCCGTGACAACTGACTTCGACGGGTCGGAAACCGTGCCGGAAAGGCCGCTGAGCGCCTGACCGAGCATCGCGGTCGTGGCAGCCGCACAGATAACGGCGACCGAAAGAAAGCGGTTGAGCTTTTGCAAATGACCTCCAAAGGACAGGGGGGATCGTCCGCGTGAAGCCGGCATTGCCGGCGACATCGTCGCAACGAGCTGAGTTTTCCTGTACTGGGGTATGCAGAAGGTGGCGGCAATCTGTACCAGGGCTGGTGAAGAAAAACGAACTTTTTCATCACCCCTTGACGACGGGCAGGTCACGGCTCCCCTTGACGATAACGGGCGCAAAGAGGAGCGAAAGCTTGCGTTATAGTGGAACTTGGTTTAGCAGCCCTTGGATAATCCGCACACAATCTTTGAAGAGCTCTGCATGATGGCGGCAGCGCAACAGCTTTCGCCCTTTGACCGGCGCAGGCTGGATGATCATCTCTCTGTGTGCGAGGCTTGCAGCGAATTCTATCGGGATATGGCTCTGCTCGGAGGCGCTCTTGCAACCTCTGACGCGGTAGTCTCAACGCCGCTGAGCTTCAACGGAAGCTCAGCGATCGCCCCGTCGACACCACCGCCGCCTCCTACTTCGGCGCATGCTGCCCCAGCTGCGGGAAGCTCCCGCCTCCCGGCCTGGTGGGGCATCGCTGCAGCTGGCATCGTGTGCTTCGCCGGTGGACTCGCAACCGCGCATTATGCAGCGCGATGGAACCCACAGCCCGTCGCATCGGTGGCGTCCGTACACAACACCTCCACCCACGAGAGTGCCTCCACAAACGCCGCGCCGCAGCCAGGCAGCGAATCCCCGACAGCGACACAAGAGGCATTCGTAAGCCGCGACCACGAGGCAAGCCTTGAGTCGGAGCTGTTACAGCTTCGTCACGAGTTCGAAGCCAGCGAGAGCGAGCTGAACACGCTTCGCCGGCAGCAGCAGGATGACACGCAGACCAATCAGGACCTCACGGCCAATCTGACCAAGCTTCACATGGAGAACGATACGCAGCAGGCGCTCATCCGGCAGATCCAGATGCAGCTCGATCAGGCCCGCAGCGCTCACGCGCAGGACGTAAAGCTTATCGCCATGCGCGATGACCAGGTACGCGAGCTGACTACGAACGTCGCCGCCAGTGTGAGCGAAGCCGCAGATGTCCGCAGGCGCAACGAGGCCTCCCACCTGATGGAGCAGCGCAATCTGCATGTCGTCGACGTCTACGACAACAATACGAAGGGCCAGCGCTCACCCTCCTTCGGCCGCGTGTTCTACAGCGAGGGTGGCCCCATGATGTTCGTCGCCTTTGACCTGCCCACCTCCGGGCGCAGCGGCAAGACGACCTACCACGCATGGGGACAGACGGAAGGTTCTTCGAAGATCCCACTCCAACTGGGGACCTTCACCGAGGATGATGCCGCGTTGCAGCGTTGGGTCCTGCGCGTCACCGACGCGCAGCTGCTCAAGCAGGTCGATGCTGTGTTCATCACAGCGGACCATGGAATGGAGGTCCGCACGCCAAGCGGACCGCCGCTACTCTATGCGTATCTCCACCAGGTACCGAACCATCCATGACGATGGCTCGCGGCTCTGGCTTCAGCCGCACACCTTTCCTGAATTCCTGGTTCTATCTCACTCTGCTGCTTTGTACGCTGAGCCTGCCGTGCCGGGCGCAGATCGAGTCAGCCACGCTCTCCGGCCGCGTCACCACGGAGTCAGGTGAGCCGATCCGCAACGCGCTCGTCACCGCGACACAGATCATCTCGACGACATCGACCTCGACCCACACCAATGCCCAGGGCGTGTACCTGCTCACCGGCCTTACGTCGGGTATCTATCGCGTCAGCGTACAGCGGTTCGGCTTCAAGGTGACCGTACATTCCGACGTCCACCTCCACATGCAGAGCCAGGTCTCCGAGAATCTCGTCATGGAGCTTGGCTACTCCTCTGAGACCGTCAGTTCGCGTTCACTCAACTGGTCCGGGGCCCCTGCTCCCACCGCCTCCGCACTGCTGGACAGAAACTTCCCCAGTGAAATCCCCCTCAACGGACGGAGCTTTCAACCACTCCTGAAGCTGACTCCCGGGCACGTGACCGCAGCGACCTATTTCACCAGCCCCGGGCAATCCAGCATCGATGGACGAAGAACCACGGAGAACTACACGACCGTCGATGGCGTGAGCGTCAACTTCGGCGTGGCGCAGGGCGCGGATGTGACCCTGGGCGAAGGCGCCGGAGAATCTTTGCTGGCCGTCTCAGTGGTGGGAGGCACCAACTCGGTCGTATCGCTGGATGAGATTGAGGAGTTGCGTATTCAAGGCTCTTCCTACTCCCCGCAATATGGCCGGTTGCCCGGCGCGCAGATCGCGATCATCACGCGCTCCGGCACAAACGAGTTTCACGGCAAGCTCTTTGAGTACTTTCGCAACGACGCCCTGGACGCCGCCGATTGGTTCAGCAAACACAACGGCCTTGGGCGCGCGCGAGAGAGCCAGGACGACTTCGGTTTCACTGCCTCCGGCCCCCTATGGCGGCGCAAAGCCTACTTCTTCAACTCCCAGGAGTGGCTTCGGCTCATCGTTCCGCAGACACGCGCGGAGTATGTTCCCAGCCTCAGTGCCCGGGAGGATGCGCCTTCCTCCATCCAGCCGCTGCTGAATGCGTTCCCGCAGCCGAATCGTCCCGCAACCAACTCCCTGCTCGGCATCTTCGCGACCAATCCTGAAAACCTGGCCCACCTCTCCACCACTAGCGCGCGCTTCGATTGGACTCCCGCCGAACACCAGTCGTACTTCCTGCGCGGCAGCTATTCGCCGTCATACCAATCGCAACGGGGAGCCTTCAACTTCTACACCACCAGCACCACAAGCGTGACGGACGTCAACGTCCTTACCCTCACCTTGGGTGCAACCACGCGCTTCAATGGTTCAAGCTACAACGACCTTCGCCTCGGACTCAGCACCTATAGGTCGGGCACGCTTGCCACAGCGGATGGCTACGGTGGCGCCACCCCGGCCCCGCTCAACTACCTCTTCAGCTCCTATCCCACAGCGGCAAGCCCAGCCAGCAACTTCGTCGCCACGTTGCAGCCCGACATCAACGGTTTGTATGAAGGCCGCGATGTCGATAATCGACAGACCCAGTGGACGCTCGTCGATGGTCTCCACGGCACCTTTGGCAGCCATGAGCTTTCGGTGGGCCTGGATGCCCGCTGGCTGCTGCCCGTCAATGCTTACAGACGGTACACGGGTGCGTATGCGTTCAATGGCATCGCCGGGGCTCTCAACGCGATGACCACGACAGCGAAGGTGGAGACCTCGGAGAGCGGTGACATCCATCTCCGCTTCCGCAATACATCCCTGTTCGCACAGGACACATGGCGCGTCGCGCCCAGCCTGACCCTCACGTATGGCCTCCGCTGGGAGTCCGACGCCACGCCTGGGAGCAGCGCAGCTCTGCCGCTGCGTACCGTACGCAATCTCGACAACCCAGCGGATCTCGTCCTTGCCCCAGCCTCTGCCGGACTGTGGCAAGCGGATCAGCTCGACCTTGCGCCGCGGTTCGGTGTGGCATACCAGTTCTCCCGTGCTCCAGGCTGGGAGACGCAACTCCGAGGCAGCTTCGGGATCTTCTATGGCCTGGCCAGCAGCGCCGCCTCGCGGGTTGCGCAAGGTGCGCCCTACCTGACGACGACCACCTACACCAACACCTCATTTCCGCTCACGACCTCTCAGGCCGCCCCTTCGCCCGCTATCCTGTCGACGCCCTACAGCCTACTCTATGCGTTCCCACAGGACCTGCATGCTCCCCGCGTCGCCGAGTGGAACGCCGGAGTCGAGCAGCGGCTCGATGGGCAGATGATGCTTCTCGTCAACTACGTGGGATCGAGCGGATCTCGCCTGCTGCACCGTGAGGTGCTGCTGCCGGCCGAAGGCCTGAACCCCGATTTCACTATGGTCGAAGTGGTCAACAACCACGCTCGCTCCTCCTATCAATCGATGCAGGTCCTATTCGAACGAAAGTTCGGCAGGGGGCCTGGCATCTGGTCCACCTACACTCTCTCCAAGTCCCTGGACACAGTCTCGAGCATGGCGCACCCCGCGCCCTATTACCTCACCTACGACCCCGCCCAGGATTATGGACCATCGGAATTTGACGTCCGGCATAACTTCTCGACGACAGTCACGTTTTCCCTGCCAACGCCTCGACAGCGGCTCGCGAAGGCCATACTGGGAGCCTGGTCCGTCACCGGGCTCACGTATCTCTCCTCCGCAATGCCCGTGAACGTTCTCACCGGCACCGACCTGATCGACCTGACCTACACGAAGTCCTACTACCAGCGGCCCAACCGCAATCCAGGTGTGCCGCTCTATCTTCTCGGAAAGCAATACCCCGGCGGCAAGGCTCTGAATCCCTCCGCATTCTCCGCAGTGACGAATACGTTCCAGGGCAATCTCGGCAGGAATGCATTGCGCGGATTTGGCATGTTCCAGCAGGACATCAGCGTGGAGCGCGAGATCCGCTTCAAGGACGGCTTTGCGGCCCAGTTCCGTGCCGAGGTTCTCAACCTGACCAATCATCCGAACTTTGGCAATCCCGGCACCGGTTCAACGAACACCAATGTCCTGAACGCCGCAGGCTTCGGGATGTCATCCATGAGTCTGGCGCAAAGCCTCGGCACCGGCGGCGCAGACGGCGGCTTCAATCCCATCTACCAGACCGGCGGCCCCAGAGCGATCCAGCTGGTCTTGCGGCTGATCTTCTAAGATGCCCCGCAGACTCTGTCGAGCCCTGCCCACGGCATAGCTCTCCGTCACCGCTTCGCAACTCTCAGGCACTCACGAGAGAACCGGGCCCCAACAGCGGAGCTTGCAGGAGTCCGTTTCGCTGGGAATGGAGCAAATCCTGAACTTCAACCTACCGGATGACCGCCCGTGCGTCCTTCTGCCGCTACGTTCGTTCAAAGCAGCTTGCGCGATTCGGACGATAGAGGGAAGTCAACCCGGTCGCCCTCTCCCCATTCAGGTCGAGGACCTGCTCAAATTAGCCAGACGCAAGGTCACACTCGCGACACAAAACGACGCCAACACATTAACGGCAGCAAGCCGAACGCTTCCTGCATCTATCTGATTGCAAAGTTTGTCGGTAGGCCTGATCGGGATCGCAGTATCCCGGACATTCAGACTACGTAAGTTATTGATTTTGCAATTGCGGAATATCCACAATTTCCACCATTGCCGACTCGGCTGTACGTTTTTTGTACGAACGTACATTCCTTCCCGGCAGCAATAAATGGCCTCAACACATGGTGGATGTGAAGCGATGAGCATCACATGCTCCGCGACATATTCGATGGCGATTCCGCTTGCCGTCTGGCGATCAAGTGTGTCCTTGGCGCCCTGAAAGCTCCCGCCCACCAACCAGATCCAGGCGAAGATCAGTCCGCCGAGACTGATCTTTGTCAGCCCGCGGCGGAAATCATCGCCCATTCCGGTTGTTACCGCTCCAACCACAAATTGCAAAGGGGTCGCCGTGCTCTCGGGTAAGCGCTCTGGAAAACGCTTCCCCAAAGAAGACCCGAGACCGAATTTGATCCCAGACGAAAACATGGTGGCCTCAGTTCGAGGGACTTGCGTCAATTCGACCGCAACAGGTAGATCGACCAGGGCTGGGTGGAATCAACCCCGAGAGCGAAGATCGCTAACTGGCCCTGAAGCTGCCCCACGATGGCCACGGCGGAGAAGGACTCGGCAATTTTGGTGGTATTGGCTGGGTAGGTCGCACCGATATAGACCTTAGCCGCGGGAAAGATGCCATAGCTGCCATCGTTCTTCGGATTCTCGACTCCGAGGTCAATGGCGAAGTTGCACAAGCCGGAGCCATCCGGCGAGGTGGATGGATCGTTGTTGGTCAAGGTCCCACCATAGATCGTCGTCGTTGTGCTGGCAGAGAAGGAGGAGGAACAACTTGACGAGACACCGGAGGAACCAAACGAAGCGAGATTGGACGACCAGCCTGTGGCAATCCCAGCCCTGGTGAATGTTCCCGCTCCATAGATGAAGCCGAGGTATTGCATGCCACTGAGTGCAGACGAGGCAACAGCAGAGGTGGGCCTGGGCAGGCCGACGGCTCCCGTGCCTGCGCCAAGGACGTTCTCGTACGCGCTTTTGGTAACACCAGCGCCGGTTCCATTGTCTTCGACGAGGAGACCAGAGGGCCCAATATTCGCAATAGCCTGGACAGGGACAGAAATTGTCTGACCGCCGGAGTTCGGATCCGAAACACTGATCTGCCCGGGGACGGAGATGGTGTTGCCATAAGAACTCAAGCCGCAGGCTCCGGGAACGGAGCCCATGGGGCTTGCGATAGAGGGGCTGCCTCCGCCGAGCGTGAACTGCTTGATGTTGGCGAAGTTCACCGTGCTGCCCGTGGTGCTCACGTCAACGCTTCCATAGGCGGTATCGGTTAAGGGGTTCCAGGTGTAGGCCTGTGGAGCGGCGCTGGTCTGGATGAGCGAGCCCGGAATGGTAAGGAACTGAAAGGTCTTCGTCGCCCCAATGTTAGGACATTGCGTGCTGGGAACCAGAGGCGCTACCGGCTGTCCCCCAAGCTGCACCAGAGCTCCAGCCTGACCGGCAAGTTCCAGAGCGAAGCTCGGGGGCATGCTGAACGGAGGCGTAGTAACCGCAAAGCTGGATTGACTGTTGTAGATAACAGAGATTCCCAGGTCGAGCAGCCCGCGCGACGAAGGGCCGATCGTGCCGGCGGTGAGCAGCTGATTGCCCATCTGCTGGTCGGTGACTTGGAAGAGGCTCTGGGTGAAGGCTCCTCCGGCATCGTCGAAAGTATAGTTCAGCGGCGCGAATAGGGGGGTGCTGAGGTTGGTAGTGCCCGCCATTACGGGTGCGAAATAGGATTGAGGCGCAGCTGGTGTAGCCGTCTGTGGAGGTGCTGCCGTGGTGGTGCCTCCACCGCATCCGCCGGCCAGAACGAGCAGAAGCAGAACTCCAAGCGAAGACGCCTTATCCCATCCTGAACGGGATCCATGTTGTCTCTTGTTCACGTACGGCATAGAGGTCTCTCTCCTGAACGACTCAAAAACGTCTCTCGACTCCTTGGGTCTAGTGGCTGTTCGACATGAAGACGGCAGGCTCAAAACTGGCCCTTCAACCCAAACTGCAGAATGCGCGGATCGTGCCCGTCGACGGGATGAAGAAAGGAGTTACCGGCAAGGCAGCCGGTGGCGCCCGCGGAGTAGAGTTCGGTCTGGCTGCCGTAGCAGTTGATCACGTTGTTGCCGGTGTTTCCTGGATTGGCAGGATCGGTGATGCGGAACTGAGTGTGGTTGAAGACGTTGTAGGCCTCGGCGCGAAATTCAATGTCGAGACGCTCTTTGAATGGTTTGAAGTGCTTGAAGAGGGACATGTTGAAGTTGGTGCGGGAGGGGTTGCGCAGATAGTTGCGGCCCGAGGTGCCGAAGGTGAGGCCACGAGGAGCGGCGAAGGCGCCAGGATTGAGCAGAAGCGGCCCAACGTTATTGCTATTCGGCGCGACGAACGGCTTGCCAGTCTTGGCATCGCCGATCACGTCGGCATAGGAGCCGATTCCGAGACCGTCGCCCACCCCGGCGTTGTCGGCAGCGCCGGTGCCATCGTCGCTGCCGCCATTGATGACGCTGAAGGGAGTTCCCGTCTGAAAGGTGGTGATGCCGCTGATCTGCCAGCCGCCGAGCCACGTTCTGACCTGAGGACCGGCAATCCACTGGGAGTCATCCGGCGAATCGCCGCCGTTTCCAAGGAGGTGGGTAAAGCCCTGCAGAAGCTTGACAAGGGAAGGTCGTAGATGTAGTTGACGTTGAGGATGTGGCGCTGATCGAAGTCGGAACTGGCCCGGTTGGAGCGGAGATCGAGCGAGTTGGCGAAGTTGGCCGAACTCCGGTCGGAGGAGTCGTCCATCGAGTGGCTGTAGGTGTAGGCGAGGCCAACCGTGAAAGCCCCCACGGTCTGGCGCAGCGTCGCTTGGAGCGCGTTATATTTTGAGCCCGCGATGTTATCGACCGAGATAATGTTGCTGAAGCCTGGATAGGGACGGTCGGAATCCGGGCTGAACCCCAGGGGTTGACCGTTGCTGTTATTAGCAAAGCCGGGATTGCCGCTGCAGGCGACCACTATATTGCGATAACCGGGGCTCTTCGGGCCGACGGCGGGCGCGGAGGGGATGAGATTGCTACCCGGCTGGTTCACTGTGACCGGGAAGAAGCCAAGGTTTGCGCCGCTGGAGCAGATCCCGGAAGTAATGGGCTGGCCGGGACCGAAGGGGTTCAACCCGTCGCCGAGTGGGGAAAGCTGATTGAGGTCGCGCACAGCCGTCAGATGGGTCCCCTTCGATCCGACATAGGCAAGCTGTCCTACGAGGTTTCTGCCCACCTGGTGTTCCAGGCTAAGACTCCATTGCTGGACGTATGAGTAGATTGCCTTGTTCGGGATCGAGGTGACGTTGAGAGGATAGGTGCTGGTGTTACAGAGGCTGGTACTGTTGCAAAAGCTATTGTTCGTTGAGTTATTGGGTGGGAGCAGATGGGCGACCGGTCTTTGTTCCGCGCGCAGCGGCGCCGGCTCCTTTCGAACCAACGCCGGTTCCGCCTACGATGGCGCCCGAACAAATGGAGGCAGTGTTCCGTCATAACCTCCTCGGCGAGGCCGAGTAACGACCCTCTCAGAGCACCAATGAAACTTCCTACTGCCCGGCGTCTGCAAAGCGCATCAACCGGGCGGTTTCGTAGTACCCACTAGGAAGAGAGCGCAAGCTTGCATGCGGGGGAGGGCGGCAGCGCCACCACCTCCCTGTGCATCGGGCAATGCTTCTGCCCAGTGACCTCGAAGATCGCGCGGCAGTACTCGCACTCCACCGCCGCAACCTCGTCAATCTCTGGGTCGTTGCAACGCTGGCAGACGCCGTCGACGAAGAGGTGACCATTCTCCGAGCACTCACGGTTGGTCTCTTCGCGCCTCTTCTTGGGCCGGTACTGTTGGGTGTCTTCTCCTAGCCACCGTTTACCGGCGGCAGCAGTGATGTTGAACCGCTCCCACAGGTCCAGGCGCTTCCAGGTGAGGTGAACCGTACCCTTCTTGAAGAAACGACCATCGAAGTACTCGGACTCGAATACGGCGCCTCCCTGGACTACACCCCTGCCAAGGGAGCGGCATTTCGCTTCAATCGCTTCCCCAATGGTGTAGCAGTCAGCCAGCGTCTTGCCGTCCAGGACACACAGAATGCGATCGACGTCTGAGTAGATTGTGCGGCCCTCACCGTATGAAAGATGGAAACCGCTGAAGCTCTCGTAATCCACTCCTCGCAGGAAGATCAGCTTCTTGTTGACCTTGAAGCTGTCATTCGTCTTCCATCCTGCGCTTCGGTTCCAGCCCCGCTTGAGCTGCTCTGGCATCACAGGTCCTGATCCGTTCTCGACCGCATGGCTGCACAGGTCATCGAACACGCGGGCAACGCTTTCATCGAACAGCTTCGTGCGCGAACGAAAGACATTCTCCAACGTGCCGCGAATGTTCTCCGCGGTAAATGGGATTATGCTGTCGCGTGATACGTCGCGCATGAACGCGTCTTGCTGCTTGCTGTCGAGCCAGCGCTCGAACTCCATTTGCTGGAACACAGATGTCCACGCACGCCGGCGGTGACTCCGAAGAAACTCCGCCCGGCAGGTCTGGACGTTCTCGAGGGCTAACACAAGGATCTTTCCGAAATCGTCGCTTCGCGTCACCCCGATTTTGTTTTGATCCATGAAGAACTTCGCCTTCCGGATGTGGGTGATGGCTTCCATCCAGTGCTGGTTGGCCATGTTGTACCAATGTTCCATGTTGCCCAAATTGTCCTTGATAGCCAACATCTTCACATCGCCGTCGAAGCCTGCCCCGTACTCCTTCTCGGTGGTCGTATGCTTTGCCCAGAGATCCTGAAGATCGTCCGCAGCCTCCTTCTTCAGGTAGACCATCGCCACGTTGACTGAGGTCTTGCGCTCGGCACTGATCCTTCATCTTGAAGCCGTACTTGGACCCAACGAAGATGCGAATCGGCGCTCGTGCACGGACCGCCCTCTAAGAGGGCGGCCACAATCTTCAGCACTCCAATTTCGGCGAACAAGTCACTGGGATCTGTGAGAGAGCAGCATGTCCAGTTCCAATTCAGCCGTGCGCTCCTGAGCCTGGTCGGATACATACGTTTCGAAGTAAATACGTTTGTCTCCTCCGATGAAGAAGGTCGTAGGAAAATGACTCACGGAGTAAACAGACCTTGCCCATTCAAAGTTGCTCCTCAAGGGAACAAAGCTATAGCCTGCACTCTTAAGAAACGGCAGCACAAAGGCTTCCTGCCCCTCGGTTGCATTGATAGCGAGTACGTCAACGCCCTTGTCGCGATATCTACTGGCAAGCTGTTGAAGGAACGGGAAAGACTCCCTACACGGCCCGCAATTTGGAAACCAGAAATCCACGATCACGACTCGGCCTTTGTAATCGGCCAAGGTAACCTGGCTAGAGTCGGTGAATTTCTTCAGCGTGAACGGGATCTCGGGAGTAGACTCCGCCTGAACCGCCGACCAGACAGCCGCTTCAATCTCCTGCTTCCCTTTCCCCAATTTAGCGCCGTACTCATCAACGCCAGTCCGAATTTCATCCGTCGGATGTTTGACATAGATCCCCAGCAGGCTCGAATAAGCTTCGGGCGTCTTGCCTAGCAGATCGAGAGCTTGCGCCTCAAGCAGATTTTTGCGGTCCATATTGAACTGCCGCGAGGAAGGCGACTTTACGGTTTGTAGAATCGCCAGTGCGTCGGACGGCTGATGATCTGACACTTTCTGCTCTGCTCTCGCCATCGCATCGGCGTAGGCCGCCTCCGCAATCAAGGCGTCGTCCTTAGGATCAGCACTTAGCAACTCGTGGGCAAGGGCCTGCGCCTTCTTTGGATCGGAACGATCATAGATGCCGAAGAGATCGGTGACACCCTGCTGAGAACCGGAGAACTTGTCCGGCGGGAATTGCTTGCGCAGCTGTTCGAAGATCTCGATTTTTGCCGCATCGTCCTTCTGTTTCGCGCCATAGGAATAGAGCATCTGGGCTGCGTCTGATGAATCGGGAAACCGCTTAACATAAGCCATTACTGCGGGTCGAAATGCTGCCGAATCATTCCGCAGAAAATATACATAGTTAGCTATCACGTCCGGGTTGTTGGGATCGAGCTCCATCACCTTGCGCTGATAGTCGATTGCGCTCGCATCGTCTCCGCGAAGACTTGCAATTGACGCAAGACACTGGTACCCAGGAGAGAAATGCGGGTCGATCTGAATCGCTTCCCGGCAGTGTTGTTCCTCGGTGAGCGGATTAATCTCGTTATAGACCTGCGCGAGTGCCCAGGAATAGACAGCCTTATCCGGATGCTCTCGTATGAGTGCCTGGTATTCGAGGATCACATCACTAGCGGCTTTGTTTTGAGCGGCAGTCAGGTCCTCTTGCTGCTTTGCACTGAGCTTCTTACCGCTCGCAATCAGATCCAGTTCCGGCCCCGCCGGCGCCATGATCCGAGCCTGAAGATACCTCTGGTGGGCCTCCAGAAAGTTCGGATCGAGCGCGATAGCCCTCTTATAGCCCTCAATGGCGACGTTGTATCTGCCGCTGTCAAAGGCCTTCTCGCCACTCTGAAATTCCTGTTTCGCGGCGGCGCTTCCGTCGTATTGTGCCTGCATGGTCGACCCGCATACCAGCAAGAGTGCGATAGCGAAATGTCTTCTAAGATTGCGCATGGAGTTTCACCAGAACTATTGTGTCGAGCGTGAGAGTCCGACCGCGAGCGTGCCGGAACAAAACGAGAAAGTGCGTCGATGCTCGCCACAGTCAGCGGCTGATAGTCGTCGCCAGGTGAGTGGTCGTCGGCGGCAGGCAAATATGGTCATCGCACGCCTGGTAGCGGACATCTATCGATAACTTGGGAGGTCCGGCCTTTGTGGCTTTGAGTGGAACAATGAACGTAGCCTCGCCGCGATAAAGGCGGGCCTCCATGTTGAAGGTCGGATCGTGCACACTTGTTGGCTGCGTTTGGTCAATGTCCCCCTCTAGTACGAATGCTTGGTCGAGCGGCACGATGACTCTCGCGGCTATAGGGCCGCCGGGCCTCTGGTCCATCGCATACACGTGCCAGCCTGGCTGAATAGCGGCATGGACATGCGCCGTAACCTCCGAACCTTTTCGAAGAGGAAGATGGCTTCGCACCGATGCAGCAAGCGTCCACTGGATAGGCTCTGGAGCGGCGGAGAATACCTGGGCTGTCCCCGCGATAGACAACGCGGCGAAGGCGACAGCAGGAAATGCGGTGGCCGTGCTTGATTTCTTCATGGTCTCCAACATTCTCGAATCAGGGGGAGCGCCTGCCAATAGCGGCGATCGCCAAGAGTGGCGCTCCCTCCAAATCCGATGAACCTTACGACTTCGTTAGAATTCAAACCTTAGTGCCAACTGCACGGCACGGGGGCCGCCCTGCTGAAAGAGCGAACCCAATCCGCCCGCACCACTTGAAATCGACGAGCTGGATTCGCCGAATCCGAAGGGAGGACCCCCAGGAGTTCCGACCTGTGAAACATCTGGATAATCCACCATGTTCGTGTTTCCTAAACCAGGGTTGGAGAAGTTTGGATGATTGGTAATGTTGAACAGCTCGGCGCGGAACTGAAACCCTGCCGATTCCGTGACTGGGAACCGTCGCTGCACTCCAAGGTCAAGCTGCGCCAAATTGAAACCCCGCAGGGAATTGCGGCGTAGATTTCCCTCCAATATGTTGGCGCCGTTGCAGATCGCGGTCCCAACAGGCGGGCAAGCGGCATTTGCGAAGGCCAGATAGTTAAGGTACTTACCCCCCGGAGTAAGAAGCCCTCCCGGCAAATGCTTGGCATAGATCCACTGTGGCTGGCCAGGCACAACGTCGGCGCGAACCAGATAAGAACCGCCTGTGACCGTGTAATTCACGATGCTATTGTCGCCGTTCACATCGAATGGCAGCGGGGTATGCAGCGACAGCAGATCGTTCAGAGACCAGTCCTGAACGATGTAGCGGAGCGGGTTATGCCATCGCACGGAAGGAATCTTATACGTCAGCGCCTCGCTAAAGCTGCTGCGGACGTCATAATCGGAGTCGCCGCGATTGATATTAGGATTTGCGATTCCGCTCGGAATCACCTGAACCGCGTCGTTCGATCCATTGTCAACCGCGTGCGACCAGGTAAACGAAGCCAGGGATTCAAATTGCTTGCTGAAGCGACTGTGGAACTTCGCCTGCAAACTGTTGTAACTTCCGAAGCCTTGATTGCCGATAATGGAAAGGCCCAGGAAATTTGTGCTGGTCGGCACCCCCGGAGTGCCGGGGGGCGCAAATTGGTATTGCTCCAGAGACTGCAAGTCGCGGCTTACCGATCCTACATACGCAATCGAGAAGACGGTATTGGGTCCGAAGGATTGCTCGACAGTCAGGTTTCCCTCGTACGACCGCGGCAATTTGTAGTTAGGTGCCGCCACCGTAACCTGCGCCGGATTTGCAGGGCTAGGCGTCAGGTCCGGTGCCGGTCCATGAAGGTAAGCGACTGGAACGGGCAGAGTGAGGGTCGGGTACGAAGCAAGGTTGGCCGGAGTAGGCTCATAAGGGGCTACGGAATATTGCTGCGAGTTGGGGAAGGAAATAGCGCCAAAACCGGTCTGCCCAAGATCATAAAACATACCGGCGCCGCCGCGCACTACAAGCTCATGGCCTCTATCAGGATGCACGATGTAGGCGAAACCAAATCGTGGCGCAAAGTCTGTATAGCTTGTCTTATAGAGTGGCGTGCCGGCAGGCGCGAACTGAAGATAGCTGAAGTCAAGCGTGTTTTGATTGAGGCTTGTGACAGTGAGCGGATCTTTTCCGTTCTTACCGTTCGGCGCCGGATTGATCTCCCACCGCACGCCGTAGACCAGCGTTAGCCTGGGAAGAGCCCTCCAGGTATCCTGCGCGTAAGTTGACAGTGTTTTATAAGCAAGCGCATATCCCTGGGAGTAACCAACATCGCCTACAAAGAAGCCGCCCGTTTCAAGTTCTGAGATTGAGGTAAAGACCTGGGCAGTGGACAACTGGCTGGTCGGGACGATCGGGGAAACATACCGATAGTCTGCACCGAACTTTAGTTGATGGTTGCCAAGTTTATAGCTAAGGTGATCCACCCCATTGATCTGGCGGGTCTTCGAGGTCGAGGGATTGGCGAGACTAAGAGATGCCTCGGGAATAGAGCCTATGGCTCCAATCGTAATGCTTCCAGAGCATCCATTGCAGTTGCCGGCGGGAATCAGGACGGAACTGGGAAGAGGAATAGCTCCCTTGAAGTTATCCGTAGTTTGGCTCGATAGGGCCGTCTGAGAGCTCCCATTGATCGTAAATTGATTGACGAGACGCGAAGTAATCGCTTGGGTGGCTCCTATCGTGAGCGTGTCGGTCTTCATGTCGCTATTACTTACGTTAGCCGTATCGCCTTCCCCGCTACCATTCCTGCTCGACTGGGCGTCTCTGGCGCGGTTATAGCGGACGAAGAACGTGTATTTCTCGTGAACTTGCTGGTCGAGGCGCAAACTCCAGACGTTCTCTCTCGATGGATTCGAAAAGCCAGTGCTGTCATACGCTTCGTTGAAGGGCTGGCAATTGGGAGTACCCGGTGTGCAAATTGTGTGCCCGAAGATATTGAATTGATCCAGGCCGATGGAAAACGGCTGGGCATAAATCTCCGCGCCGTTGGGTAGCGGAAAAGCACTCAGTATCTGCTTCGCCACTGCCGTCGGCGCGTTCTCCCTTGCGGCGAGGTCGGGGACGACCGACACGATCGCAGGTTGGGGCTGAACAAAGCGGTGCCCCTCATAGGAGAAGAAGAAGAAAGTCTGATGTTTGCGCCCGTCATACTTCGGTAGCAGGATCGGGCCACCAACCACGCCCCCAAAGTCGTTGTACCGAAGGGGCGTCTTCCCGGTCTTGAGGTAATTTGAGAACCAGTCCGATGCGTCCAGTGCATCGTTCCGGAAGTAATCGTACAAAGCGCCGTGAAACTTTTCTTCACCGGCGCGGGTGACCATGGAAATCTGCGCACCTGGGCTTCGGCCGAATTCCGGCGCGAACGTCGACGTCTGAATCTGAATTTCCTGCAGATCGTCGATTGAGACCAGGTTTGCGAAGGATCCGATCGAGTTTGTGGCGGGTGTGGCGCCCGCGCCCGCGCTACCTGGAACGGGTACGCCGGAAGCTCCAAAATTTGCGCTTACACCGTCGACAGTAAAGTAATTCGAGTCGGAGCGCATGCCGTTCACGCTGAACTGCCCGGGGTTCGATCCTCCTCCTGCCTGGGGAGCGATTTGGACTCCCGGACTCAGCGTAATCAAAGACTGGATGCTTCTGCCGTCCAATGGCAGAGCGGAGACGAGTTGGTGGTCAATGGTGCTCGTCACCGCGGGGGAGAGATTGATTAGGTCTGGGCGATCATTCACGGTGACGGTGTCCGCCCCGCCCGCAGGGCTAAGAACGACCTTTAGAAACAATGAATCGTTGGCACTCAGGTAAATGTTCGAGACAACAGTGGAGTTGAAACCTGGCTGGCTTGCTGAAAGGAAGTACTTACCAGGTTTAAGGGCGACAATGCTGAAACTCCCGCTCCCATTTGTTTTCACGACACGGTTTGCGCCTTCGGCTGCATTTGTGAGTGCAACGACCGCGCCGACGATCAGGGCACCCGTGGAATCGGTAACGGTGCCGCTAAGGTTTGCGGAAATGCCCGCCTGCCCATACGCGGATGTGACGACCAATAGCGCCGCTACCAGAGCTCCCGCCGCCCGATAGAAGGCGGCCCACAAGCCGTCCAGATAGGTTCGGTCGTCTGCCGGCATTAAGCCTCGAGGCGGTTGCGATGCTGTTCCTGTGAGAGAGTTATGCACGTCGATCCTCCATTGAATTGCAGATAGTGCTCGCCGTCTTGAGTTGAGGTCAATAACCGGGGATAGGAACCCTGCGGTCTGAGGCTGAGGAGTGTCGCGGTCGCTCTTGCACTGCGCGACTAAGCCTGCGACGGGGTTGATACATAGCCCTTCTTCCTCAGCCTCACGGCCAACCGGTGAGTAGCTGCCATGAGCGATGCGCCTTACTTGCAGACGGTTCCGTTCAACGTGAACATTGCAGGTACGGCATTGACGCTGTTATTCCAGGTCCCGTTGAATCCCAGACCGGAATAGCTGGCGCCAGCTGGCAGGGGGCCATATTCCGTCCCGGGGTTGTATGCCGTAACGGTCGACCCGCTTTGCGTCACATTGCCGCCCCAGGACTGCGCGACCGTTTGTCCGTCCGCGAAAGACCAGGTAAGTGTCCAGCCTTCGAGATTGATTGCACTGTCGTTATGAATGGTGATGGACGTGTTGAAGGCACCCGACCATTGGCTCTCGATGGTATAGGTCACGTGACAGGAGCTGGATGGACCAAGGGGCGCTCCAGCCAGAGCGTTGATAAAGTTCTGCCCGTTCGGACTTCCCCAGCCTGTAACCAGATCGTAGCCAGTGACTGCGCCGAACGCTCCATTACTGCCGCTGGTGATGTCATGGAAATCGCTTGTATAGCTGGCGCTCTTACCGATCGCATAAATAGCAGGGTTGATAAATCCGACGGTAGGTCTTCCTGCAGCCGTCGCCTGCTGATTCACAAGCGCTGTAAAGGCGGCCCAAAGTGGACTAGCAAGACTGGTCCCAACCCATGAACTGCATTGTCCCAGCGGGCAACTATAAATGCCGCTCCCACCATTCGCGGCAACGTCTGGTATGTTGCGGAGAAATGCGGAGCCCCCATTCAATGAATTGGCCACACCCGCCTGGTAATTCGGCAAGTTGTACTTGGCTGACCAGTCGGCCATACTGATCCCGTCAGGGCTGACGCCGCCGGTGCTCGCACATACCCCGGTGCAATAGCCGGTGCCCCATGCCACTTCCGGCCACGGGAGGGTGTAGGCCGGCAATAGCGTACCGCCGACAGCCGTGACCCAGGGATCTTCGGCTGGGTAGGCAATGGACCCGCCACTCTCCGCGTACGAGCCGCCGTCCCCTGACGCAGCAAAAATGGTCTGCCCCTGTGATGCCATCTCGGCGAAGATAGGTTCATCGGTGTCCGGATCATCCGGCGACCAAAGCCAGGAAACGCTGATTTGCTTGGCGATATTCTCTTCAGCCATCTTGTTGAAGATGTCAGCATCGTTGCTTCCGATGTAGACACGGACCTGGCTAAGCCCCGGGGCCATGCCGATCGCTCCAACGATGTCCAACACGGTCTCGCCGTCACCACCACCCGCGCCAGGATCGGCGCCATCGAGCACAACATTGTTGACCGGAACCTTCTCGGTCTGTCCAGCGCTAGTAAAACTCTTTGTAACATCGCTCATGTTGTAACCGCCAAACTCAAACAGGCCGACCACCTGCCCTACTCCGGTGAGAACGGTGCCGCCATAGTACGCAGCCTGCATATCACTTCCGAGGTAGATACCATTCGGTCCCGAAGCCTGGTACACACCTGCAGGTTCCGCTTGTAGCGCGGATGCAGCACGGTGCGGTTTCGAGAAGCTGTTCAGCCCGGCGATATGGGTCAACGGCACACCCAGCGCGGGTGACGGCTCAGCATCCGGCGAATAAAAGACGCGGTCCTCCGTCGGATGCTGATAAACGTTCATTTTGACGTTGAATGCCCTTTCGATTTGTTCCGCGGTAGCGCTCACGGGCACAGTCATGCGATTCGCAGGCTCATCAGTAACGCTGAAGCCACTTGCCTTCGCGAAATCAACCACGGCCTTGAAGTCCTCGGCCGTGGGGCCGAACTTTTCGGTGAACTCGGCGACGCTTAGGAATTTCCGATAATCCGGGCTCGACGGGTCGTAAAGTCGGCTCAGCAGGCTTCGCAATTCAGCCTCGTTGCGCAGAGGCAGCGTAAGTGAGAGATTGAGGCGTTGGCCAGATGGCAGTCGCCCCACCAGTCTTGCCTCCCCGTTTGCCACCACTGGACGAACATGATGATGCAGTCCTAGAAGTGGGTGCTGGGCCTGCACTAGAACACCGGCGGCCAGAAACGCGGCCGCACATAATGCGGCGGTCGCTCTCCGGGAGATCGAGAAGCATTTAATGATCGACGAGTTTCTCCATGAATTCATGACAAGTCTCCTATCTAGAGGTCCGTGAAGTTAGTTCCAAACTCTTGAAGCGATGCATTTTGAAGCATGAAAGGTTATTAGACCTATCGCAAGTGCGCTAGGCGACGGTTCTTCTGTTGCCAATCTGGTATATCCGACTTACAGAGCAACCCTCTCGAGCGGCCCTTATCAGAATTGAAGGCGTAGGCTTAGTTGCAGCGAGCGCGATGCCCCCATTGCGTAAAACTCCGAATTACTGGATCCAATCGTAGTTGTTCCACCGGCCACTACTTCGCCAAACGTCGGACTTGGCAACGTTGCGTCGGGAGAGCCCAGGTTGGGATGGTTCAGGATGTTGAACGCTTCCGCGCGCAAGTTAACACGGAGCTGATCATGAATAGGGAAGCTGCGTTGCAAGGCAGTGTTAAGCGTCCAGAAATCGTTGGTGCGAACGAAATTCCTTCCGAGTATCCCCTGGCGAACCGGAATGTTACCCTCACAGGGCACTATGCTGCCCAAAGTAGGCACGCAGGCAAAGGCGCTTGGATTGAGACGCCAACCTCCCGGGGCTGGCTGACCTTCTATATAGGCTGCTCTTCCGTGGAGATAGATCGGTACGCCCCGCACCAGGTCAGGATGATACTCACTAGTCTCTCCTCCAGGTAACGCGACCTGAGTCTGAACAATATCTATCGGATATCCGCTCTGTGCGGAGAAACGGTTGGCGAACAGCCATCGCCCCATCAGCGCGCGCAGGAAACCTCTACCCTCATCCGTGGGTGACTGGTAATTCAATGCAAGGTTAAGGACGCGGCGCAGATCGTTATCGGAATTTCCCCGTTCGGGAAAGTCGGCGGAGCTGTCGTTAGAAGCATTATCGAGCGCATGGGCCCATGTGAACGAACCTACTAAATCCAGCCCCCACATGATCCGACCTACATCCTGGATCTGCAGCGCGTTGTAGTTGGATTGGGAGCCGTTGTTTGTGTAATAGAGGCCATGGGGGAAGTTCTGATTACCGAAGGGAGCGCTGCCATACTCCTGGGTGAAAATCAGCTTCCTGCCGTTGTTTCCCACATACGATAGCGTGAGTTTGTTCCGTGAGTTAGGCGATGCATCAAGTGCGAGGTTCCATTGCTCCGTATAGGGCAACGTCAGATTCTGGGTTGAGATATTCGACAGCATCGGAAAGGGCGGCTTCATCGCGGCGCTAGGATCTGGTAGCGCCATGGACGCCTGTGTCATCGGCAGGGGGACATTGGATTGTTCCTTAGTCAACTCGAGCGGGAATCCTCCCATGAACGCATTTCCTGCAATCGTGGAGTTGGTATCGTAGAAGATACCGAAGCCACCGCGTAATGTGATGGGGTGGTCTGAAGACGAGACCGCATTCCAGACGAAGCCAATGCGAGGAGCAAACTTGTCATATTGATTCTTGTAGGGCGGAGTTCCTATCGGAGCTAGCGTTGCCGTGGCAAGCTCGCCTGATGTAAGGACAGCTGGGTAAATTCCATTCTCTGCTCCCGGTGCCGGGTTGAATTCCCAGCGCAGGCCATAGTCGATACCAAGCCGCGGATTGATGCTCCAATGGTCTTGAGCGTAGATCGATAGTTGATCGAACACCGCCGCCGTAGCTGAATTCGTGCTGACTTGATTGAGATCCGCGCATCCATACTGAAAGGAGGATGAGCTGGTCGCCTGGATCATATCGGTATAGGGCATCTGCTGATAGGTGGGTGCTAGCCGGCGCCAGTCGGCGCCTACTTTCACGCTGTGCTTCCCCCGCGTCCAGATCAGGCTATCGACGAGTTGGTATTGCCGCTGCGCGGTATTCTCTCCGCCGTATTCGGAAAGGCTTGCCACGGAAGTGCCTGGAATGATGAGCAACGCGATTGCGGAGGCGTAATAACTTTCGTACTGCGTCGGGATAAGTAGGCCCCGCTCAAATGGAACCGACCCGCCGATCGATCTCAGGTTCTCGATCTGCTCCTGCCCGTCGCGGCTGAAATTGAATCGGAAATCGTCGACCACCGAGGGCGTAAGGGTCGCCGTTAGCCCAGCTGTCCAAGTGTGTGTATTTATGCCGATGCTTTCAGTCGTCTCCGCACCTGTAACTTGAGTGCTCGGCGTGTCTGAATATCGGGCAAAAGCATGTAGCTGGGATGTAAAGCTGTGGTCGATCCGAATACTATCGTTGTCCACCGAGTTCGGGAAGGAGTACCCGTGGGTAAACATGCCTGCGCACACGGTCAGTTGCCCGGTTGCAACGTCAGGAACCGAGCAGCCTCCAGCCCCTGCTGTGGTCTTCTGATTGGGAAGCGGAACGGCATTCAAGAATGGCCGGATGCCGGGCGCTGCCCATGCACGAAAGGCCAGACTGGGAACATATTCGCTCTCAAATGCCGGCAGCAACAGGCGGAGTCCTTCATAAGAAAAGAAGTAGAAGGTCTTATCCTTGCCATCGTATAGTTTGGGTATGATCAGGGAGCCGCTTATGGTTCCTCCAAAGTCGTTCTGATGTTCGCCTGTCTTGGGGTACCCATAGTAGTCATTCTGAACGGTATTGGCGTCGAGAACCGTGTTCCGGAGGTACTCAAAGAGCGCCCCGTGAGTGCTGTTAGTGCCCGACCGCGTGGTGAATTGAATCTGTGCGCCCGGTGTGCGGCCATAGTCGGCGAGATATCCGGACGTCTGAATGGTGAATTCCTGGAGAGACTCGACGGACGCCATGCTCTGCGTTGTTCCAAGCGTCGTCTCCGATGGCGTGTCCCCGCTCATGCCGGCGCCCCCGGCAGTGCTGGCGTTTCGGAAGCCGCCTACGTTCGCGGAGACCCCGTCCACCGTGTAGATGTTTGTGTCTGTCCTCTGGCCGTCAACACTATAGTTCCCCTGTCTATCGCTCACCACGCCCGGCGCCAGTTGGATCAGGTCCTGAAAGCTCCTGCCATTCAGTGGCATGTTTTCGACAAACTCCTGCGATACCGTCATGCTGACTGCGGAGGTATCCTTTGTGAGCGAGTTAACACTGGTGGTGATCGACTCCCGCAGAGAGCCTATCTTGAGCCTGACGATAATCGCGACATTGTCGGACGTATGCAAGATGATGTCTTTCACTTCGGATATCGCAAAGCCGTCTCTCTGGACCCTCAACGCATACGTGCCCGGATCGAGAGAGGGCATCACAAATTGGCCCGAATGATTGGTTAGGCCTGTTCGCACCGTACCGGTCGCTGTATTCTCGAGAGCGACAACTGCCTTCGGGATGGCGGCCCCACTCGCGTCAGTAACCGTGCCGTTGAGCGTGGCCGCATTCGATTGAGCGACTGCGAATGAAATAGAGCACACGACGAACGCGGGGATCACCAGAAGGATGATGACGGTGCTTACACGAATGCCTATCTCCACTCGAGTGCTCCTTTCCTCTGTTGTCGTGATCGGCTTCTGGTTTCTCTAGGATGACGGAGAAGCCCTTGAGTCTGCTGAATTGTGGCTAATGGACGACCTGGCTGACTTCCAAGTTCTCGGCACGATGTTCGATTTCACGGATCGCCCGGT
Organism: Bryocella sp.; assembly: GCF_058498515.1. NCBI lineage: Bacteria > Pseudomonadati > Acidobacteriota > Terriglobia > Terriglobales > Acidobacteriaceae > Bryocella > Bryocella sp. Next base: position 89,385 of record NZ_JBMHYI010000064.1, read on the forward strand.
CGGCATTTGCAGTGAGAAGCTGTAACTTCTGACACAGTGCGTCAACGTCCTGAGGAGGATAGCCCGACGCTGTCAAAGTAGACCTGAGAACGCTGTCGGCTTTGGAGCTCTGCTCTAGAAGTTGATCGGAAAGCGCTTGAATTGAGGCCTGATCCAGCGACGGAGATGGCGCCGAGTCTGCAACACTCCGTTTGCTCCCTGTCCCATCGCTCGAACCAGCTGGGGCGAGCACATCGAGCGATTGATGGATGGCCTGCATTTCAGACTGGAGGGTTGTAGAGTGGCGCAGGTAGAGCGCAATCCACTGCCTGCGGTCCTCCTGACTCATGTGTTGTAGGTCGCTCATATTGAACGACGAGGCGAGGCTATGTAGCGTCCACGCCTGCTGCAAGGCCCGGGACGAGTGCCGGAGAGCCTCCTGGCAGAAGCTTTCAATTTCACTATCCAACTCCTTACCGGAATAACCGCGATTGGAGAAATAGGTTTTCAGTCGCACCTGCGCAGGTATGGTCTGCGCATCGATCTCATAACTCTTGATCGCAACTTGAGACGCCTTCGAAGCGAAGTGACCCGTCGTGAGGGGCGGCTTCAAATTGTCTGCAGAAGCCAGCGCAATATCAACGGAGGGGTTCCCCTCCATTGGGGCAAGCGCATGCCGGACTTGCGCGAGTCGCTCATCGGAGGAAAGAATGCCCCGTATGCTGAGGTGGTCAGGTGGCAGACGTGTGACTGTGATTTGCTCTCCGCTATCAGCATTTACGGCATTCAGAAGCATAAATGCTTCCAGGTTGAGGTGCGCCAGGGAGGCGCCGCCGCCGTGAGGCAACGCAGGCTCGCCTCTGACAGGCTGATAGCCACGGGAGAGATTTGCGCTGGGGGAGAATATGCCCATATCGGCCGAAGTGGCTTCGCGGTTTTCGTAACCGATCTCGTTGTAGCTGTAACGACGCACCTCTCCGTTTCGCTCGATCCAGAGCACTTCGTGAACGGCGCGACGATTACTATCCAGCGTGAGAACTGCATCGATCAGATGGGGACGAGCATTATCCGGATCCTGCGACACAGGCTGATAGTCGATCATGGAATTCTTGTGGAATGAATGAAGGAGGATGGCGCCCCGACCTGCAGCAAGCTCCTTGAAGTCGCCAGCCAGGGGTTCCTTCATCCACATAGATCCTGGGTCGCCGGTGGTGACCGCGTCCTGGAGCTTACGCGGGGCCGCTGCGTGAGTGGTCAGCTTTTTATCTTTGTACGCGAGATAGGTTCCATCGGCAGTCTCCCACAGGCCCTCCTTCAGCTTGCCGTCCGGGGAGGACAATAGCATCGCCAACTGCTTCTTATCGGAGCCCCTCCAGATATTCACCGTTCCACGCTCGATTGTCTGTTGCCCGTCGAGTGAGGTCTCCTCGAATTCAAGGACGCGATGAGTTAGGTATCCCGCTTGAATTGGACGGTTTTCTCTTTGGGCTACCTCAGTCAGTAGAGCCCCAACCTCGCGGGATCCCTGGTTCGAACGAGCGAAGTAGAGGCCCGCAACCGCCCCAAAGATTAGGAAAAATGCGCTGGCAAGGGCCAGTGGTCGGAAGGAGTCCAGCCACCCGGATAACCGCTCGCGCACGGATGCAAGGAACGGCTTGGTCGCTCGATCCCACCAGCCGAGGGTAACTCCGCTGTTCTTTCCGGTGCCTGCGACTAACTGCAGGCTGTGATCAGACTCTGCACCTGAGAGATCGATCGCGTTTACCAGCAGAGAATCACTGTATGTAACCTCGAGCGAGAGATCGGAAGAAGTGATTTCAAGGACAGCCTGCAGTGATCGGCCGGCACTCAGAGAGACGTCCTGGAAGAGCGTCTCCTGGCCATCGAGGGGCGGATGGCGTGTACTGATAAAAGCAAGCCGAACTCCCTGCTCACTGAAGATCTCAACGAAATCGACTGCGGCCTCGTGGCTTATGTGGATGTATTGCTTGTTATGGTCCGAGGCTACGTCCTGTGCGGCCACGATCTCGCCGTTCACCGCGACAAACAATTTCCTGGGCCGATGTTCAAAGCACTCCCGCAGGCGCGACTGTGCCACCCTGAGAATGCTGCCTTTTGCTGCAAGCATCTCCTTGAATGCTTGTTCGTAGCGCATCTGGGCGCCTCCAACTTTTGAAGCTCTGCGGATGGTAGTGCCGCTCTCTCCTGAACCGCCGCGATAACGGCCGAGTCGTTCGCCCGGGAAACGGTCCGACAGCGGGGGCATTTGCAAGTGATGGTTGACAGCGTCCAGGCACGGCGGGCAACTCACGAGGTGCGCCAGAAGTCCGCGATCGATCGAGACGACGTTGTCTTTGTTCTTCTTGCTCGACAGGAGAGAAGGCGCGCTGTAGTGCCGGAGCAATTCTTCTTTCGGCAGGCAGGCATCTGCTCGATTCGCGAGGATGATCTGATCCAACGCGTGGAGAAATTCCGCTGCGGGAACCGCAAAGAGCTTCGGCTCAAAACCGGGCACGAACTCGAACTCACCGCGCTGTTTATCCTTCGTGCCGCCGGGCATAAAGTGGAGCTTCCCCGGATTCGAGAGCGAAAGCTTCGCCTCACCCGACGCAACCCGGATGCCGTGGTCCACGACGTTGCGAGACGTACGTGCGATACGTACGATCTCTTCGGGATAGTAGCCATGAAAGAACCGGAGGATCAGGTAGCTTGCCGACTTCGCACTGGCTTTCCGCCAGCAGAGAAAGGCGCAGGTCCGGCGAAGATCGTTCTGCACTTCGGTCCGGTCCACATCGTAGGAAGAACGCAACGCCAGATCGACGGAGTCGAACTCGACGAGAGAAATCTGGCGCAGAGGGTCATGTTTCGCTCTCCGAAGCAGCGCCAAATGAAGATGCTTCAGAACCGCATAGAGATAGCCGTCGATATTCCCTACGGCCGAGAGATCTGGCTGACGCAGCGTGAACTGCACAAAGGCTTCATGGAGCAGATCTTCTGCCTGCTCGCGATCTCCCTCGGTTAAACGCAAGGCCCATTGCGACAGCAGACCATATTTCTCAACGAAGATCTCTTCCGCCGGAGAGATAGACGGGGAGTGCGGGCTCGTAGATGGATACGGCGTAGGCATAATGAATTGTGTCTGTACCCTTACTGAGTCGATCGACCCCGCGAATCGTATGTGGAAAACTCAAAAAGATTGCAGAAGATTAAAGAAGCGGTTGCAGAAGGTTCATCTAATGGGTTGCGTGTCTCCCAGCGACAGGAACGCGTGTCCGGGGGGGACATCGCGGAATGCAGCAAATCTCCCACTGAAGTCGCACAAACACTTGCGTTCATCACCCCTTCGTCTCATGTCTGTGGCTTCCTGGCGTCGCGGATTGGAGTGTGTATGGATCGGCGCCCCACCTTCATGCAAGTCGCATGAAGGTGGGGCGCCCGGACTCACGAAGTACGACTACCTTCCCCGGTCACTGCATACCCGGGCCATTCTGCTGCTTCGTGGCTGCCGGCATCGCGATTGTGATATCGACAGGGTGGGCTGGACCTAGGTTCAGGTCGGTCAACGGGGCGCCATACTGAGTCTCGTTGCCCACAACCAGGACCGCCAGCTTGGAGGGATCGATGTACTTCTTCGCAACGCGATCCAGGTCGGCCAGCGTGACCGCCTCGATCCCTACCCGGTACTTCTCCAGAAAGTCCTTAGGATAGCCATAAAATTCCAGCATTCTGGCCTCCATCAGCACCTTCTCTCGGCTGTCGTAGTGGAAGATGAAGGAGCTCAGCAGCTGGTCTTTGGCACTCGTCAGCTCGGCGTCCGTAAACGGCTTCGACTTCAGCATGGCGATCTGATCGAGAATCGCCTGCGTGGCCTTTACCGTACTTTCGCTTTTCGTAGAGGTGGCCGCATAGAACATCCCTGGATGATCGTACGAAAATCCGTAACCTCCGCTGACGGAATAGGCCAAGCCCTGTTTCGTGCGCACATCCTGGAACAGGCGTGACCCAAATCCCCCTCCAAAGATCTGGTTCATGACTGAGAGCGCATAGTAATCCGGATTGCTCCGCTCTGTGCCGAGACCCACAATCCACACATTGCTCTGGTTGACGTCCGTTTTATTGATCGAGTAGACGCCTGGTTTGGGTCCCGGAAATGCAGCCTTCGGCTTGGGCAATTCGGGACCACGCGGCATGTCTTCAAATGCCGTTCGCAACTGTTTCTCCATGACCACCGGATCAAAGTCGCCCTCAACCGAGACAATCATATTGTTCGGATGGACTGATTTCGCGTGCCAGGCTTTCAGATCGTCTATCGCCACCTGGGACACTGTGCTGAATTCCGGTTGCCGCGCATAAGGACTGTCCTGGCCGTAGACCAGTCGCGACGCCTCGCGTTGTGCGATGCCGGCTGCATTGTCGTTGCGACGCGCGATGATCGTGGTTGACCGCTGCTTTGCCAACACGAGTTTCTGCGCATCGAAGGCCGGATGCTCCAGCAGATCCACAGCTGTTCCAAAGACCTGATCTTCATCCGCGGCCAGGCAGGACCACATCAGGAACGTTGAGTCGAGACCACCGCCTGTCTCTACCTTTGCGGCCCTGGCTTCGAGCATGTCATCCAGCTTGTCGCCGCTCACAGTTGCTGTTCCGCTCGTGCGCCATGTGCCTCCGTAGAGATCCACCAAGCCAGCTTTGTCCGCAGGAAGGTCGCGGGAGCCGCCGCGAATCATGATCGAGCCATCGATGAATGGAAGCTCGTGATCGGGTTCGAGCAAAATGACCAGGCCGTTTTTCAGCTCAATCCGGGTTGGCTGCTCGGGATGGAATGGATGCAGCGGAGGAACCGGGACCTTCGTCCATGCCTGACCCTGCGCTGCGACCTTGGCATCCGGAGGGACAACCGGCGTGGATGCTTGCTGCGCCGAAGCAAAGCCGCAACTGGAGATGAGGCTGGGGACGAGGAGAAAAGCAGTATGCTTCAAATTCACTTTCCACCTCCTACGGTCGCCGCAGCTTGTTTTGGAGCTTCGTACTCCACCATCGCGTAAGTGCGGTTATTCGGCACAAACACCTGATTCGCCACGCGTCGTATGTCTGCCTTTGTTACCGCATCGATCTTGTGCAACTGAGTGAAGAGCGCTCTCCAATCTCCATATCGAAGCTGGGAGTATGCCAGGCCCGCGGCGAGCCCCTGGTTGTCGTCCAGGCCACGGAGCAGGTTCGCGCGCGCACGCGTCTTGAACATCGCAAGCTCTTCGTCCGTCACATCCGACGTCTTGAGTTTGTCGATCTCCTTATGAAGGGCAACGCGCATTTCCTCCGACGTGTGCCCCTGGTTCGGCACGGCGAAGAATGCGAATAATCCCGGATACTTGTCTCCGGGAAATCCGGTGAAACCCTCTGCTGCCGCCGCAATCTGTTGATCCCGAACCAGGGACCGAAACAGCCGAGACGTGCGGCCATTGCTCAGGATGTCCTGGATCGCGTCATAGACGGAGTCATCCGGATCGAGGTAATCGGGCCTGTGATAGCCCTCGAGATACATAGGCTGCGTTGCTTCCCTCAGCACAACGGTCTTCTCCGCTGTCTGCGGTGGCTCGACCGTGGTCATCTCCTCTGGCTTCGGACCGCCAGGGATGGCGCCGAAGTACTTCTCCAGCATTGCCATGTCGGCCGGACTGACATCTCCCGCTACAGCAACCGTAATATTCGCCGGCACATAATACTTCCGGTGAAAGGCTTCTGCCTCCGTCGCAGTAATCTGGCTCAACTCACTTGCCCATCCGACATTCGGACGATGATAAGGATGCGCTGCGTAAGCCGCTGCCAGAAACTGCTCTCCTAACCGGCCCTGTGGACTGGAATCCACGCGCATGCGCCGCTCTTCCATCACGACATCCCGCTCCCGGTAAAACTGCCGGGGCACCGGATTGGCGATGCGATCGCTTTCGAGAGACGCCCACAGTTCCAATCGGTTCGAAGGCATGCTCCAAAAGTACTGAGTGGCATCCAGGCTGGTCTCGGCATTCAATCCTGTAGCCCCGTTCGCCTCCGCAATCTCCGTGAACTCATTTGGAATGACGTAGGCGTTCGCTGCTTTCTCGGCATCATCAAAAGATGCTTTGAGCTGTTTCAACCTGGCAGGGTCCTGCCCGACACGCTTGCGGTACTCCTCGTCATAAGCCGCATAGGCGCTCTCCACTTTGGCCAGCGCTTCCTTCTCCGCGGGATAGTTGGTTGTGCCAATCTCCTTCGAACCCTTGAAGGCCAGGTGCTCGAACATGTGCGCGAGTCCGGACTCGCTGCTGGGATCATTCGCATCGCCTGCATCGACGAGCGTGAAATAAGAAAACACCGGGGCTTCGGGCCGTTCGCAAATGATCAGCGTGAGGCCATTCGGAAGCACTTTGACCGTGACTCGTTTTTCGAAGCTCGCCAGATCCTGACCAAAACAATAGCTAGTCAGGAGACACCATGAGAACGCCAGCAGGCGCACAGAAGAACGCAATTTCATTCCTACCTCATATAGGTTCAAGACAATGCACAGAACAAATGAACCGAGGTGCCCGCTTCCCTCAGCCGGAAGACAAGCCGACGTGGGGAAGCTCCATTCGCCATGCGGCGCGGGCATCCGGATTCTTTGCTGTACCTCTACTGAGTGCGGAGAAGGGTGAAATCGTACACGCGGACAGAGAGAAATTTGTGAACGCCGCGAGAGATTGTCTTTGCTCTTCTCAATCGGGCTCTCAAATAACTTCGGGGTGAACCGGCCGCTGAGATTCGCGGCCGCCGCGTACACCACAACCGGGCATAGTGAATGCCCGCCGAAACGGACCGAGCATTCAGAGGTGCTTGCGCGGCGACTGCACTGAGCGTGCGTATGAGAGCGACAAGCAAAAGAGACAGGGATCTCCTGAAGGCTCTTCGTAGAGGCCTTGAATCATGCGGGAGATGTGAAAGGCGGTGCGGAGTCCGGAATGCTCCGGGGCTGAAGAACCGGCTACGAGGGGAACAACTTGGTTCAATCTGGTGCAGATGGCGTACGACTATTCTCCCGGCGGGCCGTCTTTGCTGCGATCGGAGCGGCGTCTTTTGGGTGAGACCATTCAGCACGGAGAATTTGCCAAAATGAGTAAATTACCGGAACGTTAATCAGGAACATAGAGCACTGTCCAGGGAATGTCAAACGAAAAATAAGGAAATCATGCTTGCGTCTGGATCGAGGCGCTGACGGGGTGCCCTGCACTCCCTCAACCCCAACCCAGAATCGGGCACGGCTTCCATGACTCCAGGCTTGGCTCAGGCCCTTGTGTCATCTATCGGCTTCAATCCTGCACCGTTAAAATTGTTTATCGGCCACGCCAAAATGGATGGTTTGCCGTTAGCACGTGCGTTGAAGTATCAGATTGACGAGCTCAGGTGGTTGCCGAAGTTTTATGACGCAGACGATTTGCCTCCCGGCTGCGACTGGCAGGCCGAATTATAAAAGAACGCCGGCGCTTCTTTGATCGTGATGCTTCGCACGGACGAATACGACAACCGGCACTGGTGCCAGCAAGAAGTGTTGTGGGCGGACGAATATGCGACGCCAGCAGTGCTCGTAGATGCACGAACGAACTTGGCTTATCCGGCTGGCAGCTTGCCGTTAGACCGCGTTCCCAGTGTGAGAATTCCTGACGGAAACCTCGTCCGCGTTCTTTTTCTTGCTTTGAGAGAAGACCTGCGCTTCCTGCATTTCATGCGCCGCGTGGAAGAGATGAAATCTAGCGGTGCTCTTCCCAATCCAGTTGAGTTGCGGGTGTTCAGCTTTCAACCCAGCATGGCAGCATTGCTGAGGACCTGTCGGGTGCTGAGCAGTTCGACCGCTGATCCAGCAGTGCCGCGCACTATTCTCTACCCTGACCGTCCCTTCCGTGCCGGGCTATACGAAGCTGCAGATGCCTTGGTCAAAGGCTACGGTCCAGCCGGGACACGGCTTGTCACGCCCAACACACTTTCAGCGTTGAAAGGAGCGACGCCATGAGCCCGATTCAACGACCGCTTGCCGGATTCGTTGTGAACGTATCCGTTTCGGAAAGCGACGACAGCGAAGAGCGCGGATTCCCGTCCTGGCAAGTCAACCGGGTCACGGTGCAACTCGTAGCTGCTCTGTTCGGTCAAGGTGCAAGTCTCGTTTTCGGTCACGACTGGCGCGAAGACGGCGTGATGGAAGCTATCTATGGTTTTGCTCGGCAGGTCCACACCTTCCTCCTCATAAAGCTTGTCCAGATCATTGAAGACCATGGCATTTCCGCCGCACTGCGCGGCCGTCTCAAGCACGGCGACTTCTTTATCCCGTTGAGTTCCTTGGCGGGCATAGACTGGTCTGCCCGATCTTTTGAACCAGTTGGATTGTTAGTGTAGCGCAGCGATTTGGAGGTTCTGATCGTTGCAGGATTCGGCGGGAAGGGATGGCAGGAGCGGAGCGAGTGCCATCCCATCCCGCC
>NZ_JBMHYI010000065.1:0-5666 GCF_058498515.1 Bryocella sp.
AGCACCAGGTTCAAAACGAACCCCTCCGAGTGCGTATAGAAGCCCGAGATGAACCCAAAACACCCACAGAAAACAACAAAGCCTTGACTCCAACAGCCGTCTCATAGAAGCCGCTGAGGCAATGATCAGACCCTACGCGCCCGGAAGCTGCTTCAGCATCTGCCGCGCACTCCGAAACCACCCGCGTTCCCGCCGCCTGAGATACCCCGGCATCGTGGCCTTCTTGTCGACCACCTTCTGCGCCCACTCCCGCGCCTCGCTGCCGCGCCCCAGGCTCTGCAGCAAGGCAGCATAGTTCAGGTAGGTCTCCGAACTCGTCGAGATGCGCACCGTGTTGCGGAACAGCGTTTCCGCCCGCTCCGTCTGCCCGGTCAGCGCATACGCATGCGCCAGCAGGCCCGCAGCCCGATGGAAGTCATAGTCCGGCTCCTGCGCCACCACCCGCTCCAGGTCTGGCAGCGCCGCCGCTGGATCTCCCAGCTCCATCGCGCACACCCCACGCCTGTAGTACGGGTCCAGCGAGAAGGTCCGCGCCGCTATCGCCCGATCGAAAGCCTCGCGCGCCAGCTTCGGCTGGCCCTCTTCCATGTACAGGTCGCCCAGCTCCTCGAAATTACCCGTGGAGGGGTTGTCCCTGACGATCATCAGCAGCTCGCGGATCCGCTTGCGCCGCGGGAACGCGCGGAAGCCATACCCCGTCGACCCCGCATCCGGCAGCGCCTCGGCAAGCAGGTAGATCACCGCGCCAATGGGCCCTAGAAACAGGATGATGTACAGCCAGTACGTATCTGGCCGTCGGCGAATGAAGTGGACGATCGCCAGACCCTGCAGGATCAATCCCCAGGGATATAAGAAGTGGCCAAAGATGCCAAACATAGACGTGTAGGGGAACCTGATCCGAGACTAGCATCTCTCTTGGCCCTTGGCCCTTGGCCCTTGGCCCTTGGCCCTTGGCCCTTACTTCTTCTCGTACAGCATCTCGCGGATCACCCGCCGCCGCTCCGCATCGGCCTCGCGCTGCACCTGGCGCTCCTCCGCCGTCATCGACTCAGGCGCTACCGCCTTCGCTTCCTTCGGCGCATTGCACTCGACGCAGCGGTTCGCATAGCCTGCATGATCCGGACGCAGCTCAAATTCTTCCTCGCACACAACGCACGTCTTGATCGGAAAACCCATAGCTCCCATTGTACGAAGCCGCTCCGCCAGACGAAACCCCCGGACGAAACCCCGGACGCGACCGTTCCTAACCGTTCTAACCCGTTCCGACTTCTCCACCAATCTGTCTGACTGCTATAGTTCTCCCGCTAGGCCTCAATTCAAGGACCGCCCCCTCATGGATCGCCTTATGGACCGTCGCAACCTGCTCAAGCTCTCCCCCCTCGCTGCCGCAGCCACGCTCACCACCGTGGGCCACAACGCTCTCGCGCAATCCGCTGCGTCAGGGAACCCCATGGCCGATTCCGATGGCCACTTCAGCGTCCGCAAGTACGGCGCCACCGGGGACGGCAAGACCCTCGACACCCCCGCCGTGCAGCGCGCCATCGACGCCGCTGCCGCCGTCGGCGGAGGCATCGTCCTCTTTCCCGCCGGCACCTATGTCTGCTTCACCCTCCACCTCAAGTCCAACATCACGCTCTACCTCGGCAACGGCGCAATCCTCGAAGCCGCTGCCTCCCCCATGCCCGGCGAGACCACCGGCTATCGCGGCGGAACCTACGACGCCGCCGAAGCGAACGATCCCTGGATCCCGTACCAGGACTACGGCCACAACCACTGGCACAACTCCCTCATCGTCGGCGAAAACCTCAACAGCATCAGCATCGAAGGCTTCGGCCTCATCCACGGCAAGGGTCTGAGCAACGGCACGAAGAGCGTTCGCGGCGGCACCGGCGGCTTCGTCGCCGAGCAGCCCGGCGTGGGCAACAAGGCCATCGCCCTCAAGAACTGCCAGAACGTCCTGCTCCGCGACTTCGGCATCCTCAAGGGCGGCCACTTCGCCCTGCTCGCTACTGGCGTCGACAACCTCACCATCGACAACGTGATCGTCGATACCGACCGCGACGGCTTCGACATCGACTGCTGCAAGAACGTCCGCGTCTCCAACTGCACCGTCAACTCGCCCTGGGACGACGCCATCTGCCCCAAGTCCAGCTACGCGCTCGGCTACGCCCGCTCCACCGACAACGTCACCATCGCCAACAACTACGTCACCGGCTGCTACGAGCTCGGCTCTGTGATTACCGCCAAGTGGAAGCACTTCGCCGAGACCGACCACGTCCCCTTCAACGGCCGCATCAAGTGCGGCACCGAGTCCAACGGCGGCTTCCGCAACCTCACCATCACCGGCAACGTCATCGAAGGCTGCAAAGGCATCTCGCTCGAAAGCTCCGATGGCGCACTCATCGAGGACGTCGCCATCACCGGCAACACCCTCCGCGACATCTTCGACGCTCCACTCTTCCTGCGCCTCAACCGCCGCAACCGCAATCCCAAGGAGACCCTGCGCCCCGGCACCCTCCGCCGCGTGCTCATCTCCAACCTGGTCAGCTACAACTCCGCCTCCGGTACCTCGTCAATCTTCTCCGGCATCCCCGAGAACCTCATCGAGGACGTGAAGCTGAGCAACTGTTACTTCGGCCACCAGGGCTTGCCCAAAGACATGCACGTCGGCTGGGGCGAGCAGTCCCGGCCCATGCCCGACTGGAAGACCATCAAAGTCCCCGAAAACGAAGCCGACTACCCCGAACTCCTCCGCTTCGGCCCCACGCCCTCGAACGGCTTCTTCATCCGCCACCTCAAGAACCTCGAGATGAGCCACGTAGAGATCGCACCCTCTGTCCCCGACCCACGCCCCGCCTTCTGGCTCGAGGACGTCCACCGCGCCGACTTCTTCGCCGTCACCGCACCCGCACAACCCAACTTCTCCCTCCACAACGTCACCGACCTCCGTATCCTCTGGTCCCGCGCCACGAAAGACACCACGCTCGCGAAAGCCGACGGACAGGTCATCTAACGCGCATCGGATGTTTTCTTTGTCAGGGCGGGGCTTCAGCCCCGCCACTGGGAGACCCTGAAAGAAGGGGCTTCAGCCCCTGAGGGCCCGGCCCCTGTCGGCTCCTGATTTCACGTGACGGAGCTGGACTCCGGCGATACACTGCGCCCATAAGCTGCGGAGGTCAGTAATGGCGAATGTGCTCGAAGGTGGCCGAAGAATCTCGGTTGTCGGTTCTGTAGCGTTGAAGATCAGTGCCGCATTGGCGGTGGCGGCGCTTATCCGGTTCGCTCTCGGCTTCACCGACTTGTCCCTGTATAGGCCCTTCCAGGGGACGTCGATCCTGATGGCGGTCTGCACAGCATACTCGTGCGGGCTCGCGGTCATCGGCGGTATGCTTCTCCTCGCAGGCTGGATCGTCCGTGGCTTCGGCGCGCCCACAGGCACTGCGGCCACCCGGTCGGCAGCCAACACAACGAAGGCTCAGGTCGAAGCATGAACAAACTCACCCCCTTCCTCTGGTTCAACGACAACGCCGAAGACGCCGCCCTCTTCTACCTCTCCGTCTTTCCCGACGCGAAGAAGCTCGCCGAGGTACGTTCCACCGGCGTAGGCCCCTGGCCCGCGGGTCACATCGCGACGATTCAAATCGAGCTCCTCGGCCAGCCAATGACCTTCCTCAACGGCGGTCCCGCCTTCCAGCTCAATCCCGCGTTCTCCTTCTCCGTCGCCTGCAAGGACCAGGCCGAGATCGACTTCTACTGGGACAAGCTCCTCGAAGGTGGCGGCAAGACCATGGCCTGCGGCTGGCTCACCGACAAGTTCGGCCTCTGCTGGCAGATCGTCCCCGAGAACATCGCCGAGCTGATCAGTACCCCCAACGGCATGGCTGCGATGATGACGATGACCAAGTTCGACATCGCCGCGCTCGAAGCCGCCGCGAAGTCGTAACATCAAGCCGTCATCCTGAGCAAAGTAGATCGCGGCGAAGCGGCGATCGACGCAGTCGAAGGACCCGCCACGCCGCCTTCCCGAAAGTGGCGGGACGATCCAGCCTCGGAAGCCCTGCCCGCGCTCCCCTCGATCCCGATACGCCCAGCGAGACGTGACTTACGTGTCTTCCTCTGCCCCGCGCGCAACGAACTCCCGGTAAGCTGGATCAAACAACCACCATGACCTACCGGATCGCTCGCGACGGCCAGCTCTTTGGGCCTTATACCGCGGCCGAGGTGCAGGCTTACCTCGCCGACGGACACATCGTCCCCACCGACCTCGCCCAGCTCGAGGGCGCGCTGCATGAAGGCGCCCAGGTCTGGCTGCCCGTGGCCGAGCTCTTTCCCGCTGCACCCACCGGCATCGTCCCGCCGCCGGCCCCAGCAGGGTATCCAGCCAGCCATCCCGGCGGCCTGCCCACGCTCTTTCCGGATCCCCCCGACCTCCCGTGGTGGCTGGCGCTGCTCCTCGGCCTGCTCACCCTCGGGGCCTTCTTCGTCATCTGGGATCTGGTGCTCTCGTCCTGGCTCCGCCGCGTCGATCGCAGCTCCACCGCCATCGGCTATTACGTCGCCATCGCTGTCCTCTACGTCATGAAGCTCCCCGGCGAATGGAGCACCTTCCGCTACAACATCGGTTACGACATCGAACCCGCGCACTCGCATTACTCGTGGCTGATCTCGCTGGCGGGCATCGTCCTCTTCTTCGCCTCCCGCTTCGTCTTCCGTACCGAGCTGCTCCGCCACTTCAACGGCCCCGAACCCATCGGCCTCCGCCTCGGCCCCATCATGACCTTCTTCTTCGGCGGCATCTATTTCCAGTACCATTTTAATCGCATCAACGAACTCAAAAGAGCCCTCCGCCTGAGCGTGCCAGGAGTCTAGAAGACTCTGCACAGCGCCTCGTTTTGTCAGGGCGGGACTTCAGTCCCGCCCTAAGCGGGCTGGCGGCAATGCGGCTTCAGCCGCTGAGGGAATGTCCGAGCTTGATGAGACGTTTCTGGTCCCCCAGCAATCGTCATCCTGACCCTGAGCAGGTCGAAGGGGAAGGACCTGCTGTTCTCCGCAGTCCCGCAACGGCAAAGGCCGCGCAATGTGCGCGGCCTTTGCCGTTATCTTCTAACCCCTTGGCCCTAACCCCTTGGCCCTAGTCCTTGCTCCCTACGCTTCAGTCGTAGCGGTCGCCGGAATCTCCGTCGTCCCCTTGGCCTCGGCGCCCGGCTTGCGGATGTCGATGCCGCCCTTGAAGAACGCGCCATCTTCGATGGAGATCCTTGCCGCGATGACGTCGCCGGTCAGCGAGCCCTCGCTGCGAATGTCGATGCGGTCGCTCGCGTGCACGTTGCCGCGCACCTTTCCGAGCACCACGACCTCGCGCGCCATGATGTTTGCCGCGACCTGGCCGTTGCGGCCGACGGTCACGCGATTGCCGGGGAGATTGATCGCGCCTTCTACCTTGCCATCGATGTAAAGCGATTCAGATCCGGATACTTCGCCTTTGACCACCAGCGACTTGCCGATCGTGGCCTGCTCTCCGGTGGGAACCGCGGGACTGCTCACAGGCGCCGACGGTGCGGGACGCACGGGGGTGGCGTCGATCGTTGGTGCCGTAACTCCGCCGCGTACGGGTTCAGGTGTTGAAGGGCTGCCCGTTCCAGGCTGATTCGGTTTCCACATAGGTT
>NZ_JBMHYI010000066.1:0-191439 GCF_058498515.1 Bryocella sp.
CGCGCCCACCGAGCCTTAAGCCGGCTCTCAGCCGGAAGCCTTGCAGGCGGCTTCAGCCGCACTCAGGCGACTTCCAGTCGCAACCCCAACCTACCGGCTTTCAGCCGGTAGTCGTTTAGATCAGGAGTAATTCGGAGCGCATCCCGTACGACGTGCGCTCCCGCAACCGTCACTGAAGTGAACTCAGGATAAGCCCGCAAGACCTGCTGCTTCTACACCGTCGGTCCATTGATGCTGAATTGCTGGTAGAAGGAAGAAGGCCCGCGAAGGGTTGCGACGTTCGAGGTGAGGTCGTTGGTGATGGCGTTATTCTTCACCTGCCCGACTGAGCTGCGGGATCTTCTGCTACTGGACGTCGATCTTACGGTTGGCTTCGGCCGAGGATGGAGAAGAGCCGTTCAACCTTGTAGCCGAGACGTGGCGCATTACTCCACCGGCTCTCGCAGGACATAGCCGACGCCGCGCACGGTATGCAGCAGTCGTCGGTTGTGTGGCTCGCCGAGTTTGCGCCGGAGTCGCCCAATCTGAACATCGATGACGTTGTCCAACGACGTGTGGCGCGTGGTCTCTTTCCATATCTCGCGGGCCAGCGTCCGCCGCGAGACAACCGTCCCACGATTGCGCAGCAGGTATTCGAGCAAGTCGAACTCGCGCTCGGTGAGATCGAGCGTATGCCCGCCACGGGTCGCGGTGCGACCTGCAACGTCTATAGCGAGATCCGCGAGATGGAGGTACGAGGACGCATGAGGCGCTCCACGACGAAGCAGCGCCCGGATACGAGCTTCCAGCTCTGGGAATGCAAAAGGCTTGACCATGTAATCGTCGGCGCCCGCATCCAGGCCGAGGACACGATCTTCGATAGAATTGCGCGAGGTGAGGAGCAGCGTCGGCAGCGTAAACCCGTCCCTGCGCAACGTACGAAGCACATCCAGGCCGCTCTGCCGAGGAAGCATCACGTCCAACACCATGAGATCGAAACTGCCGGCCCTGAGCAGCTGCAGGCCAGCCTCTCCAGTCGTCGCGATGGTGCACTCACGATCCTCGCTCTTCAGCCTTGCAGCGAGAGCCTCCGCCATAAGAACTTCGTCCTCGATTACAAGGATATGCATCGTATATAACTCCTCATACGGGCTCGAACGGTCCAGCGTGGGAAGAGAGTTGGTTACCTTTGGTATGTACAAAGATGAGACAGTCCTGAAATGTCAGCAAAGCGTCAGAAACCTTGGGGTATTTTGGGTGTCTAACTAACAAAGGGAAATATAATTCCCAAAGGAGCTCCCATCATGCAAAGCCCGATCGCGAACATCACAGCCGCCGTTTTCTTCTCCATCCTCGGGGTGTCTCCCGTTTGCGTGGCCGCTACGGTGCCCTCCACTACCGCCGTTCCCGTACAGTTCACGCATACGATCGACGCCAGCAAAGCGAAGCCCGGCGATGCCGTGACCGCAAGAACCCTGCAGGTCATCGTTCTTCCCGATGGTCAACTGATCCCCAAGGGCACCACGGTGCTTGGACATGTGGTTGCAGCCAATCCCTTCCAGTTCAACTCAACTCCGTACGCTGTACAAACCGCTTCTTCACTTTCGGTTCACTTCGACTCTCTGCGCGAGAAGGGCGAGACCATTCCGGTCTCCCTCTCGGTGCGAGCCCTGGCCGATGATCGTCTCTCCGAACAGGCGGCCACACCACACTTTCTGGCGAACGACAGCGGCATCGCTCCCACCATCGACCAGATCGGTGGCGATCAATATGCGCCGGCCGGTAAGACGATTGAGTCTGCCAACGGCGACGTTGTCGGCTACAACCGCAAACAGGGTGCGTTTGCGCGCTTGATCGCCAATGTCAGCCAGAACGGCTCTGTCGCCTGTGACGCAACCAACACCGAGCAGTCGGTCGCGATCTTCTCGGCCAGCGCCTGCGGCTTGTACGGCTTCGGCTCCAAGGCCAGCCTTTCTGAGAATGGTCAGGCGAATGGCGGCACGTTCCGTGTCGAATCGATCGGCTATAACTTCACTCTTGGACAGGGCAGCACCGCGCTGCTCCAGGTTACCGAGCCTGCTTCCTTTGGCGCGCTTCGCACTGAGTAAGCAAGACTCAACGTACAAGACGGGACCGGCCTGGATTTTTTTCCAGGCCGGTCCCATTTTGCGTGAGAGTTACGGCAGGTAGTAGCGGAAGGAACCTTCAGCCACGTTCTCCGTAGCGCGTGGCGCTCCACCAATCCCAGACCAGGTGATCTTGGAGATGTAGCTGTATTCAGCACCGTACTGAACGGTTCCGAAGCTGCCCTTGTAGGGCCGGAACCATACGCCTGTGGTGACTCCCGAAAGGTTCTTCACGTTCGCGGAGCAGGAGAAGGTAGCCTCGGCAAAGCATTTGCTGTTGTCGATGGTGGGCAGCCCATAGCCGTGGTTGCGATTAAGATACTCGTCGCCGCCAAACGCATACCAATCGAGTTTCGGTGTGGGGTGGGTGAGGAATCCGCCAAATAAGTGGATGCTCTTCTCCGGGGAGATTCCGCCGCTCGGCTTGATAATGACGTCTGTCGCGGTCGCGCCGTAGCGACCTACGTTGCCCCACATTCCATCGGCAACGAAGTCAACGCGCTTAGCGACGATCGGGAGGATCATGGCCGCTCCTAAACCGCCGCCAAGTACCGTCTCATTGGTACCTGTCGGTACCGCGGTCGTCGGGATCTGGCGTTCACGGAAGGTGCGGCCGAGGGCCTTTATCTCGAAGTGGCCGTAGCCGGGATCGAAGGCCACCTTCGCGATGAGGTCAGGCGCAAGGTTCGTCGAGTACGTCGTGTTGCTGAGCACACCGATTCCAGTAGTGGACAGACCGACGATGGTTCCGGAAACCGCGGTGGTGACGTTAGACGGGATCACAACGACAGTCGCCGGGTTCTCGACAGAAAAAGCCATCGTGTACTTTGCGTTCGCCGATTCCTTGGTCACGCGAAACGCAGCCTGTCGCGCATAATCATGGCCGATGAACTGGCTGCAATCGATCAGCGGAGTCGTGAACTCGTTGAGAACATGGATGCCCTTGTAGTTCGTGGTCAGCAGCGACCACGTCTGGCCGCCCGTGAAGGTCAGTTTGTGAGCCGTCTCCACTTGTCCCCATAGCTGGCGCATGCGCGGGCTGTAGGCGTTGGATTGCACTTCCGAGGCGCCGTAGCCTGTGGCCTGGAAGTCGATCTCGAAGTAACCGGTCAGCTTGTTGTTACCCTTGGCGCCTTGGAAGAGGAGGCCAAGGCGGGTGCTGCGCGATGACATACGGAACTCGCTCAGCGATGATGTGCTCTGTGCGTCGTACGGAATGCTCACCCAGGAGGTGCTCATATCCGTGTTCTCGGCGTGCGCCCGATACAAAGACTCCACGGCAACAAAGCCGCCAGGAGTAAGTGTCACGCCCTTGTAATGCAGTGCCGAGGGGTTCTGAAGCTCCGGCAACAATGCCTTCTCGACCGCAATGAACTTTGACGTGGAGACCTGTGCGGTTTGCACCGCGGCGACTTCGGTCTGCAGCTTCGCGATCGCCGGTGACTGTTCATTCTTGACGCTGTCGATCTTCTGTTCAGCGGCAGACAGAGTCTGCTCGGCTTGCGCGAGCTTCTCGCCCAGTAGCCGATTCTGCTCCTGAACAGCTTCGAGCAGCTTTTGCTGCTGCGCATACTGTTTTGCAAGCGAATCCTTCAACGCTTCCAGTTCGGCCTTCGAGGCTGCGGGGCTCACCCGGACAGCATCCTGATGCTTTGCTGAAGCGCCGGCTTCGCCGGCTGAAGTCTTGGTGGCGGGGGCTGCGCTCTGGGCAACACAGGAGCTGGCGACGGACACGGCCAGCAACAAGCTGAGTGTGCGAAGGCTACGGTGGGGGCCCAAGGAAGGGGCGGAAGTGCGAAGGGTGGGTGACATGCTTAACCTCGGCCGCCTTATCGGCGGGGCCGGGGTTGGCACCTGTATGTGCTTCTGTTCGGGACAGAAAGTAATGACCCAGTCGCAGAAATTCGTCCAGTTTACGGACACAGGGCATAAAATGACCGTCCGTCCCAAAGTGAAATCGCACGCAGCTCCGTTCGTGATGTTAGGGTGCTCGTCGAATTCCGTCTGCCCACCATCTCTTAAACGTCCACATCGTTCAAGCTTCTGCAGTTGACGCCGATAGAGGCAACCGCTGATCTTGTCGACGATCCTTGATCTTTCCAGGTATCGCTGCTTCAGCGCCACTTATTGCAGCCGAGGCCTCATGCACACGACGACCATGACAATCCAAAAGAAGCTCTATCTCACTCTTGGGCTGCTTACCTGCCTTGCTATCGGATCGAGTATTACTTCCGTCGTGATCCTGGGCAATCTCTCGGACACAACCCAGGCCCTTGGCCGGGTAAGTGCCCACAAGCTCGCCATAGCCGGCAAGATGAACGGCACCTCCTCCGATCTGCGCCTTCTGCAGCGGGGCATCCTGCTCCGGGCCCGGAAATTTGGCCCCGATGCCGTCGATGCGTACAAGAAGAGCTATGCGGCAGACGAAACAGAACTGCGCAGTGAATTGGCCGAGTTGCGTACTCTCAAGCCCGGTGCGAAGAGTGCGCCGCTCCTCGATGGCATGGAGTCGGACCTCGAGGCTTCGCGTCCGCTGTATCAAAAATTCCTCACTCAGATCGCCGCAAGTGATTTTGACGGCGCGTTCGACACCTCGTCCAAAGAAGTTGGACCTACGCTCCAGAAAATCGACGACGCTGGCACGAAGGTGATGGGTGTTGAGGAAGAGCACACGACCCTCGTTGCGGACGATGCATTGCTCCAGGTCAATCATGCGCGCTGGATCATGGCCGCCTTTGTGTTGCTCTGTATCGTTATCGGTGGAGCTGTGGTGTTCGTCATCCGCGCCCTGGCGGAGCAGCTTCGGCAAGTCGCAGGCAAGTTATCCGAGGGATCCCAGCAGGTATCGAGCGCCGCGACGGAGGTCTCGTCCTCGAGCCAGACCCTTGCCCAGGACACCTCCGAACAGGCCGCGATGATTGAGGAGACCTCCGCCTCCACGGAGCAGATCAACTCCATGGCCAAGCGCAATGCCCAAAGCGCGAACAATGCTTTGGCGCTGGTTGGGGAAGCAGCCGAACACGCCGCCCTCAGCAACCAGGCCGTGGCGGATTCCGTCCTCGCCATGGATGCCATTGGCGTCTCGAACAGCAAGATCACCAAGACTCTCGTGGTCATCGACAAGATTGCCTTCCAGACGAATATCCTCGCCCTCAACGCTGCCGTCGAAGCGGCTCGAGCCGGAGAGTCGGGAATGGGATTTGCGGTCGTCGCTGAGGAGGTTCGCAACTTGGCTCAGCGTTGCGCCGTGGCTGCTCAGGAGATCAGCGTTCTCATCGAGGAGTCGCTTCAGAACTCCAACGCCGGCCGGGAGAAGATAGGCTCGCTGGTGGAATCCGGGCAAAAGGTAAGCGATGTCTTTTCCCGGCTGAAGGTGTTTGTGGAGCAGGTCGGACTCGGCAGCCAGGAACAGGATACGGGCATCAATCAGATCAGCCGGGCCATTCAGCGGATCGAAGCGGGCACCCAGAAGAACGCTGCCAACGCGGAAGAGAGCGCAGCTGCCTCCGAAGAACTCTATGCCCAATCCGACGCTCTGCGCGAGGTCGCCACCGAACTCAGCGTGCTGGTCGGCGCCGAGGAAATCCGGGACGCAGTCTCCGCGTCGCATACAAGGCTATCTCCTCGGGGCGGTCGTTCTTTCGTCCCAGCCCGTAGTTAGAGCATCTCTCAGTCGGAGAACGAAAAACGGAACCGATGGGTATTTCCCCAATGAAGACGTCGCAGCACTTCGCTTTTGGAATATCGAGTAACAAGAGAAATGTTTCCCAGCGCGCACCTTTCAACCCGGGATAAATAGGTGAGATGCGGAGAAATGAATGGTCGGGACGACTAGATTCGAACTAGCGACCTCACCCACCCCAAGGGTGCGCTCTACCAGGCTGAGCCACGTCCCGACTTCTTGCTTGTAGCGCCAGGCGTGAGCCTCGCGCGGGGTACATTCAGTCTACACCACTCTGCTGGTGGGGAGATTGGCTTCGATCTCGAGAGCTTCCGTCCGCGCTCTCTGTGCTGGATCGGAGGCGGATGTCGTGAACTCGAAGCTTGTGCCGGAGATATGCTGGCCCTGCAAAACCCAGACATACGCTGAGCGTTCCTCCGCTCGCACTTCCCAGTCAGGCAAGCCAATCTCCAGCCTCATCTTCGCCGCCTACTTCTCGGGAGCCACGTATTCCTTGGGCAGTTCGCCACCGGCGCCGAAGAAAAACTCGTTCATCTGCTCCACGAGGAACTCCTGCGCCTCGCGCGTCCAGGGCTGCAGGCGGTACTCGTTCAGCAGCATCTTCTGGCGCTCCAGCCACTCGGTCCAGGCCTTCTTGGAGACGTTCTTGTAGATCTTCTGCCCGAAGTCGGAGTCGAACGGCGGCTCGTCCAGGCCCTCCATCTCGGCTTTGTACTTCGTGCAAAACACCATGTGGGCCATTCGCGCCACCTCCGCAGATCAGTTTACCCGAACCGCCCGAAAGCCCGATTCCGACAGGCCAACGCTCCCTATAATCCGAAGTGCATGGCTGCCAAGCCCCAGACCGAAACCAACGCAGAACTGACTCCCGACCAGAAGATCGAGGCCCTCCGCGAGGAGCTGCGCCACCACGAGTACCTGTATTACGTGCTGGACGCGCCCGAGTGGACCGACGCCCAGTACGATGCGCGGATGAACGAGTTGAAGCGCCTCGAGGCCGAGCATCCGGACCTGGTCACCGCGGACTCGCCGACCCAACGCGTCGGCGGCAAGCCGAAGGAGGGCTTCGTCAAGGTCGCACACTCGCGCCCCATGCTCTCGCTCGACAACGCCTACAACGCCGACGAGCTGCGTGCCTGGGCCGATCGCGTGCAGGGAGGCCTAGCGGCAGGCGAAACGCCGCGCTTCGTCTGCGAGTTCAAGCTCGATGGGCTGTCGCTGGCGCTCACATATGTTCCTGGTTCGAACGGCGAAGCCGTGCTGAAGTCCGGCGTCACACGCGGCGACGGAAGCATTGGCGAGGATGTGACGAGCAACGTGCGCACCATCCGCAGCGTGCCGCTCCATATCAGCGCGAAGGCACTGAAGGCCTCAGGCTTACCGCAGGAGTTCGAAGTGCGCGGCGAGGTCGTCCTGCCGCAAAAGGCCTTCGAAAAGATGAATGAGGAGCGAGTCGCGCAGGGCATGGCTCCTGCGGCCAATCCGCGCAACGCAGCGGCGGGAACCATCCGCACTCTCGAGCCGAACATCGTCGCGCAACGCCGCCTGGAGTATTTCGCGTACTTTCTGTTGCGCGGTCCGGGCGAGAACGCAGGCGAATCGTTCATTCCCTATCAGACGGACGCCCTCGCGGCCCTTCGCACCTGCGGTTTCCTGGTCAACAAGCATGCGAAAACCGTCGTGAGCATCGACGACGTGCTCGCGTTCGTCGCCGAGGCGGAGACCGTTCGCGACACTCTGCCCTACGAGATCGACGGCGTGGTGATCAAGGTCGACTCGATCACGCAGCAGCGCCGTTTGGGGTTTACGGGCAAGGCTCCGCGCTGGGCCATCGCCTACAAGTTCCCGGCGCGTGCAGGCATCACGAAGCTCGAGGGCGTGCTCTTCCAGGTGGGCCGCACGGGAAAAGTGACCCCTGTTGCTTGCCTTTCGCCGATCTTCATCGGTGGAACCACCGTTACTCGCGCGACGCTGCACAACGCGGACGAGATTGCGCGGCTCGGCGTTCGTATCGGGGATAGCGTCTCTGTCGAACGCGGCGGCGACGTCATTCCGAAGATCACCGAGGTGGTTGACGACGCGAAGCACCCTCGCGGAGTTATCGAGATCACCTTCCCCACGCATTGCCCGGTCTGCGGCACGGAGCTGGTGAAGGCCGAGGGCGAAGTGGATTGGCGTTGCGTCAACAACGCCTGCCCGGCGCGCGTGCGAGAGGAGCTGCTGCACTGGGCAGCGCGCAGCGTGATGAACATCGAAGGCCTCGGCGAGTCGATGGTCGCGCAGCTGCTGGGGCAGAAGGCATCGCTACTGGGCGAGGATGAGGAAGTCAGCGAGGAGGGCGCGCCAGTCGTCGAGCGCGAGCCGATCGTGCATTCCATCGCGGACCTGTACCGCCTCACGCGTGAGCAGCTACTGGGTCTCGAGCGTGTCGGCGAAAAGACTGCGGACGCGCTGCTGGCGCAGATCGAGCGATCAAAGACGGCGGGCCTCGCGCGTGTGCTGATCGGGCTCGGCATCCGTTTTGTGGGCGAGCGCACGGCGCAACTCCTCGCCCAGCACTTCGGCGCCATTGAAGCCATCGAGGCTGCGAGCCTTGAGGATCTGACCGCCGTCAACGAAGTCGGGCCGAAGGTCGCCGAGGCCATCCGCGAGTTCTTCTCCATCGAACGCAACGTCGAGTTGGTTCGCGCGCTGGGGGTACTGGGCGTCGACATGCAGGCAGAGAAGAAGGAGATCGGCACCGCCTTCGCTGGCCTCACCTTCGTCCTCACCGGCACGCTGCCAACGCTCACGCGCGAAGAGGCCAAGGAGCGCATCGAGTCCGCCGGCGGCAAGGTCTCGGGCTCCGTCTCGAAGAAGACCAGCTACGTCGTGGCAGGCGAAGAAGCGGGCTCGAAGCTCGAGAAGGCGGAGCAGCTCGGCGTGCCGGTGATCGACGAAGCCAAGCTGCTCGAGATGCTCGCAAGCTAGAGGCGTGCCTCGCTCCTGCGGCGATGCACCAAGAACCAACCCACTGCGACCACAAGGTAAGCCCCATAGAAATACGGGAAGTACACCAGCGGCGCTGGCGGTACGGGATAGAAGTTGCTCGCCATGGCGGCCAGCATCGCGAGCGTGGCGGCGCCAGTAAGAAACACCTTGCCGAGGCTGAGCTTGCCCATGTTCTTCAGGTGGAAGAGCAGCGCGACGGCAACCATGCCGTACGCCGTGAGGAAGCCATACACGGCGAAGGTGCCGGCCCAGTTGTAGATGTCTGAGCCTGTGGCTCCGCGCAGGGCCATCAGCGCGGCGGGGATGAAGGCCAGCAAGCCAGCAAGCAGGCTCGCGAAGCCGGGAGTCTCGTGCTTCTCGCTGGTGTGCTTCAGGCTGCTGTGCGCCATCCCGTCGTGGGCCATCAGCAGCAGGACGCGTGAGCCTGCGATCACGCAGGAAAGAGTCGCGGCGAAGGCGCTTATGAGCACGCCCGCATCGATGATCGACGCCGCAAATCCGATATGCGCCAGCGACGCGAGGAAGTGGAATGGAGCGTCGCTCTGATCCAGCGGCACGGGCGAAGTCTGAAAGCCCATCACCTCGCCATAGCAGCACACGATGAAGAAGATGCCCGAAAGGATAGCGCTCTGGATGACCGCCCGCGGAATCGTACGCAGCGGGTTCTGCGCCTCCGCGCCGAGCGTGGTTGCGCTCTCGAAGCCCACGAAGCTGAAGATGGCAAGCATCACGCCGAGGCCTACACCTCGCGACGACGGCCAGCGCAGCAGCGTGCCCACAGCCGACTGGCGATGGTCGAAGTGCCATCCATGAGCGATTAGGGTCGCCCCAATGACGATGGAAATCAGCAGCACCGAGACGGCCTCGATGTACAGCATCATCCGCGCGGAGATCCTCACATCGCGGTACGCCACGAACGTTGCCGTACCTGCTGCGATGGCGACGAGCGCCACCGAGGTGAGCGTGCGTGGAAGATGTGCCGTCGCCGGGATCCGATCGAGGAAGACGAACGAGAACTTGAGAAAACCCCCAATGACCGCCGAGGCCGTCGCGATGTAGGCGCAAAAGAGCGCCCACGCCGTGATCGCCGCGCACCACTCGGGCAGGGAGCGTTTCGTGTAGACATACAACGATCCTGGCGACGAAGACTCCCGCGCGAACGACGCGACGCACAGCCCGACGAGGATCATCAGCACCGTCGCGATGAGATAAGCGATCGCCGTCCCTTGGCCCGCAAGCGCAAACACCAACGGAATCGTGGCCGGCGGCGACGTGCTCGGCGCGATGGTGGAGATGGACTGCGCCAGCGTCTCCATAGGCGAAAGCGCGCCCTCGCGCAGCCCGAAGGAGGGTGAGAACGACGTCTTGGGGCCGTCACTGATGGTTGCGGTCTCGTGGTGCAACGTCACACTCCTCGCGGGATATCGCCCGTTGGCCTCGAAAGACACGACGTCCCGCGGATCGAAGAGATTCGCAGGCAACAGGGAGAAACTTGGCCGTGGGTACGCCTCCAGCATACCCTGAAGGAGGGCAGGGATCCCTCAACCGGAATGCAGTCAGTGAATCCACTCTCGGAGAAGTCGGCGCAGCTTGCGGAGCATCTGCGCTCGCTGGGCTCAGTGCTCGTGGCCTACTCGGGCGGCACGGATTCGGCGTTCCTCGCATGGGCAGCGCATCGCGAACTTGGTGACCACATGCTCGCGGTGATTGCGGACTCCGCATCTCTGCCGCGGCGCGAGCTCGCGGCGGCTCTGGCCTTTACCGCGCAACATGCCATCCCAACACGCATTTTGCAGACCTCGGAACTCGAGCACGAAGACTATGCGCGCAACGATGCACAACGCTGCTTCCACTGCAAGGATGAGCTGTTCACGCGCATGGAGTCCGCCCGCGCGGAGCTGGGCTTTGCGCATCTCGCTTATGGCCGCAACCTGGATGACGATGGCGAGTTTCGCCCCGGCCAACGCGCGGCATCGATGCATCATGCACTCGCTCCGCTTGCCGAAGCAAAGCTGACGAAAGCGGAGATTCGCACGCTCGCTCGCGAAGCAGGCCTCAGCCTTGCGGACAAGCCTGCCAGCGCGTGCCTGTCGTCGCGCATCGAATATGGTCGCGCGGTGACGGTGGAAGCGCTCGCGCAGGTAGAGCAGGCCGAGGAGGCTCTGCACACATTAGGCTTTGCCCAGGTGCGCGTGCGGCACCACGGTAACCTCGCACGCGTGGAGATTGCTCGCGAGGATTTTGCGCGTGCGCTGAGCATCGAAATGTTGGATGCCATCACGCGAGCGCTGCGGCCTCTGGGCTTCACTTACACCACGCTGGACACGCAGGGCTATCGTTCCGGCTCGATGAATGATGTGCTGCCGGTCTCAGCGGTAACACCCGCCCGCTAAACTCGCGGCTGAACTAAGGACCTATGAAGATTGCCTATCTCGATTGCTTTGCCGGCATCTCCGGCGACATGTTTCTCGCCGCACTGCTAGATGCCGGCGTGCCGCTGGCCGTGATGGAAGAAGCGACCGCC
Organism: Bryocella sp.; assembly: GCF_058498515.1. Taxonomy (NCBI): domain Bacteria; kingdom Pseudomonadati; phylum Acidobacteriota; class Terriglobia; order Terriglobales; family Acidobacteriaceae; genus Bryocella; species Bryocella sp. Next base: position 11,303 of record NZ_JBMHYI010000066.1, read on the forward strand.
GCGTTGAAGATCGGCGCCAAGCTGCGTGTGGAGCGCGTGGATCGCAGCGGCATCATGGCGACAAAGGTGCACGTGATGGAGGGAGACCGTCTCGCCGATGAGGCTCCTCACGCACACGATGCGATGCCCGAGCAGGATGAGCGCACCCACTCGCATCATCCGCAAACGCAACATCAGCACAAGAGCGGCCACCATCATGATCATGCGCAGGATCACTCGCACGAGCATGAGCATAGCCACTCGCAAGATCACGCGCATGGTCGGTCATTGACCGAGATCCGTCATATCATCGAATCGGCTTCGCTCGCCGCGCCAATCAAGCGCACTGCGATTCGTGCGTTTGAGTTGCTGGGTGCATCCGAGGCAAAGATCCATGGCGTCGACATTGAGAAGATCCACTTCCACGAAGTGGGCGCAGTGGACGCGATCGTCGATATCGTTGCGGCCAGTGCGGGGATTTATCACCTCGACGTCGGACAGTGGCATTGCTCGCCAGTGAACGTTGGCGGAGGCATGGTGGTGTGCGCACATGGGACATTTCCTGTGCCAGCCCCTGCGACGGCCGACCTTCTGCGTGGCGTCCCTACGTATTCTGCGCATGTGCAGAAGGAGCTGGTGACACCGACGGGTGCTGCGCTGTTGCGCGTGTTGGAGGCAAACTTCGGTCCGCAGCCTGCGATGCAGGTGGAGAGCATCGGCTATGGCGCGGGCACGCGCAATCCGCAGGGATTCCCAAACGTGCTGCGGCTCAGCATAGGCGAGACTGCGGACAATGTTTCATCCACCGAGACCGTCACGGTGATCGAGGCGGCGCTCGATGATCTCTCGCCGCAGCTGCTGGCCAACGTTGCCGAGCTAGCGCTGGCGCAGGGAGCGTTCGATGTCATGCTGACCTCGGTCATCATGAAGAAGGGAAGGCCGGGCACGCTGATCACGGTGCTTGCAAGCGACGCAACGAGCGAAGCGCTGCAGTCCCTGCTGCTGCGCGAGACCAGCACGCTGGGCCTCCGCGTACGTCGCGAAGATCGCGTAGTGCTGGAGCGGCGCTTCGAGACCGTGCAGACCGAGTTCGGCGAGATTCGCATCAAGCTTGGACTGCGCGATGGTGCGGTGCTGAACGCTCAGCCGGAGTTCGAAGACTGCCGCGCTGCTGCTGCGACGCACGGTGTTGCGGTGAAGCTGGTGCAGCAGGCGGCGATCGGTGCCTATGCAAACAAGCCAGCGGAGTCGCAATGACGAAGCCGCAGCTGCTGGAGCTACTCTCGCAGGTGGAGCGCGGCGCGATGAACGCTGTGGATGCGGCGTCGCGCTTACGCTCGATGCCCTTTGAAGACCTCGGCCACACCCGTGTCGATCATCATCGCAGCCTGCGCTCCGGGTTGCCTGAAGTCATCTATGCCGCGGGAAAGACTTCGCAGCAGGTACTCGAGATCTTCCGCTCGCTTGCAGCGAGTGGCGTAGACGTGTTGGCGACGCGTGTTGATCCGGACACAGCGGCGATGCTGGTAAGCGAGCATCCAGCGGCGAAGCACCATGCGGTCGCGCGGACTGTCTCTCTTCGGCATCACGATCAACAGACGACGGGGCACATCGCCGTGGTGTGCGCGGGCACGAGCGACCTTCTCGTTGCGGAAGAGGCTGCAGTGACCGCTGAGACCTTCGGCGCGAAGGTGACGCGGCTGTATGACGTGGGTGTAGCCGGCGTGCACCGCCTGCTCGCCGTGCGCGAGGAACTGGATGCGGCTGACGCAGTCATTGTGTGTGCAGGGATGGAGGGCGCGCTGCCCTCAGTCGTCGGCGGACTCGTCGGCGTGCCCGTGATCGCCGTGCCGACATCCGTGGGTTATGGCACGTCTTTCGGAGGCGTCACCGCGCTGTTGGGGATGCTGAACTCCTGCAGCCCCAACGTGACGGTGGTCAATATCGACAATGGATTTGGCGCTGCGTACACCGCGACAATGATTGCGCGAGCGGCGCATCGCGGGCGCACCGGCTAATACGAAGGCCACGCGAAGCGCTCTCGCCACGCGCGCAGCGTTACTCTTCCTTCTTCTTGTTGCGCGCCTTCACCTTGAACCAGATCGGCGAACCAATGAACTTGAAGCTGTCGCGAATCTCGTTGGCGAGGAAGCGTTCGTAGCTGAAGTGCAGCTTCACGTCGCGGTCAGTGAACAGCACGAACGTCGGCGGCGCCACCGCGGCCTGCGTCATGTAGTAGATCTTCACGCGCTTGTTCATCGGCACGCTGGCGCGCTGGAAGTCGATCTTGTCCAGGAAGCGATTCATGGCGCCGGTAGAGACACGCTTGCGGCGCTCGCGTGCGACCAGCTCAATCTTCTTGAAGACCTCGGCGATACCCTTGGATTCCGCAGCCGAGATGAAGAGCAGCGGAGCATAATCCAGGAACTTCAGCGAATCGCGCACCTGCTGCTCGTAGACCTTCTTGTCCGCGACAGGGCCGCCATCGAACGCGCGCCTGCCATCAGGGCCGGCCTTCGTCATCAGGTCCCACTTGTTCACGATGATGATGACGCTACGACCGCTCTCATGGGCGTAGCCGCCAATGTTCGCGTCCGCCGCGGCGATGCCTTCGGCCGCGTCGATCACCAGCAGCGCCACGTCTGCGGCCTCAAGATGCTTGCGGCTCATGATCACCGAAAGCTTCTCGGCCATCAGCTTGGTCTTGCCCTTGCGGCGGATGCCGGCTGTATCGATGAAACGGAAGTCGTGGCCATCGCGCGTGACGACCTCATCGACCGCATCGCGCGTTGTGCCTGCAATCGGCGAGACAATGGCGCGGTCGGTCCCGGTGAGCGCATTGAGCAGCGTGCTCTTGCCCACGTTCGGCCGGCCGATGATGGCGATCTTGGTCTCGGTGGGAACGTGTTCGGCGTGTGAGCGCAGCCTGCGCCCGGGTGCTGCTTCCTCGGGAGGCTCTTGCGCGCCAGGCAGCGGATCGCCGCCGCCGTCCATGTCCTCCAGCTCTTCCGTCTCCTCCACATCCTGCTCTTCTTCAGGCTCTTCGGCGACGAACTCGGGCGGTAGCGCAGCCCAAACCTCGTCCAGCAGGTCGCCGATGCCATTGCCGTGCTCGGCGCTGATGGCCTGCACGTTCTTGAAGCCCAGCGTGCGGAAGTTCTCAGCCTGCGCAAACATCTCCGCGGAGTCAGCCTTGTTCACCGCGAGGAACAGCGGCTTGTGGCCGCCAGAGCGCAGCAGCAACCGAGCGAGTTCGCGGTCCGGCGAGGCCAGTTCCGTGCGGCCATCGACCACCATGATGATGGCGTCGGCCTCTTCGAGCGCGACCTGCGCCTGGCGAAAGATCTCGCTGGGGATGAGCGCTTCATCGTCGGGGACCACACCACCCGTGTCGACCAGGCGAACCGTGCGTCCTGCCCATTCGACTTCGCCGTAGATGCGGTCGCGCGTGATGCCGGGCTCATCGCCGACGATGGAGCGGCGCGTCTCGGTGAGGCGATTGAAGAGCGTGGACTTGCCCACATTCGGCCTGCCGCAGATGGCGACCAGCGGCATGCGGTAAGGTTCGCGGTGTCCGACGTCCGTCGCCAGCGTCAGGCGCGAGGCAAGCTTCTCAGCTTCCTTCCAGTCGCGCTCTTCGTCGCCCGTGCCCACAGCTCCGGAGAGCAAGGGCCGCTTCGCGCGGGTGCGCGGCGGAGCCGCATCGGGTGAGCTGCTGTTGGAGATCGTCCGTTTGTGCTCGAACTCCGGGCTGCGCGCCGGAATGCGCGCCGCCTTCTCGGCAGCGACTTTCTTCGCCGCAATCTCTTTGCGCTTCTTCGGGGAGACGGCGGTGGTCTTCTCGGTGGTGCGCGTGGGGGTGCGGCCCAGCTTCGGCCGCGTGCTCGCTTGCCGGTGCTTCTTGCCTAATCTCTTTGTCGTGCCACGCTTCGGAGCCATATCTCTTCTATGGTCGCACGTTCGGCGTCAACGCAGGCCGTGGGATCGCCGCATCCCGGGCGTCGCCGGTGATCGTTTGGGGGGGGCGCGCGGTAATATTCTCGTGCATTCGAAACCACCCATCGCGCTTCCGCCGCAAGCGAGCTTGTGGTTCGCACCTGTTTCGAACCTCGAGTACAGGAGAACGCCAATGTCTGCAGAGGTTTCCGGAATGATGGGCGCGGGAGTGGCCGCGCTGCTTGCAGGAATCATCCTTGTCGCCCCAAGGTTCCGCGCGGCCTCTGGAGTGGGCCGGATTCTGGTGTGGGGGCCGGTCTTCGAGGCGGTCGCCCTGGCAATCTTCTCCGCGGAGCACTTCCTGTTGGCACGAAGTCTGATGGTCATCGTGCCCCGCTGGCTGCCGGGGCCTCTGTTCTGGACCTACTTTGTCGGAGTGGCGCTGTTGGCTGCAGCCATCAGTTTCCTGGTGTGGCGATGCGTGCGCTGGTCCGCGCTCCTGCTTGCGCTGCTGTTCCTGATCATCGTCGTGACGGTGGACCTTCCTGCCCTTCCGGCTCACGTGCATGAACGGTTGTCCTGGATCCTCACGGTACGCGAAGTATGCTTTGCCGCGGGTGCCATGGTCCTGGCAGCGAGCGTAGGACCGCGAGGCAGCAGATCAGATGCGGTCCTCGCCACGACAGGACGAGCGCTGATTGCAGCCATCTTCGTCTTCTATGCGATCGAGCACTTTCTCTTTCCCCGGAATATGCCGGGCGTTCCGCTGGACGATCTCATCCCGGCATGGATTCCTGCACCCACGCTGATCGCCTATCTCGTGGGTGCGACGCTGCTTGCAGCGGGAGCCGGACTGATGATTCCCAGTTATCGTCGCCTCGCTGCAGCCGTCGCGGGCGTAGTGCTTACCCTGCTGACGGTCTTCTTCTACATCCCAATCCTCATCACCGAGATCCACATGCCGCTCGCCGTGAAGGGGATCAACTATGTCGGCGACACGTTACTGTTTGCCGCCACGGCGCTTCTTGCGGGATTCGATTGAAATAGTGGGCGAAGAAATGGCGATTATCATAAAGCCTGATGTCGCTGCTTCCCCAAATCGAAGGCAAGCTCGAGAAGAAGCTGGAGGCTGCTGCCTCGGAGCGTCGTCGCCTGCCGTCGCTGCATGAGTTCTTCCGCCCCGGCGGCATCCTCGCCAACTCCTCGCTGGCCTTCGAGCACCGCCCTGGTCAGTACAAGATGGCGCAGGCGGTGGAGGAAGCCCTGACCTCACGCCGCAACCTCATCGTCGAGGCCGGCACGGGCACCGGCAAGACACTCGCGTACCTCTTGCCGGCGCTGCGCCACGCGCGCGAGCAGAGACAGCGCATCATTATCTCGACCGGGACAAAGAACCTGCAGGAGCAGCTGTTCTTCAAGGACATCCCCTTCCTCGAGTCGCTGCTCGGCCCTTTGGATGTCTGCTACATGAAGGGCCGCGCCAACTACCTCTGCCGGCAGAAGCTCTATGCGCTGCGCGACAACCCGCTGCTGCGCGGGCTTGAGGAAGTTGAGCAGTTTCACCGCATCTCCAACTGGGAGCGCGAGACCGAGACCGGCGACCGCGCCGAGCTCGTCACCCTGCAGGAGCATTCCCCGCTGTGGCACAAGATGGACGCGCGCAGCGAGGTCTGCCTCGGCCAGAGCTGCCCCAGCTTCGAGCAGTGCTTCATCACCACAATGCGTCGCAAGGCCATCGAGTCGGACATCATCATCGTCAACCACCACCTCTTCTTCGCGGATCTCGCGATCAAGCAGCAGGCCGAGGGTGCGCGCGATGTGGGCATCCTGCCTGACGCCGCAGCGGTGATCTTCGACGAAGCACACGAGCTGGAGGATGTGGCCTCGCAGTACTTCGGCGTGGCGCTGTCGACCTCACGCTTCGAGGAGCTGGCGCGCGACGTTGAGGCGCTGCTGAAGGCCAAGGGCGTGTACACGGTCTCCATCCTCAGCGCGTGCGAGACGATCCGCCAGCGCGCGCGGCTGTTCTTCGCCGCATTGCCCGGCAACAACTCTCCCGGGGGATCTCCGCTGGGACGCATGGAGTTCCACGACCGCGAAGACTTTCTCGAGTCCAGCGGCGATGTCTACATGGGTGCGATCAACGCGCTGGAACGGCTGTCCGGTGAGTTGGAACGCCTGCGCGAAGTCGAAGAGGCCAGCGGCCTGCGCAAGCGCGCGCAGGACATCCAGGCGCACCTCAAGTTCCTGCTTGAGAGCGAAGACCAGAACAACGTCTTCTGGATCGAGCGCCGCGCCACGGGCAACCTGCGTAATGCAGCGCGCCAGGCTCGCTCGTTCGAGACTCCTCAGGCCTACTCGACGCACCTCCAGGCCACGCCAATTGACGTCTCCGGCGTGCTCGCGGACACGCTCTACATGAGCTACCCCAGCGTCGTGCTCACCTCCGCCACGCTGGCCGTCGCAGAGAAGAGCGCCATCGTCGCGGGCGAGACGACGCCGGGGTTTGCTCACCTCAAGCGCCGACTGGGTATCCCTGCGCCGAAGGAACTCATCGTCCCTTCGCACTTCGACTACGCGAAGCAGGCGCTGCTCTACTTGCCCAACGCGATGCCCGAGCCACGCCACCCCGACTTCGTCCGCCACGCGCAGGAGAAGATCCGCCGCGTGCTGGGGATCACGCGCGGCCGCGCTTTTTGCCTCTTCACCAGCTACGCGCAGATGCGCGACCTGCACGACCGCCTGCTGCAGGAGCTGCCGTTTCCCCTGCTCCTGCAAGGCTCGGCGCCGCGTCATGTGCTGGTCGAGGAGTTTCGTTCCACTCCGAACGCGGTGCTCTTCGGCACCAGTTCGTTCTGGCAGGGCATCGACGTGCAGGGCGAGCAGCTGAGTTGCGTTATTGTGGACAAGCTTCCCTTTGCCGTGCCCACGGACCCGATCCTCAAGGCCCGCACCGACGCCATCACGGCGTCCGGAGGCAACGCCTTTTCCGATCTTCAAGTCCCGCAGGCGGTCATCGCACTCAAACAGGGCTTCGGCCGGCTTATCCGTTCGCTGAACGACCGTGGCGTGCTGATGCTGCTCGACCCCCGTATTCGGACCACGCGCTATGGCGCCACATTCCTTGAATCGCTGCCGCCCTACCGGCGCACAGACGACATCACGGAGGTCGAGCGTTTCTTCGAGGAGACCGCGGCTGCCACCAAGAGTTAGGTGCAGCGGCTAAACTGGAACCGAAACATGGGACGCAATCTCTACATCCTCGCAGCGACGTTGGGCGGCCTTGGCCTGCTCTCGCTGCTGATCTCCCTCAGCAGCTTCGTGCACACCGCGGGCTCGCCGAGCGACGCCCCGATGTGGCGCATGATGGGCATCGGGCTGATTCTGTTCTCGCTCATAGCAGCGCTGGGCGGCACGCTGTCCTCGCTCTTTGAGCAGGCAGACCGGCGCGCCGCCGAACAGCGGCAGCTCGAGCGCACGGAGCGCCGCCGCAGGGCGCGTTAGACCGCACCGATCTACAATGAGTGTTGGCGCGCTTCGCGTCGAAGGAGTGCCGCGCCCACGCGATGGGACGCGGCGGGAGTGGACAAGAGCGATGTTTGAAGTCACCGTGCAGGCAGGTTTTTCTTCCGGGCACTTCCTGCGCAACTACAAAGGCAAGTGCGAGAACCCGCACGGTCACAACTACCGCGTGCTGGTCACGCTCGTCGGCCAGGAGCTGGACGCGAGCGGCCTTCTGCTGGACTTCAAGGAGCTCAAGAACGTCCTACGCCCGACGGTCGAGTACCTCGATCACCAGATGATCAACGAGCTGGAGCCGTTCACGACCGTGAACCCCTCGGCCGAGAATCTGGCGAAGTACTTCTACGAGAAGACCAGCGACCACGTCGCGACGATGACCTCCGGCCGTGTGCGCGTAAAGGATTGCACCCTGTACGAGACCGATACGAGCTTCGCCCGATACTACGAATAACGGTCAGCAGGAATCTGGTGGGGCTAATCGATAGCCCGCCGCACCCAGCCGCGTACCTTCTCCGCTACCACGCCGTACAGCACATGGGAAGCGATCTCGCTGGTGTGCTCGCGGGGCGTCTGAGCTTCTGGATCGGCGCCCAGATCAAGCGCGGGCAGCGCGGTGTCGTGGGTAAGCGTCATCAGCGCCATCCCGAAGGCTGCGCCTTCCTTGGCGGTGGCAGCGGGGTAGTACTCCGCCAGCGCGCCGTAGGCAGCACCGGCTGCAGCTCCAAAGGCCCAGTGAAGGCCCTCGGCTGCGATGTGCTTCGTCTGCGGAGAGAGCTTATGGCCTGCGAGTCGCTCGGCGAGCTCCTCAGGTGGCTCCGGCTCCCCATGGGTGCGGGGAGGGTAAAAGCGTTCCGCCAGAGACTTGGCTGCGGTGGCGACCACACCGGCGACGAGGCCAGCGATCAGCGCCTTGGAGAGCGAGCGGGTTGGGTTCGTTTCGCGCACAGCCTGATGAGATGCGCGCCCAGGCCGGGCGCGCTGCATCCGCAACAGAAACCTAGAAGGTATAGCCGGTCGGACGGCGACGGCGACCGTTCAGGGTCGGGTCGTCCTCATCCTCGGCGTCGTCATTGAAGTCGTCGTCCTCGAGGTCGTCCTCGTCCTCATCGTCTTCTTCGTCCTCAACCTCGTCATCGTCCTCGAGGTCATCCTCGTCCTCGTCGTCATCTTCGTCCTCATCCTCGTCGTCCTCGAAGTCCTCATCGTCTTCGAGATCGTCGTCATCTTCGTCCTCATCCTCTTCCTCCTCGTCTTCATCTTCGTCGTTGAGGGCCGCGAAGAGAGGCATCGGAGCTTCCGCTACGGGGAAGAAAGGGGACGGGTTGAGGCCTTCGAGCTGGGCGGGCGAGCTGCCGGCGAGGGCCAGCAGCAGCGGGCTGTTGAGGTCCATGGCGGCAAGCGGCTGGATGGAAAACATCGATCGTCTCCTCGTGGGAACTTCCCACGTGCGGGTTTAGATGCGGCGGGCTTCGATCCGCCCCAATATTATTGCCTGAGTTCTAGTCATCTGTTGTGACGACTTACGCCTGAAATTGAGCGAGCTGTTCCTGTGTGGGCCGCGGCGAGAGGAGGCTGACGACGAGCAGTCCCACCAGCGAGGCGAGCAACGCTGGGAGGATGGCGTCCTGCTGGCCGATCGCCGGGGGAAGAAGCGGCCCGAGGCGGTCCCACGCAAGCGTTACGACGGTTCCCGCCGCGATGCTGGCTACAGCCCCCCAGGCGGTGGCGCGCTTCCAGAAAAACGCCGCCAGGATCACCGGCGTCAGCCCGGCGGAGTAGATGGTGTAGGCCTGCAGGCTCTTCTCCAGCACGCTGGTGACGGCGATGGACTGAATCAAAGCCCAGGCCCCAAGCAGGACCACCATGGCGCGCGACACCAGCAGCACCTCGCTGTTCGAGCCCTCTGGGCGAACGTAGCGCACAAAGATGTCGTTGACCAGGTTGGTCGCCGGCGAGAACAGGTAGTTATTGGCGGTGGAGACCACCTTGGCGAAGATCGCCCCGACCAGCAGCGCGCCCAGCAGCTGGAGCAGCGGGCTGCCGTTGAAGGCGTGCGTCGCCGTGTAGGCCAACACCTCGCGAGGGTTCTGCGCGACCTCCCCGGTTCGGAAGATCGCCGATCCCACCACCGCGACGGCAACGATGACGCTCTCGAGGATCACCGTACCGACGATCCAGCCCAACGTGGCTCGCGTGGCATCCTTCTCGCTCTTCGCGGAGAAGAACTTCTGGTACATCGACTGGTTGCCGAGCATCAGCAGGCACGTCGGCAGGAAGATCGCCAGCGCCGACTTCACCTGCTCGTGCGACCCGTCCGGCAGCGTGCGCGTGTAGCTGGAGACGGGCCGCAGGTCGCCAAAGAGCTGGAAGTGTGTGGCGGGCAGGGCCGCCTGCACCCCGCTCCAGCCGCCGGCGAGATGGATCAGCACCGGTAGCGCGACGATCAAGGTCGCCGTCGCCAGCATGCCGATCACGACATCCATATAGGCCACCGACCCCATCCCCGCGATGGCGGTGAAGACAATGACGAAAGCCGCCAGGATGTAACGCCCATGGATCGAGGTGATCTGCGGGAAAATCAGATGGATGATATCGCCGCCGCCGATGAACTGGTAGCTGGTGATCGCGGTGTAGGCGAACAATACGGCGATGACGCCCAGCACGCGCGCCGTCTGGTTGTAGCGCGCCTCCAGCAGGTCCGGGATGGTGAACTGCGCAAACTTCCGCGCCCGCGGAGCGATGAAGTAGATCAGCGCCAGGCCGGCCCATCCTCCGGCAGCCTGCCACAGCGCCGCGAAGCCATGCTTGTAGGCATTCTCCGCTCCGCCCAGCAGCGACCCGGAGCCGATCCAGCTCGACAGCAGCGTAAAGACCAGTACAAACGCCGGCAAGGAGCGTCCCGCGACCAGGTAGTCCGCCTTGGTCTTCGTCTTGCCCAGGCGCGCGAGAGACACGCCCAGCAGCGTGACAACGATAAGACCGAGAACGACGACGTAGAGAGTCATGGGTGCGGTCATTCTACCGAAATGGTGACAGCAGGATGGGTGACGGCTGTTCGGCTCTCCCAATCGCAAATATCGTCGAACGCAAACGCAGGACGTGCGTCCTGTGTACCAGAACCAGGAGATGGCTCATATGCGGAGAATTGCTTTGCACAGAAGGGGCCGGTGGCCCGTCGTCATAGCTATCGCAAGCTGGCTCGTGTTTGCTCTGCAAGTCGCGACCTGCCAGAGCCCCAAACCGATGTCCGCAGATGCGGATCCGAGCTTCGAAGTCGCCACCCTCAAGCCCGTTGATCCGGGTAATACCACGCAGAAGTACTTTCGCATCGTCGGACGGCGCTACATGGCTCACAATGTCTCGTTCGCGGATCTGATCGAGATCTCTTACAGCGTTCATCCACGCCAGATCGTGGGCGGTCCGGTCTGGGTCGAAGGGGAGAAGTTCGACCTCGTCGGTGTTCCGAATGGCGAGGGCGACCCAAGCGTGAAACAGTGGATCGGCATGCTTCAGAAGCTACTCACCGAACGTTTCGGGCTCGCCTTTCACCATGAACAGCGCGAACTCTCTGTATATGCCCTCACGGTGGACAAAGGAGGGCAGCATAACCTCTCGAAGAGTGCGAGCACAAGCGCATTTCCGAGTCTGGAGTTTCACCCCGGCGCAAACGGCCTCGTTCTTCCCGCAAGAAACACGACCCTGGCGCAGTTCACCACGATGATGCAGATGATCGTGCTCGACCGGCCAGTAGCCGACCACACCGGCATTACAGGAAGAATTGACTTTGATCTGACGTTTACGCCGGATGACTCGCAGTTTCAGGGGCATCCTCCTCAGCAGGCTTCGGCTGCGTCCGGTGCTGAGCCGGCGCCAGGGCTCTTCCAGGCGCTTCCGGAGCAGCTGGGCCTGAGGCTCAGCCCCGCGAAGAGTCCAATGGATGTGCTCGTCATCGACCGAGCTGAGAGGCCGCTCGCGAACTGATGGCGCCGGATCACGCACCCCTCCACCGGTGCAAGCGCGGCTTTGTCCGTCCTTGCGAGCCTTCAGGGCTGATTGGTTGCAGAAGGCCATCCGCCTTCGAGCTATGGATGGCCGAGGTGCCGCGCACGCCGCGCGTAAACTAAGCCTCATGTTTTTTCGGTTTCCCTCCGTAGCGCTTCTCACGGTTGCCGCTGGCAGCCTCATCGCACAAACTCCTTCCGTCACGCTGGCTGTTGACCTCACCGATGCTCCACGGCACATTCTGCACGCGAAGGAAACGCTGGAGGTCCAGCCGGGGCCGCTGACGCTCGAGTACCCCAAGTGGATCCCCGGCGAGCACATGCCCGACGGCCCCATCCAGAACCAGGCCGGCTTTATCATAAGTACGCCAAGTGGCGAGCGCGTGAAGTGGGAGCGCGACCCGGTGGAGATGTATGCGTATCACCTGACGGTGCCGCAGGGCGTCACCAAGCTCAACATCGCGATGGACTTCCTCGCCGTCTCGGGAGGTTCATTCACTGCCGGCGGATCAACCAGCAACAACCTCGCATTGCTGAGCTGGAACACGCTCATCGTCGCGCCGCATGGCGTCGATCCCGCGAAGAGCATGGTCACGCCATCGGTGATGCTGCCCATGTACTGGAAGGCCGGAACCGCGCTGACCCCGTCGGACGCACCGGGCGCCGGAACCATCGAGATCGCCAGGCCGGGCAACGGAAACTCAAGTGGGCAACTGATCCACTACGCCGCAGTCTCGATGGAGCAACTCATCGATTCGCCAGTGCTCGCCGGTCGTTGGTTCCGCGAGATCCCCCTCGCGCCCGAAATTACGCCAAAGCACTTCCTCGATCTCGCCGGTGACGGCCCGGAAGACATCAAGCTCTCCGACGAGCACATCGCAGAGTTCTCGCGGCTCATCCGCGAGACGGGCTCGCTGTACAAGTCGCGGCATTACAACTCGTATCACTTCCTCGTCACGCTTTCGGACCAGGTCGCGCACTTTGGCCTCGAACACCACCAGTCGTCCGACGACCGCGTGGCCGAGAAGACCTTTGTCGACGACGATCAGTTCATCGCCAATGGCCTGCTGCTGCCGCATGAGTTTACCCACTCGTGGAACGGCAAGTATCGCCGCCCCATCGGCCTCGCAACGGGTAACTACGAAGACCCGATGAAGGGCAATCTGCTGTGGGTCTACGAGGGCCTCACCGAGTACCTCGGCGATGTGCTCGCTGCGCGTTGCGGCATCTGGAACAACGCCATCTATCGCGACCGGCTCGCCACCATCGCGGCGTACCTCAACGATGCCCGCCCCGGGCGCACCTGGCGCGACCTCCAGGACACGGCGACCATGGCGCAGATCCTTTACACAACCGGCGGAGCCTTCGACAACTTCCGCCGCAACACGGATTTCTACGACGAGGGCGAGCTGTTGTGGCTCGAAGTCGACCTCACCATCCGCTCCAAGACCGAAGGCAAGAAGTCGTTGAATGATTTCGCAGCAGCATTCCATGGACTCAACGGCAATACCGGCCCGATGGTCGTGCCCTATGACTTCGACGACGTCGTCAAAGGCCTGAACGCCGTCGTACCCAACGACTGGGCAGCCTTCCTGCGCACACGTTTGGACTCCAACGACTTCCACGCGCCGGAAACGGCAGGCATCGACGCGCTTTCAGGCTACAAGCTCACCTACTCTGACAAGCCCGACTACTGGTCGCAGCTCACCGAGAGTTCCGCAGGCGTGGGTGGCATCGACGCGCGCTACTCCATCGGTCTCGAAGTTGACTCGAACGGCATCGTGCAGGATGCGATCGTAGGCGGCGCGGCCTACAAAGCTGGCATCGCGCCGGGCTTCCATGTCGTCGCCGTGAACGGTCGAGGATACTCTGCGGCTCTCATGCACCAGGCCCTTCAGGACACAGTCGGCAACGGTCCCGCCGTTGAGCTTATCGTCGAAAACACGGGCTACTACAAGACGATTCGCATCGACTATCACGGTGGCGAGCGCTATCCGCACTTCGAGCGTGTACCTGGCACGGTGGATCGGCTCGATGACATCCTGGAGCCGATGGTGAAATAAGGCATGGAGTAGCGAATCGTGCGGCAAGCGGCGAGCCTCGGGTTCGCCGCTTTACTTTTAGCCGCAACCGCTCAGCGTCAAATCGCCGGCTGCGTGCCCGGCTCAGCCGCTGTTTGCTGCGGGATCTCCCCAGCCTTCTTCATGCCACGTTCGGCGACCGCAGCCTCGATCTCTGAGTTCACCTCCGCGCCCAGCAGCAGCATCAGTCCGCTGAGGTAGAACCACGTGAGCAGCACAATCACCGCGCCCAGTGAGCCATAGGTAAGCGAGTACGTGTTGAAGTAATGCAGGTAGATGCGCAGGCCGATGGAAGCGAGCAACCATCCTGAGATGCCCATCGCAGCTCCGGGCGTCAGCCATCGCCACGTTTTGTTCTTCAGGTCCGGGCCGAAGTAATAGATCACCGCGAAGAGCAGCATCAGCAGCGCAAGGACGGTGAGCGTCGCGATCGCATGGATCGAGATGATGGTGGCCCACGCGAGCCAGCGGTGGAAGATACGCACATGCGCGAAGCGCGCAGAAGCATCGGCCAGGAGCAGCACGCTCAGGTTGGCGGTGACGATGAGGCTGAGCAGCGCCGTTACCAGGATTGACGAGCCACGCGCCTTCCAGTACGGCCTTGTCTCCTTCACCTTGTAGACGGTGTTCATGCCGTCCTGCATCGCCGAGAAACCTACCGAGGCCGACCACAGCGCCGCGACGATGCCGAAGGTCAGCTTGCCACGCGTAGCTGCGGCGGTGGTCTGGTTGAAGGTGTCGATGACCATGTTGTACGCCGTCGGTGGAACCACCAGCGCGAGATACTGCAGCAGGTTCACGTAGACCTCGCGCGCGCGTTGGGCGACCAGCCCCACGAGCGCACTGGCGCACACCAGCGTCGGGAAGAGCGCGAACAGGAAGTAGTAGCCCATCTCCGCAGCACGCGAGAGCAGGTTGTCATCCAGCAGCGCGCTCAGCGTCCTTCGGCCGATCAGCGACGGCGGCACGCCCTGCAGGTCCCACAGGCTATGCAGCGGAGAGTGCGAAACCTGGTCCCAGATGCGCTGAGCCAGGGGATCGACGTGCGTAAGGGTGTGGTCCTTCGTTCGGGCCCGAGGATTGGACGAGGCATCGACCGGGGCGCCGTCGCTGGAAGCGGCCGGCTTAGTTTCAGCGGAAAGCATGGGAGGCCCATCTCTGGCGAGAGTGCGACTCGCGCCTGCAGGGTGAGATGCACTCCCGGACAGGGACGTTGGAGTTTCGTTTCGCCTTCACGGTTCGATTTAGTGCAGCGAATGCGCTCCACCGCGGATGGCATACAGGATCGACTCCAGCGCGCGCTCCGGATTGCCCTCCGGCACAGGCACATCCATCCGCTCGGCCATCTGCCGCGCGATCCGTTGCGCCATGGCCGCACGGGTCTCGAGCGAAAGATCCAGCGCGCGCGCGAAGAACGCATCAATGACGACGAGGTCCTGCTGGCCCAGCCGCGCGATCGCGTCGGCGGGAAAGATCGCCGGAACAGGCTGCGCCTGCCACGCCGGAGCCTGAGCAGCGACCAGCGAGTTCTGCTGCACCATCAGCGGCTGGTCCGCCAAACGCTCATGGATCACAATGGTGCCGACCACAAGGTCGCCCAGCCGCTTATTGCGCTTGTTGCACAGCATGGTGATGACGCCCACGAGATAGAAGCCGGGCATGTAATCCACGAATCGCATCAGGTTTCGCGCCAGGGCCTCGAAGAACGTGATCTGCCGCCCGGAGTCCTTCAGGACTCGTAGCTTCATCACCCGTTTGCCCGGCGTCTGCCCGCGCCACACCGCCTCGAAGATCGCGAAGTATCCCCACACTACGAGGAAGTTGAGGAAGACCAGAATTGCGGTCGCCCAGTGTTCGATCCACGATTCGCCACGGCCTGCATAGCGGGTTGCCGCCGTGGCCGCCGCCACCGCGACCAGGATCAATCCCTCCGCGAAAAAGAAGGCCAGGATCAGCAGGCCGTCGAGCAACGCCGCGACCAGCCGGCTTCCAATGCCCGCGACGCTGAAGCGCAAATCCACTTGCTCCGGCGTGTCGATGCTAAGCTGATCGCTAAAGTGGTGACGCTCGAAGCTTCCCATGCTCTGACCTCTGCCCTGAACCTATGCTGAGTAACGTTTGGATCAATCTACGCAAGGATAACTGGAGCCGGCTGGAGACGTTCGCCCGCCAGGCGGAATTGCACGGCGTTCGCTCGCTCACGCATGGCGAGCTCCGCGACTTCGGGCTGCTCTACCGGCAGGCTGCGGCGGATCTTTCGGCGGCGCGCGCCGACCGCGGCTCGCGCGCCATCGAACAATACCTCAACCAGGTAGTCAGCCGCGCGCATAACTATGTCTACTCCGGGCAGCGCATTTCGCCGCTCACCATCTGGCGATTCCTGGCGCACGGTTACCCTCGCCTCATCCGCCGCTTCAAGGGCTACGTCTATGCAGCAATCGCAATTACGCTCCTGACCGCCGCACTCGGCGCGATCATCACCATGGTCAAGCCGGAGTTCGGCGTCGCCTTCTTCGGTGCAGAGCGCATCGCCGACCTCGACAAGCAGAAGATGTGGACCGACAGCATCCTCAGCATGAAGCCCGAGACCTCTTCGTTCATCATGACGAACAACATCCTCGTCTGCTTCATGACCTTCGCCGGCGGCGTCACCGGCGGGCTGCTCACGCTGTATTCGCTCTTCAACAATGGGCTGATGCTCGGCATCATCGCCGTCATCTGCGCGCAGCATCACATGGCCATCAGCTTGTGGAGCTTCATCGCCGCGCACGGCGCGCTGGAGCTGCCGTCAATCATGTTCGCCGGAGCAGCTGGGCTGCGGCTCGGAGCTGGCATCCTCTTCCCCGGCAACCTGCGCCGTCGAGACTCGATTGCAGTCGCAGGCGTCGACGCGGTGCAGCTCGTCAGCGGAACGATTCCGCTGCTGATCATCGCAGGCACGCTCGAAGCGTTTCTCTCGCCAACGCACATCCCCGTCGGCATCAAGTTCGGCGTCGGCGCCGTGTTGTTCACGGGCCTTTGTTTGTGGCTCGCGCTAGGCGGCCGAAGTACAGCAGAAGAGCAGAGGAGCAGAACAGCAGAACAGTGATAGGCGCGAATCGTCGTCAGCATGCCGATTTAGCTACTCTGCTGTTCTGCTATTCCGCTGTTCTGCTGCTCCTAAATCATTCCCTTCGCCTTCACCTCGAGATACTGGCTCACCGCCTGCACACCGATCTCCTCAGCGGTCGTCTCGACGATGAGCACACCCGCGCGTTCGAGCCTCGCGATGCGCTCGCGGCGGCGCTCCAGCATCTCCTCAGCAGCCGCTGCATGGAACATCTGCGCGCTCGTCGTCGGCTCGCTGGCAGCCAGGGCATCGAGCTCCGGATGATGCAGCAACACCAGCACCACGAGGTGCCTGCGCGCGAGCTCACTCGCTGCGACGACGAGCTCCGGCTGACCTGCGGCGTCGGCAAGTTCGGTGATCCACACAATCAGCCCGCGCCGGCGTTGCACGTTCTTGATGCGCGCGACGGCGTTCAGATGATCGGCCTCGGCGGCCTCGCTGCGCGTCTGGCTCAGCAAGTCCAACAGCAGACGGAGGTGCATCGGCCCCGAGCCCGGCATCAGCAACTGCTGCACGCTGCGGCCGTAGGTCATCATGCCAAACTTGTCGCCGGAGATGGACACCACCTGCGAAAGCATCGTCGCCGCGGTGGTCGCCTGGTCGAGCTGCGTCACGGTCATTGCATGCGCGCGCTCGCGCTCGGAATCGGTCTCCGCCACGGCTTCGTTGACGGACCGCCGCAGCTCGAAGGCCGTGCGCGACAGGCGGCCCGCGTCCAGCACCACCCACACCTGCTGCGATCGCTCCACGGTGAACTGCCGCGTGACCAGCTTGCCTCGCCGCGCGGTCGCGGTCCAGCTCACGTTGCGCAGCTCGTCGCCGGGCTGGTAGTCGCGCAGCGAGTCGAAGTCGCGGCCGATGCCGCGCAGCTGCAGTTTGCGTCGCTGCATCTCGATCTGCCGCGCCCGCAGTAGGTAAAACTTCGTCGATCCGCGGCTGTCCTCATGCGCCGGAAACACCCGCACAGGCTGCGGCTGCGGACCTTCCATGCGATCGACCGCAGGCAGCGCCGAAGCCCAACGCTCCACGAGGCCAAGCCCGCTGCGATAACGCAGATACACGCTGCCCAACGCGAAGTCCCCGCGCTGGCTGGGACGCAGCGTCGTGACGCTGATGGTTTCGTCGCGAGGGAAGGCCTCGAGACGTTGCAGCTGAGGATCGAGGATCAACCCAGGATGCAGGTCATCGATCATGGTCATGCGCAGCACGGCGTTCGCCGTGTGGGTGAGGCCCAGCTCGACGCGCGTAGGCTCGCCAAGCTGTGGCGAATCTAGAAAAGTCCGCCGCACGGTGAAGCTTGTCGCTCGTGGAAGCTGCAGCAGGTCCGCCACGATGGCGAGGACCACAAGCACGTCCCACGCAAACATGAAGCCGATGGCTCGCGGATGATAGAACGCCGGGATAGAGAGCAGCAGGCCGCCCGCGAACAGAAACAACGCGCGTGGCGTCAGTCCGAACGCAAGCCATGGCACGCGCTTGCCCATGGGCTGCGCGATGGCTGTAGCGGCGGGTGGGATCAGGGTCCGCATGATCTCGGCCTACTTGGGCACCTGGGTGGCTGCCAGCACATCCCTCAACACGCGGTCGGGGTTCATGCCTTCGAGCTCCGCCTCAGGCCGCAGCACCAGGCGATGACGCAGCGTCGGCAGCGCGGCTTCCTTCACATCGTCGGGCACGACAAAGTCGCGGCCCTCGCGCGCCGCAAACGCCTTCGACGTAAGCAGCAGCGCCGCGCTCGCACGCGGGCTCGCGCCCAGCGAGATCGCCGGCCACTCACGCGTGCGGCGCACCACGGCCAGCATGTAGCTGAAGATGTCGTCCTCCACGCGCACGCTGCGAATCTCATGGCGCGCCGCGGCCAGCAGATCCTGCTGCACGGGCTCGATCGGGGTCTCCGCCAATGCAGCAGTCGTGTGCGCGGCGTGGTGGCGTTCCAGCACGATGCGCTCATCCGCCGCGCTCGGGTAGTCGATCATGATCTTCAGCAGGAAGCGGTCGAGCTGCGCTTCGGGCAGCGGATACGTACCCTCAAACTCGACAGGATTCTGCGTCGCGAAGACGGTGAAGAAATCGTTGAGTACATAGCGCTCGCCGTCGGCGGTCACCTGGCGCTCTTCCATGGACTCCAGCAGCGCGGCCTGCGTGCGCGGCGGCATGCGGTTGATCTCGTCGGTAAGCAGGAACTGCGTGAACACCGGGCCGGGATGAAAGCGAAAGCTACCCGGCTGGTCGCCGCTCGCGGGCGTGAAGATGTTCGTGCCCAGGATGTCCGCGGGCATCATGTCCGGCGTGCCCTGCACCCGGCGGAACTCGAGGCCGAGGAAGCGCGCCAGCGTCTTCACGGTAAGCGTCTTCGCGACTCCGGGAACGCCCTCAAGCAGCGCATGGCCGCCACACAGCATCGTCACCAGGGCCTGTTCGACGGCCTCCTGCTGACCGGCGATGATGCGCCCGATCTGATCGCGTCCGCGGGTAAAGAGTTCAGTAGCTGCGGCGACTCCAACTCCTGCGCCGGGTTCGTAGCTGGCCATGCTCGTCGTGTCTCCTGCTCGGTGGGTGATGCGTTGGGTCTTGTGCGTTCCTGGAACCGCGTGCTCCATTGTGACCTACAAGACGGCCTGAGGTATGGGGCTCTGCTTGTGCGCCGTTTTGCGAAGCTCGGGGCGAAGCATCGCGTGCAGCCGGACTTCGTACTCATGCAGCGCGCGGACCAGGTGCAGCGTACTGCGCCGAGTCAATTTCTTCTCGTCCGCTTCCGCCGCGTCTTCGAGCAGCTTCGCGAGGCCGCTCCAGTCCCCGCCCAGGCGCGTTGTCAGAGCTTCGGCGATAGCCCGGGACCCATCGGCGAGCGTGGCTTGCGAGAGCCCAGCCTCGCGCAGCAGCACACGGTCCAGTCTGCGCCGCGTTGCACCGATGGCGGCGATCCGCGCCCCTGCTCTCTCGTACAGGTCGCCCATGGACTCCGCGAACTCCACTGGCGACGAGCGCGGCAGCATGATCGGCGAACGTAGCGGCCCGCGCCTGCGGCTGTAGCTGAAGAGCAGCAGCACGGCAATCACAATGGTCTGCAGCGAAAGCCACGTGAGCGGCAGTCCGCGCGCATAATCCCACAGAGACTGCCGCGCGGTGCGCAGCGACTCATCGAAGTACACGCGCCGCCCGTGGCCGAGGTCTGGTCCCAGGCTGGCGAGCAGCAACCGCAGGTTGGCCTCATCCTTCAGGCCGCCGTTGGTCAGCGGCGTGGTTGCGGTCCACCAGATGGCCTCACCGCCCTTGGATCCCACGTTGAATCGCACAACAACAGGATCCAGCCCGCAGCGCTGCTCCACGCGGTACTGCGTGCCGGGCTTGGTCCAGCGCAGGTATGCCTCGAACTGCACAGCCCCGGCCGCCGCCAGTTCTCCAGGGCCTTCGGGTGTGGTGATGCACAGACCTTTGGTCAGCTGGCTGACGAACTCCGTCTTGCCGTCCAGCAGCTGCGCTCCGCCCCATCCGGTGGTCAGCACGCGGCCACCCTGCTCGACGAACCGTCGCAGTTCGCTGCTCAGCTCTTTGCTCTGCTGGTCTGTAAAGGTGGGGTCGGCGAGGATGAGCGTGGTGTGCGCGGCGTCCTCATCGCTCAAGTCCGCCAGCGGCCGCTCCCAACGCTCGGTGGGTACTCCCATGGCCTGCAGCGCAAGGAACGCAGCCTTGGCTCCGTGGCTGCCGGAGTTGAAGGTGCTCGGGCGCGGGTCATTGTTGTTGCTGGCAGGAGCGAGCAGCGCGATGACCACCACCATCGCCAGCGTGAGCCCCGCAATCGAGCCCAGTAGCCATTTGTCCATCCGGCTCAGGCGGTAGCTCATGCGGCTCCCCCAGCTGCGATCTCGCCGCCGAGTGATCCGGGCACCGGAGTCTCGGCAGTCGCCGTCGTGATGCGCTCATAGAGCGCACGCGCCTCGCGATACTCCGCGGCGTTGGAGCTTTCGAGGCCATACCAGACGCGCTCGAAGAGCCGCGTCAGCCGTGCCAGCGACTCGCGCTGAGCCCCTCCCGGAGCCAGCAGCCGGACATATTCCCTCGGCGTGCGCGAAGGATCATGCCGCCACGCCCGCCTGGACTCGAGGTGCAGAATCGCAGCCCAATAGAGTCCGTGCAGCGCCTCGCGCCAATCCTCGGCGGCACCCCGCTCGTTCGCATGCCGAGCCCAGTCGGTGGACTCGCGATCCCAAATGCCGGCATTGGCTGCCGGACCCGCCGCGAGCTTCACCTGCAGCCGCTGCTGCACCAGTGCGCGAAGAATCACGAAGGCCAGCCCAGCCGCGGCGCTGAGGAAGAAGCCCCACTCCAGCAGTGGCGCCAGCCATGGTGTCGAGTTGCCGATCTTGCCCGCCCCTTGAAATAGGCTCCCGATCGCCTGCCAGAAGCGCGCCGCCACACGGTCCAGCCACGAGGTGCCCTTCACCTCCTGGAACTCCGGCTGCGCGAGGACGGCGTTGACGTGTTTGCGTGCAAAGTCTTCGGCCGAATCAGACGCCCCAGCGTGTGCGGCTCCGGCCGCGCCATCCAGCTCCCCATCCAGCTCATCGAGCCGCGCCGCCGCATCCTTCATGCCTGCGGCCCGCGCGTCTGGCTTGGCCTTGTGGGCTTCGCCCATCGCGGTGCGCAGCCAGATCCAGTGCTGCGCATAGCCGCCCTTTTTGCCGGGCTCTCCCACGTTCGCATCGGCGGCCACCTTCTGCGCGTCGCAGGCATCAGCATTTGCCGCGCAGGCAGCCACCAGCGCCCGCATCGCGCCGATCTCCTGATGGAGCTCCGGCGCGGCGATGGTAGGCAGCGACTCGCCGAGAGCTGGCGTGCCGCAGACCAACGCAGCAGCCAGAGTCGTTATGAGCGCCCGCCCGGCGCCTGAGCTAGAGGCCTTCGCCATGATCGTTCGTACCCGGTATCGCTTCGCCCTGCATGGAGGCGTCCTGCGTAGAAGGCTCCGGAGCCGTTCGAGGAGTCTGAGGCCGCGCGACCAGCGCCTCATAGATTCCGCCCGTCGGCTCCGGCTGCGCCTCATCCCAGGTGATAAAGCGCGACTGCGGAGGCTGAACCCAGGGGCCGTCCTCGACTACGACTGCGGTGGTCGGGGCCATGGTCGCTGCGCCCGCGGCCTGGGGACCGCCCAGCAGCAGCTCCAGGTCCCATGCCTCCTGGCGTACTCGCTGGTCGAAGTACATCAGCCCCAGGCCAAGCGCCCCAATCGGTCCCACCAGGCTAATGCCGAGGAACGCGATCACGAGGTTGACGGCCTGCGCTCCCAGCGCCTCCTTGTGCTTGATCGCCGCCATGAAGATCAGGTAACCCAGCGGAGCTTCCAGCATGCTGACGACCAGGTACATCGCGAAGGCCACCAGCAGCACCACGAAGAGCTTTCCCTTGGCGCCCTTGGTGAGCACCTTGCTGCGGCGCATCGCAGCGCGGACCGGAAGGTTCTCGAGCACGGACGCCGGGATCGCCAGCGCGTTGCGCAGGTACAGGATGACTCCGACAGGAATGCCTGCCAGCGCGCCGAGAATGACGAGACCCCCGCCAGCCATCATCATCGTGGCGTCCTGACCGGCGGTGGCGCGCGTGCTGACCACCAGTCCCGGCACCACAAACAGCAGGTAGAGTCCCGCACTGGTGAAGAGCTGCCACACTCCGATGCCCAGGTACCGCAGCCAGCGGCCGGAGACCGCGCTGAAGGATCCGGCGATCGTGGCATCGCGTCCCTGGTAGGTCTCATAGAGCGCATGCATCAGCGCCGCATTGGCAACGGAGAAGACGAGGAACCCGATCAGGCTCGCCGTGTACCCCACGGCGATCGTCACGAGTGAGATTGTTGCCTGCGTCGCCCATGTGCGGAGAAAGTGAGCCAGCGCGACAGCGACCCCGGCCAGCAGAATCCGAATAAGTGCCGGGGCGGTCATCAGTCCACAGAAGAGCCAGAAGCGTGAGCGATAGACGGTGAAGATCCGATCCAGGATCTCGCCGAGCGACAGCGGGCGCAGCTCGTAGGCCGCGGTCTGGGGCGCTGGCGGCTGGGCTGGCGACGGGCTCCACGGGGTTGACGCCATGCGGACACTCCTTCCACTCCACCGCAGCCGTTGGCTCGGCGTATCCCGGCAGAGACCGGGCTCCACGGCGGCAGCTCGACTGGGCCGGCGCGATGTGCTGGATGGCGGAAGAATAGCATCCCTGTCCGCCCAGATGTGCCTTCGCCGGAACCTTGTCCACAACAATATTCGCGCCCCTGTAACCATCGCCCGGTAGCGTTGCTGCATGCGCCTCAGCTTTGTCATTCCGGCCTATAACGAAGAGGCCTATCTCCCCGCGTGCCTCGAATCGATCCAGGCGCAGATCACTCCCGAGTTGCGCGACTGCACGGAGATCATCGTCGTCAACAACGCCAGCACCGATCGCACGCGCGAGGTCGCGTTGCGTTTCCCGGGTGTCCGCGTCGTGGACGAGCCGCGCAAGGGGCTCACCTACGCCCGACAGGCTGGCTTCGCAGCCTCCACCGGCGATCTCATTGCGAACATCGACTCCGACTCGCGCCTCACGCCCGGCTGGCTGGCCAAGGTGCAGGCAGCCTTCGCCGAAGCGCCGAAGAACCCCGACCGGCCGCTGGTCTCCTTCTCCGGTCCGTTCCTCTACTTCGATCTCACCGCCTCGCAGCGTGTCTTCGTGCACGGCTTCTACATGTTGGCCTGGTGCACCTACGCGATGAATCGCTACATCCTGCGCGTAGGCTCCATGGTGCAGGGCGGCAACTTCGTGGTCACCCGCGAAGGGCTGGAGTCCATCGGCGGCTTCAACACGGCGATCACCTTCTACGGCGAGGATACGGACATCGCACGGCGTCTCAACGATGTCGGTGAGGTCCGCTTCACCTTCGACCTGAAGATGTTCTCCTCTGCCCGCCGCCTGAACAAGGAAGGCCTGTTCACGATGGCCGCTCGCTACTCCATCAACTACCTCTGGACGACCTTCATGAAGCGCCCCTTCACCGAGACGCACATCGATATCCGCGAACAGACCCAGGAGTAGAGCAGAGACAGTGAGTAGAGGGCAGTGAGCAGAGAGTAGAGGAAAGACCGAAGCCGTCGGGGATCTGCCCGGCGGCTTCTGCTTTCCGCGGCGAACTTCGCCTAGCTCCGGAGGGCATCGCTGCACAAAGAGTGAGGCCACCGGTGGTTGCCGGTGGCCATATCTTGCCCGTCTACTCACTACTCACTATTCACTGTCTCGCTAGATCCACTCCATCTCGCGCGTCGCATCGTTCACGCGGGGGAAGGCCAGGCTGAGCGGAGCGGCGACCGGCCCTTTGCCGAACAGCCGCGTGATACCGATGGCCGTACGTACCGCCAGTGGCGGCCGTCCGTCGGCCCACAGAGAGTGCAGGGTGCGCATCTGGCCGTTCGCATCGGGGTGGTACACACGCTCATCCCAACGCTGCCAGCCAGGCATGAACTCCGGGAAGTTCGTCACGGCATTGAGCGTCGATCTTACGATGCGCTGCTCCCAGCGCTCCTGGTACTGATCCATCACGTGCAGGTGGCTGCGCTTCTCCACGCGGATCTCTTCGACGAACTCCGTGAAGGTGTTCGCGCGCGTCAGGTTCAGCACCGCGTTGGGTTCCAGGCCGTGCCGATCGCCACCGGAGATCAGCAGCGTGTTCGTATCGCGGGCCAGGCGGATCACCTCGCGGTTCTCCTGCGCGTGGCGGAGGCCGTTCAGCTCGACCGCGTGGATCGTCTCACCGGCGCGCTGCAGGAAGCGCAGCACCTCGCAGGTGTGCAGGCAGTCGCCCACCTTGTGCAGGTCCCACAGCGGGTGGTTCAGCACGATCAGGATCTGCGGCGAATCATGCAGCTCGCGCAGCATCTGCAGCAGGATCTCGTCGTTGGGCTGGCGGGTGTAAGCCTCGAAGCGAGACATCCAGGTCACGGCATCGGCCGAAGGCACGTTGTGGATGCCGAGGTGGAAGATGCTCTGCCCGAACGGCGCCGACCACTCCACCGACATCGGAATGTGGCGCGAGCCCGGCAGCGTGCGCAGCAGGAAGCAGCCTTCCATCGTGTCGTGATCGGTGATCGAGACCAGCGACTTGAAGCCCAGCTTCTCGATCTGCCCGCACTCCAGGTCCCACGCCATGCGCGGCTGCAGCGGAGGACGCCAGTTGGCGCGATCGAAGTCCAGCTCGATGCCGAACTTGTTGCGCACATGCTTGCGGTAGTGCTGCTCCACGCTCTTTACGCCGGGAATCCACTGGCTCAGGGCATGGATGAAGTTAAGGGTCTCTTCGGACACGCTGGTGTGGCTATGCAGCGAGACGCCCGTGGTCAGCTCGCCGCCTGCAAGCGGCTCATCCCAGTTGTTGGTGATCCTCGACGTCAGTTGCATGGGTGTCGCGCCTCCGTTGCGCCGACCTGCCAGCTACCGCTTCTGCGGTGCTGGCATCAGAATGGTCGGCAGGCATGGACTGGAGGTGTCGGAAATAAGAAAATGCCTTCAATTTTGGGCAGGTTCCGCAAGAGGTACATATTTGTTTCAAAGCGGTACGCCACGGTTCCCGCGCATGTGCCTCGACCCCAACCGCTGTAAGCCCTGCGCATACTTCGCTTTGAAGGGACGGGGCTCCGGCCCCGCCGCAATGCGTCTGGAAAACGCTGGGGATTCAGCCCCTGAGGGACCGGATGCGGAGGCTTTTCATCGCGATGTAACGTCTCCCCTCCCGAAGCCGACAAGCAGAATGTGCAAGACAGCCTGTGGCTTAGGATGATCCGGATGCGCTCGCTGCTCGCTCTTTCGTTCGCCGTAAGTCTTCACGCCTCGGTTATCGGTGTCAGCAAACCGGTCGAGCCGCTCAATGCCGAGCGCATCAACAAAGTGCTACCCGCGCCGCAGCGTGCTGCATGGCTCGCCTACCTCAAGCACTCCACCGAACTCAACCTTGCGGACCGCGCCTCGATCGATGCCGAGCGCCGAGGACTCGCGACCATTCCTCCGCTGCCGCAGCAGAGCAACTCCGCCCACACCATCCCGCTGCATCGCGAGCCCGCGTTCTACGCCAGCGATGAGGCCAGGCATATCGGGGATGTAATCCTCAGCTTCCAGACGCCGTCCGGTGGATGGTCGAAGAACCTCTAGATGGATGCATCTTTGCGCCAGCGCGGCCAGAGCTATGCGACGGCCAACGCCGCGCCGACACAAAGCAACGCGGACGACTTCGATCATCCCGCCGACGAGCACTGGCACTACATCGCCACGCTCGACAATGATGCGACCAACACCGAGATCCATTACCTCGCCGAACTGAGCGCCGCGCTGCCCGGGCCCGACGGCGACAAATACCGCGCCGCCGCAAAGCATGGCATCGAGTACCTGCTCGCCGCGCAGTATCCCAACGGCGGCTGGCCGCAGATCTATCCCCTCGAAGGCGGCTATCACGACGCCATCACCTTCAACGACGGCGCGCTGATCGAAACCGTCGAAGTGCTGACAGCCGTCGCGAAGGGGACGAAGCAGATCAGCGAGCCGGATCCCATCGATCCCGAGATGGCCGCCGCCCTGCAGCGCATGGGCCGCAAACTCCCCGAAGAGCAAACCAGCACCGAAGACTGGAGCTTCGTTCCCGTGCCGCTGCGCACGCGCGCAAAGGCCGCGGTGACGAAGTCGCTCGACGTGATCCTAAGTACCCAGGTGCGTCTGGCTTCCTCCAACGGAAAGGGAACCGAGCTCACCATCTGGGGACAGCAATACGATCCGCTCACACTCGAGCCCTGCTCCGCCCGCAACTACGAGATGCCTTCGCTCAGCTCCGGCGAATCCGCCGGCGTCATGGAGTACCTCATGTCGCTCGATCATCCCTCGCCCGAGGTGGTCCGCGCCGTGAACGCCGCCGCCACATGGTTCGAGGCGCACAAGATCATGGGCTACATCTTCACCGGGGGACGCAACACACCCGGCGGCCGGCATCTCGAGGCAAAGGAAGGTGCAGGCCCCATCTGGTCGCGCTACTATGCGCTTGACACCCAGAAGCCCATCTTCGGCGACCGCGACAAGACCATCCACGACGACGTGATGGACATCTCGCTGGAGCGCCGCAACGGCTATGGCTGGTACGGCAACGCGCCCACCCACGCGTTGGCTGAGTACGCGGCCTGGAAGAAGACGCACTGAGCCCGATCACCCCGCGTCGCATCTGAATCGTCATGGAAGCGCAGCACACATTCGACGCAGACATCCTCATCCTTGGCGCGGGCATGGCCGGTCTCACCGCCGCACGCGCCCTGGCCGAGCGCAACCTCCGCGTACTCATCCTCGAAGCCCGTGATCGCGTCGGCGGCCGTGTGTGGTCCGTCCGCGCAGCCTCAGGCGATGTCGTCGAGCTCGGCGCGGAGTTCATCCACGGCCACGCGCAGGAGCTTTGGTCGCTGATTGAAGAGGCCGGCGTCACCGCCAGCGAGCGCCAGGGCAAGATGTTGCGCGAGTCGCCCGAGGGCGGCCTCGGCGAAGACGACGACCAAGCCGAGCAGATGTTCGCTCCACTCGAAAATCTCGAAGACTACGAAGGCGAGGATCTGAGCTTTGCCGAATGGCTTCGTGCCAGCGACGTACCCGACTCCGCCCGCGCCGCAGTCACCAGCTATGTCGAGGGCTTCAACGCCGCGGACGCCGCCAAGATCAGCGTCAAGAGCCTGGGCGTGCAGCAAAAGGCCGAGGACGAGATCGGCGGCGCGAACTCCTGGCATGTTCATGGTGGTTACGCGCAACTGGCCGAGTTCCTCGCCGCACGCGTTCGAGACCTGAGCGGCCGCATCGAGCTTGGCTGCACCGTCGAGTCGATCCGCTGGCAACAAGGCGCAGTCCAAGTCACCACTTCAAAGGGCGTCTTCCGCGCCCCGAAGTGCCTCATCACCCTGCCGCTCGGTGTGCTGCAACAGGTCAATCGCGGCGGCCTGACGATCGAGCCCGAGCCTGCAGCGATCGCCCATGCCAGGCGCATGGAGATGGGTGACGCCGCGCGCATCACGCTGGTCTTCCGCTCCCGCTGGTGGGAAGCATCATCCGCTGCCTCGCCCGACGATCTCCGCCAGATGAGTTTCCTGTTAACGAACCGCCTGCCCAGCGTCTGGTGGACGGCGCACACCGAACCTGAGCCCTCACCGACCCTCACTGGCTGGGTCGGAGGTCCACGGTCCGCGATCTTCAGTGGGCGCAGCGTGGACCAGCTCGCCGCTGAGGCCTGCGCGACGCTGGCGAAGATCTTCCAGGTGGACGAATCCTTCGTACGCGGCGATCTGCTGTCCGCGCATGCACATGATTGGACGGCAGATCCGCTCTCGCGCGGCGCCTACAGCTATGTGGCCGCGGGAGCTCTGGACGCCCCGCATGCGATGACCCAGCCCGAGCATGGCACTCTCTACATGGCAGGTGAGCACACCGACATCACCGGCCACTGGGGAACAGTCCACGCGGCCATCCGCTCCGGGCTGCGCGCCGCGGAGCAGTTGCTCGAGGCACACGCTGCCAAATTCTAACCCCGGGCGGAGCGGTGCGCATCAGGCAAAAAGCGGGCTCGCATCCTGTAGTGCGTCGGTGGCATCCTAGCGAGCATGGCAGACAATAGCTCGCTCACGCCTCAGAGCCTCCAGAACCACAAGCCGCTGATGAACACGCCGCGGGAGTTCTTCCCCGACGTGCAGATCACCATTGATGGCTACGAGGTATATGCCCAGACCGGCGAGCCGCTCATCGAGGCCGTGAACCGCGCCGCAGCGATGCTGGAGCAGCCTAGCATTCCGCACGTCTGCTACCTGCCCGCCATGGGAACCATCGGCAGCTGCGATACCTGCATGGTCGAGGTCAACGGCGAGCTCGTGCGCGCCTGCGAGACCCGTGTCGGCGCGGGTATGCGGATCGCGACAAAAACCGATCGCGCGGACGTTGCCCAGCGCGAGGCCTTCGACCGCCTGCTTGAAAACCACGACCTCTATTGCACCGTCTGCGACAACAACAACGGCAACTGCACCATGCACAACACCACCGGCGATCTCGAGGTGAAGCACAACGCTCGGCCCTTCCGGAAGAAGCCCTACGGCAAGGACATGTCCAACCCTTTCTATCGCTACGATCCGGACCAGTGCATCCTTTGCGGCCGTTGCGTGGAGGCCTGCCAGAACGTGCAGGTGAACGAGACGCTGTCCATCGCCTGGGATCGCGAAGTCCCCCGCGTCCTGTGGGATGGCGGCGAGCAGATCGAAGGCTCCAGCTGCGTAAGCTGCGGCCACTGCGTCACCGTCTGCCCGTGCAATGCGCTCATGGAAAAATCCATGCTCGGCCACGCCGGCTACCTCACCGGACTTCCTCAAAAAGCCTTGGACGGCATGATCGACGCGGTGAAGGGCATCGAGCCCTCTACCGGCTATCCCGCGATCCTGCAGCTTTCGGAGATCGAGTCGCACCTCCGCCCGCAGAAGGTGAAGCGCACCAAGACGGTATGTACCTACTGCGGCGTCGGCTGCACGTATGACATCTGGACCCGCGATCGCCACATCCTCAAGGTCGAGCCCGGTCCCGGCCCCGCGAACGGCATCTCCACCTGCGTCAAAGGCAAGTTCGGCTGGGACTTCGTGAACTCACCCGACCGCCTGCGCAAGCCGCTGAAGCGCGTGAACACCGGCCAGGGCGAGACCTTCGTCGAGATCGAGTGGGACGAGGCGATCCAGATGGTCGCCGACAACTTCACCCGCGTGAAGGACCAGTACGGCCCCGACGCTCTCGCCTTCATCGCCTCCTCCAAATGCACCAACGAGGAGAGCTTCCTCATGATGAAGCTCGCCCGCGCCGTCATCGGTACCAACAACGTCGACAACTGCTCCCGCTACTGCCAGACCCCGGCCTCGAAGGGCCTCTCGCGCACCGTCGGCATCGGTGGAGACTCCGGCTCCATTGCGGACATCGAGAAGGCCGGCCTGGTCATCATCATCGGAGCCAACACCGCGGAGAGCCATCCCGTACTGGCCACGCGCATCAAACGCAGCCATAAGTGGCGCGGCCAGAAGCTCATCGTCGCCGACCTGCGCAAGAACGAGATGGCCGAACGCGCCGACATCTTCCTGCAGCCCAGCCCCTCCACCGACGAGGTCTGGCTGCAGGCAGTCACCAAGTACATCATCGACACCGGCCGCCAGGACCAGGCCTTTATCGACAAGTGGGTGAACAAGTGGCCGGAGTTCCAGCAGTCGCTTGAGGGCTACACGCTGGAACATGCTGAAGCCGTCACCGGCATCCCGGTACCCGTGCTCAAGCAGGTGGCTGAGGAGATCCTTGCCGCCGATGGCGTGGCCGTCTGCTGGGCCATGGGAGTTACGCAACACTGTGGCGGCTCGGACACCTCCACCGCCATCTGCAACCTGCTGCTCACCACCGGCAACTTCGGCAAGGAAGGCCGTGGAGGCTTTCCGTTGCGCGGCCACAACAACGTACAGGGTGCCAGCGACATGGGCTCCATGCCCGATGTCTTCTCCGGCTATCAGAAGGTCGACGACGCCACCATCCGTGGCAAGTTCGAGGCCGCCTGGGGAGTGACGCTGCCCGTCACCGTCGGCCTCGACAACCACCAGATGATCAGAGCTATCCACGAAGGCAAGCTGAAGTCGATGTACATCAAGGGCGAGGACACCATCACCTCCGACGCCAACGCAACCGACGTCGCCGAGGCCTTCTCCAAGCTCGAGTTCTTTGTGGTGCAGGACATCTTCTTCTCGGAGACCTGCCGCTACGCCGATCTCGTCCTGCCCGCCTGCGCCTCCATTGAGAAGGATGGCACCTTCACCAACACCGAGCGCCGCATCCAGCGTCTCTACAAGATCCTCGAGCCCGTGGGGGATTCGAAGGCAGACTGGGAGATCATCCAGCTCATTGCACAGAAGCTTGGCGGCGCAGGTGGATGGAAGTACAAGCATCCTTCCGAGGTCATGGACGAGGTCGCGAACCTCACGCCCACCTTCGCGGGAGTCTGCTATGAGCGCCTTGAGGGCTACAAGTCGCTGCAGTGGCCCGTAGCGGAGGATGGCACGGACTCGCCGGTGCTCTACACCGAGAAGTTCGCGCTGCCGGACGGTAAGGCCACCTTCTGGCCGCTCGACTACGTCGGCCCCAGCGAAGAAGCGAACGAGACCTATGATCTCCACCTCAATAACGGCCGCCTGCTGGAGCACTTCGAGCAGGGCAACATGACCTATCGCGTCCCCGGGATCAAGGAGATCGCACCTGATACGTTCGTCGAAGTCTCACCTGAACTTGCCGTCGAGCGCGGCCTCAGCGACGGCCGCTTCGTGCTCCTCGAGAGCCCCTACGGCAGCGCGCGCGTGCGCGTGGTGGTAACGGATCGCGTCAGTGGCAAACAGATGTACATGCCGATGAACTCCACGATCAATCCCGTGAACAAGATGACCAGCTCGCACGTGGACCGCGCAACGCACACGCCGGCCTTCAAGGAGCTCTCCGTGAAGCTCACAATGCTCGACGAGCTCGGCCAGAACCCGCTGCCTCGGAAGAACTTCCGCTACGGTACCCGCAACCCCACGCGAGGCGTAGAGGTGGAGCTCAAGCGCGCCCGCCTCGACTATCACGTGCCCGGCTCCAGGGCCGCCGACAAGCTGGTCCAGATCAAGACCACGCAGTCCGCATAAGCGTGAGTTGCCAAAACATAAGAGTCTCTGAAAGAGGAGCGTAATGGCCCACCCGATTACCTTCAAGCCGCAACCCATCGACCCCAAGGACGAGCTGATGGGGGAGTTGGCGCGTGCACCACGCGAGCATGCCGAGGCACTGCTCGCCGCCTACGACCTGCTGCAGGCCGCGCACGACCAGGGTGTCCTGGATCTACTCCGCGCCGTCGTCGGAGGCAGCGATGTGCTCGCGGAAAAGCTGGGCGCAGGCATGGCCCTCCCCGAGACCATCGCGGCCTCGCGCAATGCCATCGCGCTTACCCGCATCCTCGCTTCCATCGATCCGGAGATGCTGCATGGTATCGCTCATTCGATGTCCGAGGCCGCCGCCCCCAAGCTCGCACGCGATAAGGAAGCAGCCGAGGCGAAGACTGCGCCCCCTGCTACCGCAGGCAAGGGAAGTGCTGAGAAGAAGAGCAATATCCCTAAGCCTGCCTTCGCCGTACACGAGCGCCGCGATCCCAATGCCGACCCTCCTGGCCTGTGGGAGCTCTTCCGCCGCGCCACCTCTAAGGATGCTCGCCGCGGCCTGGCCTACGCCGTAGCCATGCTGACCACTCTTGGCCGCGCCATGCGTCCGAAGGACGATCGTCACTAAGCGCGCCCCGAAGAGTGCGGCCTGTGGCCGCGCTGTTTTTCTAGTACGAAGGCGGTCCACGCGGTACACTCTCTTCGATCCGACAACTCATGCCGGCGAAGGAGGCCACCCCATGTCTGATGCGGCCGTTTCCCTGGAACCCACCCACCCGATCTCGCAGCCGATGCGTGTCATCGACACCTTCGTCGCGCCCTCGAAGACCTTCACCGACATCCTGAAGAGCGCCAACTGCTGGCTTCCGCTGGTGCTGCTCGTCCTGCTCGTCTTGGGTTGGAGCGCCACGGTCGACAAAACCGTCGGCTTCGATACTGTCACGCAGGTCCAGATCGCGAAGAACCCGGAGCGCGCGGCGCAGATGCAGAGCCTGCCTGCCGATCAGCGCGCCGCACAGATCGCGACGATCACGAACGTCACGCGCATCGTCACCTACTGCAGCTTCCTCTTCGTTCTGATCTTCATGCTGCTGGAGGCACTCATTCTTTGGGCGGCCTTCAACTTCGGCCTGGGCGCGCAGACGACGTTTCCTCAGGTCTTCGCGGTCACTGCGTTCTCAGCCTTGCCGCGCGCGCTCACCTGGGTGCTGAGTGCGATCCTGCTCTTCGCGGGCGTCGGCGGCGACAACTTCGACCTCCAGAACCCCGTCGGAACCAACCTCGGCTACTACCTCAGCGAGGCGCCCAAATGGATGGCAGCCGGAGGCCGTTTCCTCGACGTGCTCGGCCTGTGGTCGCTCGTGGTTCTCGTCCTCGGCATGGCGATCATCTCGAAGAAGAAGATCTCGTCGTCGGCGATGATCGTCGGTGGCCTCTGGCTCATCGGTCTGCTCATCACCGTGGGCTTTACGGCAGCCACCAGCTAGCTCTGACGACGAGACAAGATAAAGGCCAGCCGCATGGCTGGCCTTTGCTTCGTCTCCATCTGCAAACTACTTCAGGAATTCCAGCAGCGCGACATTGACCTCGGTCGCATGCGTCCAGTTCAGGCCGTGCGGCCCGCCCTCGACCACATGCAGCGTCGCGCCGGGAATCAGCGCAGGCATACGCGCTCCGGTCGCTTCGATCGGCAAAATCTGATCCTCGTCACCGTGAATAATGAGCGTTGGAACCTTGATCTGCGCCACGTCCTCGCGGAAGTCCTCCAGCCACGCGTCCACACACGCTAGGTACGCCGTGTAGCTCGAAGTGCAGCCGATGTTGAAGCTCGCATGGATCGCCGCATCGGAGATGTCCGTGCCCCCCACCAGCTTCTTGTTGTAGAAGAGCTTGAGGAAGCCCTCAAGCTGGACGTAACGGTCCGCCTCGATGGCCTGCTTGATGCCTTCGAAGATCGCCGGGTCAATGCCCTCGGGGTTATTGCCATCCTTGCGCAGCGCCGGTGCGATCGAAGACATGAAGCATACCTTCGTCACGCGGCCGTTGTTGTACTTGCCCATGTAGCGCGCCACTTCGCCGCCGCCCATGCTGAAGCCCACCAGCGCGACGTCCTTCAGGTCCAGCGCCTCCAGCAGCAGGTAGGTGTCCTTCGCCAGCGTGTCGTACTCGTAGCCCTCGGAGGGCTGCGAGCTGCGGCCAAATCCACGGCGGTCGTAGGTGATGACGCGGTAGCCCGCGGCCAGCAGCGCCGCGCCCTGCTTCTCCCAGCTCGCGCCCGAGAGCGGCCAGCCATGGATCAGCACCACCGGCCGGCCAGTGCCGCGGTCTTCGTAATAGAGCGAGATGTCCGAGGAGTTCTCCTCGCCAACTTTCAGATAAGGCATGTTCTGGTTCTCCTTACGTTCTTGGACGTAATCCGTGGACGACGAGACATCACACTGCGATGAATCTCTCGGCAGACGGAAAGACCCCGGCCGAAGCCAGGGTCACCGCGATGCATTGATGGTGAAGCCTATTCAGTCCAGCGCTTGAACACCAGCGAGCCATTCGTGCCGCCGAAACCGAAGCTGTTCGACAGCGCGTACTCGATCTTCGCTTCCTGCGGCGTGTTGGGCACGTAGTTCAGGCGGCACACCGGGTCCACGTTCTCGAGATTGATCGTCGGCGGAACGATCTGGTGGATCAGCGCCATCACTGTGATGCCGGCTTCCAGTCCGCCCGCGCCGCCGAGAAGGTGGCCGGTCATGGACTTGGAGGAGCTGACCAGCAGCTTGTGGCTGGTGGCATGCTCACCGAAGGTGTTCTCGATCCCCTGCGACTCCAGGGCATCGCCCAGCGGCGTCGACGTCGCGTGGGCATTCACATAGCCGATCTGATCGGGACGAATCCCTGCAGACTTGATCGCATTGGTCATCGAACGGCGGCAGCCATCGCCTTCAGGAGCCATGCCGGTCATGTGGAACGCATCCGCGCTCATGCCATAGCCCACGATCTCAGCCAGGATGTTCGCTCCGCGCGCCTTGGCAAACTCCAGCTCCTCGAGAACGAGGATGCCCGCGCCTTCGCCCACCACGAAGCCGTCGCGGTCCTTATCGAAGGGCCGGCAGGCGTGGGTAGGATCGTCGTTGCGGGTGGAGAGTGCCTTCATTGCCGCGAATCCGCCAACCGAAAGCGGAGTGATCGCCGCCTCCGTGCCGCCCGCCAGCATCGCGTCCGCGTCGCCGCGCTCGATGATGCGGTAGGCATCGCCGATGGCATGCGCCGACGTGGTGCAGGCCGTCGCAGTCGCTTCGTTCGGTCCCTTCGCTCCGTACCGGATGGAAACGTGCCCGGCAGCGAGGTTCACGATCGTTGCAGGAATGAAGAACGGAGAAATGCGGCGCGGCCCGTGGTTCATCAGCTGCGTGTGTTCGCGCTCGATGACATCGAAGCCACCGATGCCCGAACCGATGTGAACACCGACGCGCTCCGCATTCTCCTCGGTGATCTTCAGCCCCGAGTGCTCCATGGCCTCATGGGCTGCGGCCATGGCGAAGTGGATGAAGCGGCCCATCTTCCGGGCCTCCTTCTTGTCCACGAACTGATGCGGGTCGAAGTCCTTCACCTCGGCCGCAAAGCGGACGGAGTGGCCGGTGAGATCGAACTGCGTGATCTCAGCCATTCCACTCTTGCCGGCGAGAAGGGACTCCCAGATGCGGTCTTGCGTGTTGCCCACGCCGCAAAGGAGGCCCATGCCGGTCACGACGACGCGACGCTGTTGCAACATCTTACTTTCAGAACCTCAAGTTTCGAATTCGTTGGGGAGACTACTTCTTGTTCTTCTCGATGTAGTCGACGGCATCCTTGACAGTCTTGATCTTCTCGGCGTCCTCGTCGGGGATCTGGATGTCAAAGGCCTCTTCGAACTGCATGACGAGCTCGACAACGTCGAGCGAATCAGCGCCGAGGTCTTCCTGGAAGCTCGCGCCCGGCGTCACTTCTGCCTCGTCCACCTGAAGCTGCTCGACAATAATCTGCTTCACCTTCTCGTCTACTGCTGCCATCTTGCAAATCTCCTAATCAGGTTCCGTTTGGGAGTGGGATGCGGACCCGCTGGCCGCAGAGCCGTCTGGAAGCCTCAAGGAAAGAGCATATAGAGGTGGTCTGCGGGTGTAAAGCAAACCGGTGCGGTGGTTCCTGCATCCATCGGAGGAAATTGTCGCCCTGAATGAATTTCCGGTAGCATGGAGTCCGAAGCAATACCTCATGGCCAAGAGAATGAGAACGGAAGCGGAGCAACCCCTTGACGCAAAAGACCTGTATGCATTGCGGATCCAACGCCATGCGCCGCATCAACCGCAAAGGGTTTTTCGAGGAGACGCTGCTTCCCAAGTTCGGCCTCTTTCCCTGGGAGTGCGCCATGTGCCGCCGCAAGACCTTCCTGCGCGATAACGGCCACGCCGACCTCCGACGCAAGGCCAAGGACCGCCGTTCACAGGAACGCGAGCAGAGCCAGTCCCCCGCCGACTGATCCCGGCCAGTCACCGAGAAACTATTCCTCGTCGCTCGCCGCCAGCATCGGCAGCAAGCCATCGAAATTCCCTTGCATCGCCGCAGGCAGAGCCTCTGAGCCGCCCGCAGCCCCGTCCGTGCTCACATCCCGTAGCGTGCGATTGATCGCCCGGGTCCTCACTCCCAAGTCTCGGATGGTGTTCTGGACTGTTCCCACCTGCTTGTCCATCTTTTCCATCAGATCTCCGAACTTGGTGAACTCCGTCTGCGCCGAGCGCAGCACGTCCCAAACCATGTTGCCCTTTTTCTGCAGGTTCAGCATCCGGAAGCCCAGCTGGAAGCTTGTCAGCAGCGCATAGAGGTTCGACGGCCCGGCGACCATCACGCGGCATTGCTGGTGCAGCTCAGCCTGCAGCCCGTCGCGCCGCAGCACCTCGGCATACAAGCCCTCCGTCGGCAGGAACATGATCGCGTAGGGCGTCGTCACCGGCTCGTTGATGTACTTCGAGCAGATGCGCTTGCCCTCGGTGCGGATAGCGCCGTCGAAGGCCCTGCGTGCCTGCTCGATGTCGGCCTGATCGCCGTGCTCGTACGCCGTCTCCAGCCGCTCCCAGTCCTCGCGCGGAAACTTCGCATCGATCGGCAGCAACACATCCCCTCCGGTCGAGCCAGGGAACTTGACCGCGTACTCCACAACCTCCTGCGTGTTGGCCTTCACCCGCGCATTCTCGAGATACTGCCCTGGCGCCAGCACCTGTTCCAGCAGCTTGCCCAGCTGCACCTCGGCAAACCCGCCGCGCGACTTCACATTCGAGAAGATACGGTTCAGATCGTTGACCCCCGCCGAGAGGGTATTCATCTCGCCCAGCCCGCTGTGTACCTTCGCCAGCTGATCCGTCACCTGCCCAAAGCTCTCCGTCAGCCGCGTCTGTAGCGTGCTCTGAAGCTTCTCGTCTACGGTGTTCCGCATCTCCTCGAGCTTCTTCTCATTGCTGTCACGAAGGCTCTGGAGGCCCTGCTGCACACTCTCGCGCAGTTTCTCCTGCTCGCCGGCCTGCTTCGCACTCAGGTCCCCAAGGCTCTGGTGCAGAGCCTCGCGGGCGTTGGCCTGTCCCTGGGCCTGATCCGCCGCAAAGGCATTCAGCCGCTGCGTGAGGGTATTCAGCTGCGCCTCGACTGCTAGCCTCAGCGCCTCATTGCCCGCCTTGTTATCAGCGCGGAAGCTCTCCAACCCGTCGCTCAGCGTCTTGCCGAGGGTGTTCACTGTCCCGAGCAACTCGGTGCGCAGCGCCCCTGCGGCATTTGCGGCCGCCTCACGCGAGCGCGTAGCCTCTGCAGCAGCCTCCTGGCGCGACTGTGCGAGCTCCGCCCGCAACGTCCGCTCCGTGGCCTCAGCCTGGGTCTCCAGCCGCGTCAGCCGCGAAGGCAGATCCCCGCCCAGCATCTGCTCCAACCGTGGATCGTGGACACTCGCCGCAGGCTTTCGCGAGGCGATCCAAAGCCCGACGAGGGCCAGCAGGGTAACAATCTGGAGGGAAATCAGTACGGGTAGCATTTCGGTTTTCCTTCGCTTCGCTGTCTGGGAGAATAGCACCCCTCGAATCTTGAGGCACCGCAGGAGTACATTGATCTCAGGAGAACTCCTATGGCTGAGCCGCTTACGGTTTCTGTCCCAGAAGACCTGGCCTCCCAGCTTCGTCTCGCAGTCAAGGAAGGCGAGTATCGTTCCGCGGATGAGGCAGTCGCCGATGCGCTCTCGCTCTGGACGGCCTCACGCGAGGCAAGCGCCATCGAACTTCGGCGAGCGGTGCGGGAAGCCGACGAATCAGGCGAAGATATCGACGATGTCGATGCCATGTTCGACCGCCTCCAGAGCCGCTATTCCTCCTCGAATGCACCCGGAAAATGCGACTGACGGTCGCCCCGGCTGTCGAAAGGGATCTCATTGACATTGGAGATTACATCGCGCGGGACAGCCCGATCCGCGCCACCAGCTTTCTCCGAGAGCTGCGGGAAGAATTCCACGAGATCGCTCAGCATCCATTCGCCTACGAAGCCCGCCCGGATATCGCCCCGGGAATTCGCGTCGCCGTGTTTGGCCGATATCTGATCCTCTTCCGGATCGGCGAAAGCTCGGTTTCGATCCGTCGGGTCCTGCACGGCGCGCGGGACTTGCCGCGCATCAGGTTCTAGCTTGCCGCTGAGAAGTGGCCGCCACTCCTGTGTTCAAATATGCACAGAGAGCACGCTTGCTCGCAAAGGACTGGCACTTGCGTCACATGGGTATGAATCGTGCATTGGCTTTGGCTGTAGCGTTGGCAACGGGCTGCGGAATCGCAGCTGCCCAGACCTCTGTCCCTCCCAACCAGGTGTCGCCTTACAAGGACACCTCGATGCTCAAGCCGCCGGCCGGCGCCAAGGTCGCGGTCATCGAGTGGGAAGACCTCGAGTGCCCGGCGTGCGCGCACGCCTTCCCCATCGTGCATGAGGCCGTGGCGAAGTATCACATCCCGCTCGAGCGGCATGACTTCCTCATCCCCGGCCACATCTGGAGCCGCACCGCGGCGATCTACGCCCGCTGGATCCAGGACACCATCAGCTTCGACGCCGCGACCGACTACCGCCGCCAGGTCTTCGCCTCGCAGTTCCGCATCGCCAGCCAGGACGACCTGAAGCAGTTCACCGAAGCCTACCTCAAGAACCATGGCGGCAAGTCGCTGCCCTTCGTCGTCGACCCCACCGGTAAGTTCACCCGCGAAGTCGAGGCTGACTCCGCCCTCGGCGACAAACTAGGCCTCCGCGAGACCCCCACCATCCTCGTCGTCACCAATCACCACTGGATCCAGGTCAAGGACGTGATGCAGCTCTACACCGCCATCGACCAGGCCCAGGCCGAAGCCGCCCACGAAGGCGGAGCCCCGGCCGCGCACAAGAACGTGGCGCGTTAGGCGCGCTTCTCGTCAGCGAGGATCGCCAGCCGCTCACGCGGTCAGCACAAAGGCCGAACCCAATGGGTTCGGCATTTGTCGTTAGCTCTTGACCGCGTGCGATAAGTCGGCCCTACTGAATCTGCACCAGCCCCGAATCAGCACCATGCCCCGCGCCACCCGGCGTGATCGCATTCGACTGCTCACCCCGCCAGTGGTCGATGTAACTCACCTGGTGCACGCAGCTGATGGTGCAGTTGGGCGCGCAGGACTTCTCCGTCAGGAACTCCCGCTTCACGTCCTCAGCGGAGTACTCCGCAATCGGCACGCCCGGGTAGCCGCGCTGCTGCGAGCAATAGTGAATCAGGCCGTTCTCGCACACGTACAGGTAGCGCGAGCCCGCGCGGCAGCGCCAGTCGTTCGGCTTGCCATTGGCGATGGCTTCCTGGAAGTGGTTGAAGCGCGAGTAGCTGCGTCGCGTGAGCTTGCGCACCGCGTCCCAGGTCTTGCGCTCCTCGGCTCCCAGCGCCTTCAGCTGCCCGGACCCATCGTGAATGATGCCGATGGTCGAGCTGAAGCCCAGATCCAGCGCCCGCGTGGAGACGACGTACGCATCGTTCGGGTCGGCAATACCGCCGCCCACCACGCTGTTGATGTTCACGTGGAAGTCGGCATGCTCGGCCAGCATGCGCAGCTTGGCGTCCAGCACCTTCAGCGACTTCTTCGAGACCTCATCCGGCATCACGTTGTCGATCGAGATCTGCAGGTGATCGAGCCCCGCCTCGTTCAGCGCCTTGATCTTCTCCGGCATCAGCAGGTAGCCGTTCGTGATCATGCCGGCAATCGCGCCGGTCTTGCGGATCGCACGGATCACGCCTTCGATCTCAGGGTGCAGCAATGGCTCGCCGCCGGAGATGGTGATGACCGACGTGCCCAGCTTACCCAGGTGCGCAACGCGGCGCTCCATCTCGGTCAGGTCCACAGGCTTGGAGTGGTCGTCGTACTCGTTGCAGTACGTACAGGCCAGGTTGCAGCGCCGCATCGGCACGATCTGCGCCATGTACGGGTGCGCCGTATCGGCAAGCGCCCAGCCAATGGACGCGAGCTCGCGCATGCGTCGCGAGGCCGCAATGAGACGGCGCTTCGCGGTCATCCGACGCGCGCTCGCGGGCGGCGGAACAAAGCGCGACGAGCTCGGAGAGGCCGGAGGGACGGGCTGGGTTTCGGTCGACATCGCAGGATTTATTCTATCGCGGACGGCATATTGAGACTTCGAGACTCCCACTCCGAGGACCCCGCCATGTCCATCCCAGTTCAGAATGTCCAAACGCTGCTCAGCGTCTACGATATGCCCACCTCCGTCCGCTTCTACACCGGGCTGCTAGGCCTGGAAGTCCTCTCGCGCTCACCCACCTATGAAGTCATCGACGGCGTCGAGCACTTCCACTGGTGCATGCTCGGTCAGCGCGACGTCCGCCTCATGCTCAACACCGAGTACGACACCGGCGAGCGCCCACCCCAACGCCCTGCCGGCCCCGAGCAGCGCTTCGGCGCGTGGCTGTTCTTCGGTTGCCCCGACGTCGATGCAGCGTACCAACAGCTCCAGGCCGCCGGCATCGCCTGCGATCCGCCCAGCCTCGCCAAGTATGGCTTTCGCACCCTCAGCTTCCGCGATCCAGACGGCCACGGCATCACCCTCCAGTGGCCCGTGCAGCCTTCGGTAGACTGAAGCTCGAGGAGAAATTATGCCGCACGAGATCGACTGGTCCGACGTACTGGAAATTGGAATTCAACTGCAGGAAATGTTCCCCGACACCGACCCCTACTCCGTCCGCTTCACTGACCTGCACAAGTGGGTCACCCAGCTCCCCGGCTTCGTCGGCGACCCCGCCAAGTCCAACGAGAAGACCCTCGAAGCCATCCAGCTCGCCTGGCATGAAGAGTATGAGGAAGCGAAAGACAGTCAATAAAAGACAGTCAATAGTGGAACAACAGTGAATAGTGAGAAACGAATCACCACGAAGCTATCGGGGCTTGAAGCTGGCCGTTTGCCCTTCTTCACTACTCACTATTCACTACTCACTTGCTTCTCACCAACTGCTTCGGCAATTTCGACCCCGTCACCGTAAGCACCACGAACGCCACCACCGCCCAAGCCAGTGAGCCTATGATGATCGTGATCAGGTCGCCCGGATGCGTGGTGGTGGACGGCATCGCATGGGCTGCCGCGTAAGCCGCACCGAAGGCCAGCAGCGCAGCCAGCGCGGATCGCCCCATCTCTCCAAACTCCAGCTGCGCAATCGAGACCAGCCGCTTTTTATGCAGCAGAACCGCCAGCGTCCCCGTCTGCACGAGGATGCCGAGATCCGAAGCCAGCGCCAGGCCCGTCAGATCGAGCGTGTGGAAGAGAGCCCAGTAGAGCGGAGCCGAGAGCACCGTCACCACCGTGCCAATGATCGCCGGCGTCTTCGTGTCGCTCGCTGCGTAGAACGCACGCGCGTAGATACCCTGCACCGCCCAGATACTCAGCGTGAACGCCAGCAATACGAACAGGTGGGTCGTCGCGCCAGCATTCGCGCGGTTGAATTTTCCTCCGCGGAACAGGTCCATCAGCCACGGTGCGACGGCGATCATCCATGCCGAGACGAGGAAGCCGACGCAGGCCAGCCGCGACACCGCACGTGTCACCGACGCCGAAAACTCCCACGCCATCTTGCGTTGATAGAGCGACGCGAAGAAGGGAAGCGAAGCCGCTCCCGCCGCGGGGCCGATCACATTGAATGGTGCGTTGAACAGGTCCTTCGCATTGCCAATCAGCGTGATCCCCCCCTCGCGCGTCGACGCGAAGTAGTTCAGGAACTGGCGGTCGAACATCACCAGCGACACACCGATCATCAGCGGCAGCGAAAGCTGCAGCCACTCCTTGAAAGCGGGGTCGCTGAATCGCACCACCGGCGTATAGCGCAGCCCGGAGCGGAACGCACCAACCGAATTCAGCAGCGCGTTGCCGAAGAGGAAGCCGCCCGTAACGCCCACGGCGAGCGACACCACCCCCAGCTGCTTATGCAGGAAGAACGCACCTGCAAGGATTCCCAGGTTATAGAGCAGCGGAGCAATCGCCTGGTAGACGAAGATCTTCCGCACCTGCAGGCGCGAGCCCATCACGCTGCCGAAGAAGAAGAACACCTGCCCCGGAAGAATGATCCTCGTCATCGTGGTCGCGAGACCGCTGCGCAGCTCGTCGCCGCGAAAGCCCTTGTTCGCAAGCCAGATGAACTGCGGCGCAAAGATCTCGGCCAGAAGCACACCCACGCCCAGCACCACGAGCATGTTGTTCAGGATCACCGAGAGCGCGTGGTCCGCGCCCTCCTCATCGCCCGCTGAAAGATAGCGGTTCAGAATCGTGATGACCGAGATCGACGCCGCGCCGCCGATGAGGAAGTAGGCCAGCAGATCCGGCAGCGCGAACGCCGCGCGGTACGCGTCCTGTGCGGGCCCTGCGCCAAACAGGAAGTTCACATACTTGATGCGCACCAGCCCCAGCAACCCGGAGAGCAGCGCACTCGCCATCAGCAGCATCGCCGCCGAGCCCGCGGTATGGGTCTTCTTCTCCGCGGGAAGCGCTGAGGCTACAGCCTGATTTTGCCCGGTGGGAGATGCGCTCATGCGTCTCTCCATTCTAATGTTGATGCCGTAGACTCTCCGGCGTGTAGGGTTGTCGAGCGAAGAACAGGAGCACCAATGGAAGACATCGTCATCGTGGGCGCTGGGCCCACCGGCCTCGCACTGGCGGAAGAACTGCTTCGCCGTGGCATCCGGCCGGCGGTCTATGACCGCCTCGCAGCCCAGCAGAACACCTCGCGTGCCGTGGTGGTGCATGCTCGTACGCTGGAGGTGCTGGAGCCCTCCGGCGTCACGGTGAAGCTTCTCGCTGAAGGCATTCGCGCAGACCAGTTTCACGTGCGCGAACGCGATCGCGAGATCGCCTCGTTTGACCTCAGCCTCCTCGCCGGCGAGACGAAGTATCCCTTCGCGCTCATCATCCCGCAGGACCGCACCGAAGCTCTCCTGCTCGATGCGCTCGAAGCTCGCGGCGGCAAGGTAACGCGTCCTGCCGAGGTCGTCAGAGCGGAGCCCGCCTCAGCCAGCGTACGGCTTACGCTGCAGCACGACGACCGTACCGAAAGCGTGGAAGCCGGATGGGTCGTGGCTTGCGATGGTGGTCACAGCATCGTTCGCCAGGCTGCAGGAATTCCCTTCGAAGGCGGCGACTACGAGGAAGAGTTCGTCCTTGGCGACCTGACCATGGATTGCTCGCTGGGTCACGACGAAGGGCAGCTCTTCCTCTCACCCGAAGGCATCGTCGTCGTCGTACCGCTGCCGCAAGCGCCGGACCGCTTCCGCGTCATCGCGACCGTCAAAACGAACGCTCCACAAAATCCTCCGGCAGATCTGTTTCAGCAGATCCTCTCGGAGCGCGGCCCGTCGGCGCGACCCGCGCAGGTCAAGACTCTCGTATGGTCTTCGCGCTTTCACGTCCATCACCGCGTGGCGAAGCAGCTTCGCAGCGGTCGCATCCTGCTTGCCGGCGATGCTGCCCATGTGCACAGTCCCGCCGGTGGACAAGGCATGAACACCGGCATTCAGGACGCCGTCTCGCTGGCAGAGGCTCTGGCGCAAATGCTGCAATCCGGCAATGAAGCAGCCCTCGACAAGTGGGAGAAAGACCGGCTCAGGATCGCGCGCGGAGTCGTCTCCATGACGGATGTCATGACTCGCATTGCGACCGTGGATTCTCCTTTGCTCCGCAGCGCACGCAATGCGCTCATGGAACTCGTCGGGCACATCCCCGCGCTGCAACATGCCATGGCGGAGAAGATTTCGGAGCTGAAAAACCGCTAGCGCGAGCTTCTATTCGGTGGTGAAGAGATCGCCCTGGAACCGCTCGCTGGGCTTGTCGGACTTCTCGCCGCTCCGCTCCACCAGCCGCGGCCGCATCGTGCGCAGCTTGGCGGGGGTCGTTGGCGTAGCCTCGTTCTCCAGGTTTACCGGTCGCGCGAGAATCGCCGCCAGCGCACGAAGATCGTCACGCAACAACTGCATTGCGGCATCGCGGCGCAGCGTCGTGATGGACGCCACCTGCGCACTGGGCTGCGCATCGCGCACGGGCATCAATGTGGGAGGAGGTGCGGGCGCTGTCGCTGTCGTTGCCGGTTCGGCGGCAAACGTTGTGCTCTCCTTCGCCTTGCCTTCTGCCTTGAAGACCTGCCGCGCGCCGGGAATCGTATAGCCCTGGTCGTAGAGCAGCGTCTTGATGCGCAGCGCCACTT
This sequence comes from Bryocella sp., assembly GCF_058498515.1. Taxonomy (NCBI): domain Bacteria; kingdom Pseudomonadati; phylum Acidobacteriota; class Terriglobia; order Terriglobales; family Acidobacteriaceae; genus Bryocella; species Bryocella sp. The sequence goes on from NZ_JBMHYI010000066.1 coordinate 55,396, forward strand.
CGACATCCTTGCGGCGATAGAGCCGCTGGCCGGTGCCGCCCTTGTTCGGCTTCAGCTGCGGGAACTCACTCTCCCAGAACCGAAGCACATACGCCGGCACCTCGCAGATGCGAGCCACATCCCCGATGCGGAAGTACAGCTTGTCGGGGATCTCCGGCGTCTTCGCCGTGGGCTTCCGGATTGGGTTATGTGCTGGCATCCGTCTCACCGCAAGTATAGGTGGCGTCGCAGACGAGCGGTGGAAAAAGGGGGGGTTCTCCTTTTGAGTCTTCCACTTGCAGCGTGAACCCCGCGAGTTAACCCCGCTTCAAGCGCCGCTTGAGGTTTTGCCGCCGCCGCACCGCCGCACACCACCATGAAAGCACCATGAAGAGTGCAGGTTAGTCGATTCGCCGCCGGGAGAGTGATCGTTACGGCCGCCTGCGGCCCCTCCGCCTCGCCGCATCGAACCGCGCCGCTTCGTGTCCAATAAGATAGAGAGCGAGGGCTTCAGGAGTATGTCTGCCACGTTGGTTGGAAACGAAAACATTGCGCCGGAGGTAATTCATAGCTGCCCCAACTGCAGCCACTGGCTGTCGGATGGAACACTGGCCTGCCCGGACTGCCAGACCCTGACCTACGGAGCGCATCTTTCGGTGGTCGCCGCCCAGGCGCAGCAGCTGGAGCAGGCGCAGAAATGGACGGAAGCCCGCGAGCGCTGGACCTCCACCCTGCAGTGGCTTCCCGAAGACACCCGCCAGGCCGCCAGCATTCGCCAGCACATCGCGCAGATCGACAGCCGTCTCGCCGCCGAAGAGTCGCAGAAGGCCAAGTGGAGCAAGCGCCTCGGGCCCTTCGCTCCCATCGCGCTCTTCCTCCTCAAGGCCAAGAGCTGGCTCTTCCTGCTCTTCAAGGCCAAGTTCTTGCTCAGCTTTCTGGCCTACTTCGGCGTCTACTGGGCGCTCTTTGGCTGGGCTTTTGCTTCCGCGCTGGTGCTCACCGTGGGCCTGCATGAGATGGGTCACTACATCGCCGTCAAGCGTCGCGGCTTGCCCGTCGATCTCCCCGTCTTCCTCCCCGGCTTCGGAGCCTACGTCCGCTGGTACGGCCAGGGAGTCAATCGCGAGGACCTCGGCATCATCGCGCTCGCCGGGCCCATGATGGGCCTCGCCGTCGCTGTGATCGCGTACGTGATCTTTTTCTTCACGCACTCGCCCTTCTTCCACCTCATGGCCTATTTAGGCGCGTGGATCAACCTCTTCAACCTCTTTCCCATCGCCTTCATCTTCGCCTTCGATGGAGCGCAGGCAGTCATCGCTCTCTCGCGCATGCAGCGCATCCTGATGGCAGCGACCTTCCTTCTCTTCTTCGGCCTCACCGTGAGCATGAACCCAGGCGCCGATCCCACCGGCCCGAACACCCACTGGATCTTCCTGATCCTCGGCCTCGGCATGGGATGGCGAGCTCTGGGCCGCGACGTCGCGCCCGAGGAAACCTCCGGCAAGATCTTCGCGATCTTTCAGGTGCTCGCCATCGGTCTGGGAGCATTGCTGCTGCGCTCGCAAGTCCAGGGAATGTAGACCGCAGGATTGCGCCCAAGGCCGCTGGCTGTAATTCACCGCGCCCGTCCCTAGGGCGTGTAAACCACTCCATCAATCTCGACCTTCGAGCACCAGAAGCAGAAGCGAACGTCTCTGCCTGGCGCCTGATCCGCCAGGTCCAGCCGTCTCCAATAATGCACCCCCGCGCGACAAAGAAGCCCGGCCACGGCATTGGACTCGTGCTCTCTGTTGGGCCACAACCGCGCCAGCGAAACGGCTAACTGCGCGTCGGAAGAACTCTCGGTGGTCACGGGTTGCATAGTTTCCGGCTCCCTGGCATTTGCGAATGAGCGGGCTGCCAGCATCTCGTGTTTCGCAGCTGGCAAGCGTGGCAGTCCGTTAGACACCGGGACAAGTTCCCGGAACGCACGTTGAAGTCCTGGAGTGAGTGACCCCTTTTGTGAGTTGGGTGCTGTCCCCTAATCCCTAATCCCTAATCCCTCGCTCTTCAAATACCTCCGCCCCACCACCGCATACTCTCCACTGACCACCCGCTCAATCGCCTCCACATAGGCCTTGTGCTCTTCGTCGAGCAACCTCGCGGACAGCGTCTCCTCCGTGTCCTCAGGCAGAATCGCGCAAGTGCGTTGCAGGATCAGCACGCCACCATCCATCACCTCATCGACGAAGTGCACGGAGCAGCCCGTAACCTGTGCGCCATACTCCAGCGCTTGCCGTTGCGCATGCAGCCCCGCGAACGCCGGCAGCAGCGATGGATGGATGTTCAGCATCCTCCCGCTCCAGCGCCGCGTGAATTCCTCTGAGAGCAACCGCATGTAGCCGGCCAGGCACACCAGCTCGACACCGAACTCCTCCAGCAGCGCAGTTACGGCCTGCTCATGTTCCACGCGAGGGCGGCCTTTACTCTCCAGGGTGATCGCGGGAACGCCAGCCTCACGCGCGGCTTCGATGCCCGCGACGCCGGCGATATTCGAGAGCACGACCGCGATCTCGCAGCCAGGAAGTCGGCCTTCCTGTACCGCGCGAACGATGGCCATGCAGTTGGAGCCGCGGCCGCTGATCAGAATGCCAATGCGAGTAGGAGAAGAACTCATCCCTTTAAGGGTAGCAGTCCAGAGCAGACCTGCTCGTACCTCGGTACCTGCTGACCTCGCACCTCTACAGCACCTTGCTCACCTGGCCAGGCCACGGGTGTCTCGGCATGAGCTCAGGCGTTCTCGCGGGAGAGTGCGCCTCGGTGGCGCAATCAGACGTACTGCACCTTGCGCTGCGGAGCCCGCACCACGCGGCCCAGCAGCCAGCTGCGCTCGTTGATGCGATGCAGCACCGCCCGCGCCTTGGGCAGCAGCGCCGGAGGAACGAACGCCACCAGCCCCACGCCCATGTTGAACGTCCGCAGCATGTCATGTTGATCCAGCTCGGTAAGCTCGCGCAGGTGCTGGAAAAGTGGCGGCACCTCCCAGCTGGAAAGATCGACGTGGGCCGCAAGGCTGCGCGGCAACGCGCGCGGAAGGCTGTCAGTAATGCCACCCGACGTAATGTGCGCAAAGCCGTGCGAGCAGTCCGCCTGGATCAGCTTGCGGATCGGCGCCAGGTAGCTGCGGTGCGGTCGCAGCAGCGCGGCGCCGACCTTGTCCTGCAGCGCATTCACGTATTGCTCGATCTGGTAGTGCCCGGTGTCCAGCAACCCATGCCGCGCCCGATCGAAGCCTGTGTTGTGCAATCCATTGGAAGGCAGCGCGAGCATCAAGTCGCCGTCCTGAATATGCTCGGCCTCGAGCAATCGCGCCCGGCTGACCACCCCGGTCAGGAAGCCTGCCAGCTCATACTCGTTCTCGCGCAGCAGTCCCGGCCGCTCCGCAGTATCGCCGCCCAGCAAGGCACAACCGTTGGCCTTGCACGAGTCCACCAACCCGCCGACAACCTGCTCGACGATCTGCGGATCGAGCCGTCCCGCCGCGAAGTAATCCATGAAGTAGAGTGGCGTCGCTCCTTGCACGGCTACATCGTTCACGCAATGATTCACCAGGTCCGCGCCCAGCACGCCATGCAGCCCCATCTGCGCCGCAAACTCCAGCTTCGCTCCAATGCTCGCAGACGACGCGACAAGCACAGGCTCGGGATAGCGCTCGGCATCCAGCGCATACAGCCCGGAGTAGCCTCCCAGCTCGCTCAATACCTGTTTGCTGAAGGTGCGGCGGGCCAGGCCCTTGATGCGGTCGTTGGACTGAAGGTACCGGTCGCCGAGCCAGGTCGCGCGCGCAGCCAGTTCTTCTTCCTCGCTCAAGGGCGGGGTCGGAGGGTTGGACTCCGCGGGAAACCTGCTCAAGACAACCACCTTACGAAGAGGAGGATCAGTGCCTGGCTTCACGGGAAGTGTACCAGCCGCTCATATACTTACGGCATGAGAAAGATCACGGATCGCACACGTTCGGCTCAGCTTGAGGAGAAGGCGCAGCGCTGGCTGCCGGGAGGCGTGGATTCGCCGGTGAGGGCCTTCCGCGCTGTGGGTGGGCATCCGCCGTTTGTGGAGCGCGGCGAGGGAGCCTACCTCGTCGACGCCGACGGCAACCGCTACGTCGACCTCTTTGGCAGCTGGGGACCGATGCTCTTCGGCCATGCCTGGCCTCCGGTGGTCGAAGCCATCCGCGACGCCGCAGGCCGCAGCCCATCCTTCGGCGCCAGCACCGCCGCCGAGGCCGAACTCGCCGAGCTGGTCAACGCTTGCTTTCCCTCGATCGAGTCCATGCGCTTCGTCAGCTCCGGCACCGAGGCCTGCATGTCTGCCATCCGCGTAGCGCGCGGATTCACCGGCCGGCCCTTCGTCATCAAGTTTGAGGGCTGCTACCACGGCCACGCCGATGCTCTACTCGTCAAAGCCGGGTCGGGCGTTGCCACCTTCGGCATTCCCGGCTCCGCCGGTGTGCCGGACGAGACCGCGATGCACACCCTCGCGCTCCCCTACAACGATCTTGGCGCAGTCGAAGCCGCCTTCGCCGCACACCCGGACCTGATCGCCTGCGTCATCGTCGAACCCGTCGTCGGCAATGCCGGGACCATCGCGCCCGCACCGGGTTACCTCGCCGGTCTGCGCGAAATCACCCGCCGCCATGGCGCGCTGCTCATCTTCGATGAGGTGATGACCGGCTTCCGCCTCTCCAAGGGTGGAGCGCAAGGCTACTTCGGCATGGATCAAGGTGAGTCGGCTCCCGACCTGACGACTCTAGGCAAGATCGTTGGTGGTGGACTTCCAGTAGGAGCCTTCGGCGGCCGTCTCGACGTGATGAAGATGCTCGCCCCACTCGGCCCCGTCTACCAGGCGGGCACGCTCAGCGGCAATCCGCTGGCCATGGCCGCAGGCAAGACGATGCTCACCGAAATCCTCGCGAACAAGGACACGATCTACCCGCAGAACGACGCCACGACCAGGAAGATCGCCGAAGGCGTAGCCAAGCTCGCCGCCGAACATGGCATCGCTCTCACTACCAACCGCGTCGGCAGCATGTTCACCTGGTTCTTCACGCCGGAAAATGTCACCGACTTCGCCAGCGCCAGCACCAGCGACACCGCCGCCTTTGGCCGCTTCCATCGCGCCATGCTCGAAGCCGGCGTCTGGCTGCCGCCCAGCCAGTTCGAAGCCGCATTCGTCTCGACGGCGATCGGCGAAGCGGAAGTAGCGCACATCCTCGAAGCCGCAGCCGATGCGCTGAAGGCCGTGTTGAAGTAGGGATTCTTCGTGCGACGTAGAACGTACAACGTTGTACGTTCTACGTTGTACGAGCGCCTGTTTCATGCGGCTCCGGCTCCATCCATAGCTTGCCCGCAATCACCAGCGCCACCAGCATCCCCGTGCAGATCGCGAACACACTCCGCACGCTGGTATGGTTCGCCAGGATGCCCGAGAGCAGCAGCCCCGCGATCTGCGCAGAAAAGATCGCCGACATCGTTGTCGACCCCACGCGGCCCATCAGCTCCTGTGGCGTCTCCTGCTGGATCAGTGTCTGCGAAGGCACAATAATTCCGGCACACGCGAAGCCGATCAGGAAGCACCCGAACACAGTAATCGCGATCGGCATGGCGACGTGCAGCACCACAAAGCTGGCGATTGGCGCGAGCGCCAGCAGCAGCGTTCCCAACGCAATGCCGCCCAGCCCAAGGTACACCTGCGTCGTATTGGCAATCCGCTTGGCAAATGCGTTCAACGCGTTCACACCGACCAGCAGACCGATGCCAATGGAAGCGCTCGTGACGCCGAACGTGTTTGTCGACGCACGCAGCGTGTCGCGCACATAGATCGCGATCAGAGGCCCAAAGCAGCCCATCACGAACATGCCCGCCGCCAGCGCCACGATCACGAACAGCAGCGCAGCGTGGTGAAAGATGAACCCCGAGCCGACCTTCATGTCCTCCAGAATGCTGGCCACACCCTTCTTCGCCGCCGCTGCAGCCTCCGTGGGCGCAGCAGCTGGCCTTTTCGGGATCGTCAACGCCAGCGATGCAATCAGCGAGCCCGACGCGAGGAAGCTCGCCGCATCCACGCCGTAGCAGAGCCTCGGACCGGTGTAGTGCACCAGCGTCGTCGCGATCGGGCCGCCGATGATCCGCATAATGAACATGACCTGCTGCATGAGCGCATTCGCCGACCGCAGCCCATGCATCGGAACGATGGACCGCAGCGCCACGCCCTGCGCCGGCGAAAAGAAGCTTGAGAAGATGCTGATCGTCGCCATCACGACGTAGAAGCCCGTGATGCTGTGCACGAAGAACAGCAGCAGGCAAAGGCACGCGCGGATATAGTCGCTGCCGACCAGCGTGAGCTTCACCGGCCAGCGGTCGACAAAGACACCCGAGATCACGCCCAGCACCGCGATCGGCAGCAGGTAGGCGATGTTGAGTCCGGTCACCTGCTGCGGCGTCGCATGCATGTCGAAGGTCATGATCGTGATGATCGCGAACAGCGCCAGGAAGTCGCCAAACACGCTAACGATCTGCGCATACCAGAGCCGCCGCATCGGCGCAATCTTCAGCACAGCGCCCATCGAGAGCGGCTCAGCCGGTGCGGTCGGCTGTGGAATGGGAATAGCTTCGGTGGCCTCGACGCGCTCGTCGACGGCTGGATTCTGGCTCTGTTCCATGGTCAGAACTCTCTAGATGTTGGGGTGAAGGAATGGTAGCAGCAAAACTTTGGGCGTCTCCCGCGTAGTTACGCTGTGGAGACGCCCCTGGTTTGTTTCGTGGCAGTTAGAGCGTTAGTCGATCAACTCCACCAGCAGAACCTGCTCATCGTTATCGATCTCGCGCAGCTTCACCTCGATGATCTCGCGGCGGCTCGTGGGAACAGTGCGGCCGATGAATCGTGCCTCAATGGGAAGCTCGCGGTGACCGCGATCGATCAGCACCAGCAGTTGCACGCTCTTCGGGCGGCCGTGGTCGAACAGCGCATCCAGCGCCGCGCGGATCGTCCGTCCCGTGTACAGCACATCGTCCATCAGGATGATGTCCTTGCCGTTTACGTCGAAGCCCAGCTCGCCCTTGTTCACTGTCGGTCGCGGACCGTCGGTCGAGAGGTCGTCGCGATAGAAGCTGATGTCCAGCGTACCCGCGGGAACGGGCGTCTTCTCAATCTTCTCGATCAGCGCACCGATGCGCTGCGCCAGCGGCACGCCGCGGCGCTTGATGCCGACGAGCCCGATGTTCGACGCTCCATTGTTGCGCTCCACAATCTCATGGGCCAGACGGACGAGCGTGCGCTCGATCTCGGAGGCGGACATCAGGCGGCCCTTCTCACGGAGGCGGGGCGAACGGGTGTCGGTCGTAGCGGTGGTGGCTTCACTCATAATGGCTGCAATCATAGCAGCGCCCCGGCTGGGGATCGCGTGATCTCACACACTCGCCAGCCGCTTATAGGACCGCGCGGCCGGTGGTGCGGGACCGGGCATAGCCCGCCACCGCGCCCGCCGCGCTGATGGCCGCGAGGAAGACGGCGATTGCCATCACCACACCGCACAGCATGAGCCCGGCGCGAAATTCAGGGATGTTCAGAAAGCTGGTGGACGCGGCCACGTCGGGAACATGCTGCGCCGAAAGCTGGTCCCGGAACTGCTGGAATTGCGCGTTCAGCGCCACGTCCGCGCTGGTCACGCCGTGGGTGCGCAGCCGCACGCCCAGGGAGCTAAGGGCCGCGATGATCGACACGATGGACGCCAGGAACAGCCCGCAGAGCAAGCCGATCCGCGCTCCAAGACCAGCCGTGATTCGAGCCTGACGGTAACGGCTGGCGTACAGAGAAAGCGTAACCGCCGGCACCAGCAGTGACAGCGGCGCCAGGGCAAAGACAAACAACGAGAACCCGGCGCTGACCATCAGCGAAAGTCGCATCATCGGCCGCCACTGGATGGCCGCAGGGTCTTCCGGAGTCACCGCCACCTGCGCCAGGCCGTCAGCGTCGACGGGGGCTTGCTGCTCGGCCGCCTCGCGCAGGTCCTGGCTCAGCAACACCTGCGGCGCACCGCAATGGAAACAGAACACCAGCGACGACTCCTCGAGCTCGAGTCGGGTATGGCAGCGCGGGCAGAGGCGGTCGATCACTCTTCACAGGGTATGCGTGCAGCGGGCTGGCGGCAAACGGGCAGGTCCACCACCCAACGTAACCCCCTACTCGACCTCATCCTTGCTATGGCTCACCGGAAGGTCCAGCGCGACCAGCCCGATCTTGGTCTGGCCGTTCCGGTCCTCCACGCCCACAATGTGCTGATGCTGCTCGCTGCCGGCGCGCAGCTCCAGGTCATGGTCGTCGAGGGCCTTGATGTCGGTGTTGACGTGACCCTTCTTATGCTCCGAGCAGGTAAGGCCCTGCGCGGTGCGGCTCGGCTCGCCCACCGTGGAGTCACCGCGGCACGTGATCACGTCACCATAGCGCGCCAGCTCCTTCTTGTAGAAGGCCAGCACCTTATTCTGCGAATCTGGAGTGATGAAGCTGGCCGCCTTCACCCCGAGGTGGAAGTCCCCGAAGCTCAGGTTGATGTCAGCCGATCCATTGTTCTTGTGGTCGCCGTCGCCATCCTTGTAAGGAGTGGCGCCTGGATACACGCTCAGCCCGATCGCCGAGGTGTCCGACTTCTCGTCCGTGTTCACACTCATCGACCCGAACGGCGTCGAAATATTCACGTTCTTTTTGTCGCCGTGCTCCTGGTCGCTGACCCGGCAGCCGGTAATCAGCGCGAGCGTCAGGGTGGCCGAGACGGCCGCTGCGAGGTTGATCTTCATGCGTCCTCCATGGCGGAGACATGGTTCTCCGCCAGATTCGCTGTGCAGATCAGCATACGACGGGGATTCCCCGATAGTTCCCCAATAGTTTCTCGAGTTTTCCGTTCGTTCCCGAAGATTTTTTGGGACCCGCACCCTCGTTGCCCCATCCTTTAGAGGTGACCCGCGCGGCTCGGAAGAGATTCACGCTCCCGCAAAGAGGACGAGTACACTAAAGCCACGGTTTTGCGAGTGACAGAGAGCGCCGCCCCGTCGGTGGAGCGGCTGCGGCTCGTGACATTTTTTCGTTGAGGACAGGAATGAGCGAACAGCATCAGGATGCAGCGCCGCTGACAGCGGACGTGACGCAATTGGCGATCAACACTCTCCGGCTTCTGGCCGTCGACCAGGTGCAGAAGGCCAATAGTGGCCACCCCGGCGCCCCCCTGGGATGCGCGCCGATTGCCTACCTGCTCTACAACAAGTTCATGAAGTACAACCCGACGGAGCCTCTGTGGTCGGACCGCGATCGCTTCGTCCTGTCCAACGGCCACGCCTCCGCGCTGCTGTACGGCACTCTGCACCTGGCCGGCTACGATCTCCCGATGGAGCAGCTCAAGAGCTTCCGCCAGTGGGGATCGCACACCCCGGGTCACCCCGAGTACGGCGAGACGCCCGGCGTCGAAGTCACCACCGGTCCGCTCGGCCAGGGTTTCGCGATGGCTGTCGGCCTCGCGGCGGCGGAGAAGCACCTCGGTGCCGTCTACAACAACAACGAGTACAAGATCGTCGACCACTACACCTACGTCCTCTGCGGCGATGGTGACCTGATGGAAGGCATCTCGCACGAGTCCGCTTCTCTCGCGGGCACCCTCCAGCTGGGCAAGCTCATCGTGCTGTATGACGACAACCTCATCTCGCTCGACGGCCCCACCGACCTCAGCTACACCGAGGACGTCACCAAGCGCTTCGAGGGCTACGACTGGCACGTACAGTTCGTCTCGGACGGCAACAACCTCGATGAGTTGAACAAGGCCATCGAGGCCGCAAAGATGGAACGCACCCGGCCTTCGCTGATCCGCGTCCGCACCGTCATCGGCTACGGCGCACCGCGCGCCGGCACCAAGGCTGTGCACGGCGAAGCCCTCGGGCCGGAAGGAACGAAGGAGACCAAGAAGTTCTTCGGTTTCGATCCCGAGCAGAGCTTCGTCGTCCCTGAAGAAGCCCTCAAGGTGTGGCGTCAGGCGATTCCCAGGGGCAAGGCTGCTGTAGCCGCATGGCACGAGCGCTTCGATGCCTACAAGAAAGAGTTCCCGGAGCTGGCCGCCCAGTACGAGCGAGTCTTTGCCGCAAAGCTTCCCGAAGGCTGGGAGAAATCGGTTCCGACCTTCCCCACCGCCAAGCCCGTGGCTACGCGAAACGCCGGCCAGGTCGTCCTGAACGCCGTAGGCGCAGTGCTTCCGGAGTTGTTTGGCGGCGCAGCCGACCTGACCAGCTCCACCAAGACCATCTTCAAGGACTCGGGCAACTTCCATGGCGACGCCAAGGGCCGCAACGTCTTCTTCGGCGTCCGTGAGTTCGGCATGATGGCTGCCGTCAACGGTATGGCGGCGCACGGTGGCCTCATCCCGTTCGGCTCCACGTTCTTCACCTTCTCCGACTACTGCCGCTCGGCGCTGCGCATGGGAGCTCTCATGAGCACCCACTCGCTGTACATCTTCACCCACGACTCCGTCGGCCTCGGCGAAGACGGTCCCACGCACCAGCCCATCGAGCACCTGATGAGCCTGCGCGCCATCCCCCAGCTCACCGACTTCCGTCCCGCGGACGCGAACGAGACCGCTGCCTGCTGGCAGCTGGCCCTCGAGCGCAAGAGCGCCAGCTTCATGGCTCTCAGCCGTCAGGACCTGCCCGTGATCGATGCCGAGAAGTACAAGGTCTTCGAGGGAGCCCGCAAGGGAGCGTACATCCTCGAGAACTTCGGCACGGACCTGGTGATCGCCGCCACCGGTTCGGAAGTCTCGCTCGCACTTGCGGCAGCCGATGAGCTGAAGGCCGCGGGCATCAACGCCACCGTCGTCTCCATGCCCAGCTTCAAGATCTTCGAGGAGCAGACCCCCGAGTACAAGAAGTCGATCTTCCCGGCCGGCGTGCCCAAGATTGGCATCGAGGCCGGCGCCACCATGGGTTGGTACAAGTACATCGGTTCGGATGGCGTGGCCATCGGCATCGACCGCTTCGGCGCGTCGGCTCCGGGCCCCATCGCCCTCGAAAAGCTCGGCATCTCGGTCGCCCATGTGGTCGAGGCTGCCAAAGGCCTGGTCAAGAAGTAAGCAAAACGCACGGGGCCGGAGCGAGCAATCGCTCCGGCCTTTTGCTTTTGTGAGTCCACTGGAACAACCGAAGCGGTCGTCGCGTATCTGCAGCAGATCCTCTTTTTCAGGAGTTGCGCATGATCCCCATCCGCCGACCCGCCAGCCGCCAGTCCGAACCAGCGAACCCCCACGCCTCTGTCGCGCTGCTGGTGACCCGCATCGTCGCTGCTATGGTGCTGGCAGTCCTGAGCTTCGGCGCGGCAACGATCCGTGCTCACGCCCAGACCCCATCCAACGACTCTGGCCAATGGCAGGGCACCACCGAAGGCCCATCCCCATTGCGCATCGTACTGCTGCTCAACGGCGCCGGTGGCAAGCAGGGGGTCGTGTATCTCCTCGATGGCGAGAACGCCGAGTGGCCCCACGCGACCAGCTCTCTGGAGACCACCAAGGACCACCTCGCGTTCTCCGTCGCAAATATCCAGGTCGGCTTCTCCGGCAGCTTCAGCCCCGATGGCGCCCTCACCGGCATCTGGACCACCCACGGCAATAGCGTTCCTCTCAAGCTCGTTCACGTCACTGGCGACGCCGCCTGGGAGCTTCCTCACGTCGACGCTGCGATGCCTCTCACCGCTGACCCTACCTTCGAGGTGGCCACCATCAAGGTTGCCGATCCTGACGGCCACAGCAGCGGCTTTCAGCTCGACGGCAATCGCTACCGGTCCCTCAACGAGTCTGTGCGGGACATCATCTGCTTCGCCTACGACATCCACCGCTCCCAGGTCCTCGAAGCGCCCGCGTGGGTCAGCTCCGAGAAGTGGACCATCGACTCGATCGCCGACATCCCCGGCCAACCCAGCCTCCCCCAGCTCCGCGCCATGTATCGCAAGCTCCTCGCCGAACGCTTCGGCCTGCAGATGGAAGCCACCACGCGTGAGATCCCCGTCTACGCCATCATCACCACCAAGGACGCGCCGCGCCTCACCAGGAGCGCCGCAAAGACCAATCTTCCCGATGCCTCGGGAAATGGGAACAACGGCGTCCAGAGCTACCGCTACAGCAACATCACCATGGACGAGTTTGCCAGCGAGCTGAGCTTCTCCGAGGACCGGCCCGTCGTGAACCATACCGGTCTCGAAGGCCGCTACGACTTCCGCCTGCGCTGGACCAGGGACGACGCTCCTCCAGCCATGGAGGCCGACGCTCCGCCCGTATTGTTCACCGCCATCCAGGAGCAGCTCGGCCTCAAGGTCGATGCCACCCGCTCCAGCGCCCCGGTCTACCTCGTCCACAAGGTCGATCACCCCTCCGCCAACTGATCGCCCTGCCCACTATCCGCCCTCGCGCTTGGCTCCGCACCGCGAGCAACGGTAATCTCGAAGGCGAGGGAAGCGATGACTCAGGACGAAGCGAAGGCACTGGTAGGCAAGCGGGCCGCGGAGCTGGTCGAAAGCGGCATGCGGGTGGGGCTCGGCACAGGCTCCACGTCGGTCGCCTTCATCAAGGCGCTCGGCGCGCGCGTGCAGGCCGAGGACCTCAAGATCCGCTGCGTCGCTTCCTCGGACTCCAGCACCGCGCTGGGCCGCGAGCTCGGCATGGACGTCGTCACGCTCGAAGAGCTCCCCGAGCTCGATCTCTACATCGATGGCGCCGACGAAGTCGCCATCAGCCCCATCGGCGAGTTCTACCTCATCAAGGGCGGCGGCGCGGCCCTGCTGCGCGAGAAGATCGTCGCCAGCGCCGCGCACAAGTTCGTCTGCGTCGTCGACCAGTCCAAGATGGTCCCCAAGCTCGGCAAGTTCCCCCTGCCGGTCGAGATCATCAAGATGGCCAGGCCCCTCGTAGAGCGCCGCCTCGCCGACCTCGGCCTCCATCCCGTCCTCCGCATCAAGAAGGATGACTCAGGCCCCGTCCTCACCGACGAGCAGAACTATATCCTCGACTGCCAGGCCGGCGTCATCGAAGATCCCGAAGAGACCGCTGCCGAGATCCGCTCCATCGTCGGCGTCGTCGAACACGGCCTCTTCCTCGGCATGGCCTCCAAGGTCCTCATCGCCGGAGACAACGGCGTCGAGGAACTCGAAAGCTAGCCGCCATTCCTCCAGAATTCCTGCTTTGCCGTCATGGTCGCTGAGCTGCACTCGATAGCAGTGCGAACGCCACCAGCGTAGGCCGATCCTCCGGATCGATCTCCTCGATCAGCTCCTGCTCCAGCCCCCGCCAGCTCTGGTCCATCTCGCAGCGTTCCACCTCGTCCTCCGGCGCATCGACGAAGCAAAGCTCGCACACCGTCAGTGCACCCTCGTCGTCTCGCACCGGCGGCCCGAACGTCCTGCACTGCACCGGCCGATAGGCATACAGGTCGCAGGTTCCTGCCACAGGGTCCAGCGCCGGACAGACCTCATCATTTCCGAAGTCCTCAAACAGCTCTTCATGCTCTCGCTCAGTGAAGAGCTCACCCGTGGCAGCATCTCCTGGGAAACCCATCGCAATGAGCCGCTCCCGGCTGGCTTCAGCCCTTGCCAGGATCCGCACGCGAACGTCATCGGCAGACAGTGCAAGCCCGTCGCGCAACGCCGCCGCATCCAGCGGCGAGATCGGGAAGACCCCGACGCAGCATTGATGACAGCCCGGCCGGCAGGCCAGCCACGCGCCCGAGCGTTCAACAGCCGACTCCAGAGCAGAGTCGATCATCGGAAAGAGCGGATTGGGCGCGATCGCAGTCACAGCAGAAATGGTGGACCTTCCTGCGCCAGCCTACTGCAAAACACGCCGGCGAACGCTTGTCTTCGCAGAACCTTGCATCGCGGCCCGGGGTACGGACGTCTTTAACGGCATGGCATTTGAGGAGAACACTCCGAACGCAGCCCCGGCGGGCGATCCCGCCTCGCAGAGCGGCAAACACTGGTTCATCACCGGCGCATCCACCGGCTTCGGCCGCCTGCTGACGGAGTACCTCGCAGGCCTCGGCGCAAAGATCATCGCGACAGCGCGCAAGCCGGAGACCCTCGCCGATCTCGCCGCGAAGTACCCCGACAACATCTTCCCCGAGACCCTGGATGTCTCGAAGCCGGACCAGATCGCGACGGCCGTCAGCAACGCGCTCGCAAAGCTCGGCCACATCGATGTGCTGGTAAACAACGCCGGCTACGGCGTCAACGGCGCAATCGAAGAAGTCTCCGACGCCGAGTTCGGCCCCATGTTCGAGACCAACGTCTTCGGGCTCATCCACGTGACCAAGGCGCTGCTGCCGCAGTTCCGCGCGCGTCGCTCGGGCAGCATCGTGAATCTCTCGTCCATTGGCGGCCTCATCGGCAGCGCAGGCTGGGGCTATTACAACGCGACCAAGTTTGCCGTCGAAGGCCTCAGCCAGGCGCTCCAGGGCGAGATGGTGCCCCTCGGCGTCCACGTCACCGTGGTCGAGCCCGGCCCCTTCCGCACCGACTTCCTCGGCCGCTCCGGACAGGAAGCCGCCGTCGAGATCGATGACTACCGCGACACCGCAGGCAAGGCCCGCGAGTACCTCCGCACTCAGTCCGGCAGGCAGCCGGGCGACCCGCAGAAGGCGGTAGAGGCCATCGTCGCCGCCGTCAGCGCCACAGAGCCGCCCAAGCATCTCGTTCTTGGCAAGATCGCCATCCAGCGCTGGAAGAACCAGCTCCAGGCCCTGAGCACCGAGCTGGCCGCATGGGAAGCCTTTGGCGCTGCCACCGACTTTGAGTAGCCCGCGCCGCACCCGCAGGATTGCTCGAAGCACCGGGGAAGGGAATTGTGTTAAGACAGCGTTTTCATGGCCTCTGCCGATGACCGGACGGCCCCGTTTGACTGCGATTGCGGTTACTCTTTAAGTGGCGTTCTTCGCGCCATGAGGACAAGCGAAAATGGAACTTGGTCTAATCGGACTCGGCAAGATGGGCGGCAATATGGCGGAGCGTCTCCGTCGCGCCGGCCATAAGGTCGTGGGCTTTGATTTTTCAGCCGATGCAGTGAAGCGGCTCAACGACGCGGGCTCCGTGGGTGTATCGACGCTGGAGGACCTGGTCAAGAACCTTCAGGCTCCTCGCGCGATCTGGGTGATGGTTCCGGCCGGCGATCCGGTCGATGAAACGATCGCGAAGCTGAAGCCCATGTGCTCCCAGGGCGACATCTTCATCGACGGCGGCAACTCCAACTACAAAGACACGCAGCGCCGCCACGACGAGCTGAAACCGCAGGGATTCGAGTTCCTGGACTGCGGCACCTCCGGCGGCATCTGGGGCATCACCGAGGGCTACTCGATGATGGTCGGCGGCGACGAGGATGTCGTCGAGCGTCTGCGCCCCATCTTCGAAACTCTCGCTCCCGCACCCGACAAGGGCTGGGGACGCGTCGGTCCTTCGGGCTCCGGCCACTTCGTCAAGATGATTCACAACGGCATCGAGTACGGCATGATGCAGTCCTATGCCGAGGGCTTCTCGATCATGAAGGCCAAGAAGGTGCTCGGCCTCGACCTCACGCAGATCTCCGAGATCTGGCGCTACGGTTCGGTCGTCCGCTCCTGGCTGCTCGACCTCACAGCCGATGCGCTCAAGAAGAATCCGGAGCTCGATGGCCTCGAGGCCTATGTCCCGGACTCGGGCGAAGGCCGATGGACGGTCTACGAGGCGATTGATCTGAACGTCTCCGCACCGGTGATTACGGAATCGCTGATCCGCCGCCTGCGTTCGCGTGAAGAGAACAACTTCACCGACCGCATGCTCGCTGTCATGCGCAATGAGTTCGGCGGTCACGCCGTCAAGAAGGCTTAGCAACAGATTTGAGATACGAGATGCGAGATGCGAGTGCAGTGTGACCAACGAGGTGCGAACGGGGCTAAGGCTCCTATCGCATCTCGTTTTTCGCATCTCGGCTCTTTCCTCTCAGGAGTTTCAAGGAGAACGAAATGGCAACTACCCAGGTAAATGTGAGCCCCGCGGCGCTCGAGCGCAGCCAGCATCTCGATCGCCGGCCCGACCCGTGCGTGGTGGTAATCTTCGGCGCTTCGGGCGACCTCACCAAGCGCAAGCTCCTGCCCGCGCTCTATCACCTCGATCAGTCCGGATTCCTGCCTGCGGATTTCGCTGTGCTGGGTGTCGCCCGCCGCGACCTCACCGGGACCTTCGCCGACGACATGAAGGACGGCATCATCAAGGGCGGCGGCGTCGAGACCAACGACCCCAAGCTCGCTCCCTTCATGGAGCGCGTGCAGTACTTCGCGATGAACTTCGACGATGAGGGCGGCTATGCCGGCCTCAAGAAGAAGCTCGAAGAGATGGACGCCCAGTTCAACACCAAGGGCAATCGCCTCTTCTATCTCTCGGTCGCGCCTGAGTACTTCTCCGACATCATCGGCTTCCTCGGCAAGCAGGGCATGAACAAGCCCGTAGCGGGCGAGAAGCACTGGGTTCGCACCGTCATCGAGAAGCCCTTCGGCCATGACCTCGAGTCCGCCCGCGCACTCAGCGATGAAGTCAACAAGGTCTTCGACGAAAGCCAGATCTTCCGCATCGATCACTACCTCGGCAAGGAGACGGTGCAGAACATCCTCGTCTTCCGCTTCGCCAACGGCATCTTCGAACCCGTCTGGAACCGCAACTACATCGACCACGTCGAGATCACCGCTGCCGAGTCCATCGGCATCGAAGGCCGCGGCCCGTTCTACGAGCAGGCCGGCGCGCTGCGTGACGTCGTGCAGAACCACGTGATGGAGGTCCTCAGCTTCATCGCGATGGAAGCTCCCTCCAGCTTCGACGCCGCCGCCGTCCGCACCGAAAAGGTCAAGGTCTGGCGCGCCATCAAGCCCATCCATCCCGCCGACACTGTCCGCGGCCAGTACGGCCCCGGCCTCGTCGATGGCAAGGCCGTCGTCGGCTATCGCCAGGAAGACCGCGTCCATCCCCGCTCCCAGACCGAGACCTACGCTGCTCTTCGCGTGGAGATCGACAACTGGCGCTGGGCGGGCGTGCCCATCTACATCCGCGCCGGCAAGCGCATGGCCAAGCGCGTCACCGAGATCACCATCCAGTTCAAGCAGCCGCCGCTCATGCTCTTCAAGGACACCCAGGGCAAGGGTGGAGAAGGCATCAAGCCGAACGTCATCTCCATGCGCATCCAGCCGGACGAAGGCATTGCGTTGCGCTTCGCAGCCAAGGTCCCTGGCCCGAACATGAGCATGAGCTCGGTGAACATGAACTTCAGCTACGCGGATGCCTTCGGCGCCAGCTCGGCCAACGGCTATGAGCGTCTGCTGCTCGACGCCATGCTCGGCGACGGTACGCTCTTCGCTCACCGCGATGGTGTCGAAGCTACCTGGGCTCTTATGACTCCCATCCTCCAGGCCTGGGCCAAGGATCCCGTCAAGGACTTCCCCAACTATGCTGCCGGCACCTGGGGCCCCGTCATGGCAGATGCCATGCTCAAGGCCGATGGTCGCAAGTGGCGCAAGCTGTAACGGCGAAGCCGTTAGCTCTTAGCCTCTAGCTTTTAGCTAACGGCTTTGTGCATCGGATATGAAAGTGGCCGCTCATCGCGAGGCGTTGTGATGGGCGGCACTTCTGTCTATACCGACAAGACTAAAAGCTAGGAGCTAGAAGCTAATAGCTAAGAGCTGTACTCCAGGAGCTGTCCTTTGCCTCGTCCCGTCCAAGTCACCTACGAAGTCTGGCCCGATGCTGAATCCATGGCCCTTGCCGCCGCAAAGCGTTTCGCGCAAAAGGTCGAGCAGGCCGTCGCCGCCCGCGGCATCGCGCGGCTAGCCATCTCCGGCGGCTCTACCCCGCAGGCCATGTTCAAGCTGCTCGCCGACCCCTCGCAGCCCTTCGTCAACACCGTCCCCTGGGACAAGCTCCAGCTCTTCTGGGTCGACGAACGCTGTGTCCCACCCGATCATCCCGACTCCAACTACGGTGTCTGTCGCGACCT
Organism: Bryocella sp.; assembly: GCF_058498515.1. Classification (NCBI taxonomy): domain Bacteria; kingdom Pseudomonadati; phylum Acidobacteriota; class Terriglobia; order Terriglobales; family Acidobacteriaceae; genus Bryocella; species Bryocella sp. The sequence continues at coordinate 73,436 of NZ_JBMHYI010000066.1, forward strand.
GCTGCTGAGCAAAGTCTCCATCCCCGAGGCCAACGTCTTCCGCATGGAAGGCGAGCTCAATCCCGAGGAAGCCGCCTCGCGCTACGAGGCCACGATCCGCAACGCCCTCAAGCTCGAAGGCGCAGAGTCCCCGCACTTCGACATGATCGAGCTCGGCATGGGCCCCGACGGCCACACGGCCTCGCTCTTCCCGCACACCGACGCCATCAACGAGCTCGGCCGCATCTGCGTCGCCAACTTCGTACCCGAGAAAGACACCTGGCGCATCACGCTCACCTCGCCCGTCATCAACCAGGGTGCTGAGGTCGTCTTCGAAATCGCCGGCGATGAGAAGACCGACGTCCTCGCCAAGGTTCTTACCGGTCCGCGCGATGTCGAACGCCTGCCCTCGCAACTCATCCGCCCATCCAACGGCAAACTGCTCTTCCTGCTCGACGAAGAAGCCGCAGCCAAGCTACCTGCAGCAACGGTGCTCAACGACGGCGAACCCAAAGTCGGCACGCTCGAAATCTGATCTGGGACTTCGACCGAGGGGAACGGACGGCAGGTCATGGCTTCAGCCGTGACAAAACCGGCTCAGACCGATGCGGCTTTAGCCGCTGGGGTAGCGAAGCGACTCCATATTGCACCGCAGGGTAAAGTGAAGAGCGCGGTGACGCCGGTTCGTGAAGTGCATCGCATCGACCTCCGCGATCTTCACTATTCACTATTCACTGTCTCTCGAGGCTCCATGATTCTTGCAGGCGATGTAGGCGGCACCAAGGTCCACCTGGCGTTGTACAACTTTGCGGACGGCAGGCTCGTTCCCGTGCGCGACCACAAGTTTCCCGCCGGCGAATTCGGCTGCCTCGACGATGTGGTCAAGGCCTTCTTCGCGCAGCAGGACGGCAAGGAGCATGACCAGGTCGTCGCGGCCTGCTTCGGCGTGCCCGGTCCCGTCCGCGATGGCCGCCTCAAGCTCACCAACCTCCCGTGGGAGCTCGATCAGCGCCTCCTCGCAAAATCCCTTGGCATCGAGCACATCTTCCTCATCAACGATCTCGAAGCCAACGGCTTCGGCATCCCCGAACTCGCACCCGAGGCACTCTTCACTCTCTACGCCGGCGACCCCGCAGGCGTCGGCCATCGCGCCGTAGTCTCTGCCGGCACCGGCCTCGGCGAAGCCCTGCTCATCTGGGACGCAAAGTCGCGCCGCCATCATCCGCTGCCCACCGAAGGCGGCCATGCCGATTATGCCCCGCGCAACGACCGCGAGATCGCCCTGCTGCGCTACCTTCAGCGCACCCTCAACGGCCGCGTCAGCTACGAGCGCGTCGTCTCCGGCATCGGCATCAAGAACATCTACGCCTTCCTCCGCGACGACCAGAAGATGGACGAGCCCGCCTGGCTCCGCGAGCGCATGGAGAAGGAAGATCCCAACGCCGTCATCGGCCAGTGCGGCGAGGATGGCTCCAGCGAAATCTGTCGCGAGACGCTGCGCATGTTCGTCGCAAGTTACGGTGCCGAGGCAGGCAACGTCGCACTCAAGCTCCTCGCCATGGGAGGCATCTACCTCGGCGGAGGCATCGCCCCCAAGATCATGAAGACCATGCAGGAAGGCGAGTTCACCGCCGCGTACCTCGACAAGGGCCGGCTCTCTCCGCTGCTCCATGCCATCCCGGTGCGCATCATCCTCGACGACACCTGTGCCCTTTTGGGAGCGGCCGCATACGCCGAGGCGAGAGCCGCCGAACTCAGCGGACACTCCGAACGAGCAGCTTCGACGGCAAGTTAGAGAGCGCACGCCAGCCAAGCTGACTGACAGGGGCCTTCGGGCCCCTGTTCCTTTTGCGCTGCTGGCATTCGTGAATGTGACCGTAAGCCTCAGCAGGTCCCACAGCGTATCCCGGTCTGACAAGCGGCGTGCCCGAATATCGGTTCTCCAGCCTGCGGTCTGACAGTTAGCGCTAATCCCTAAAGGCTGTCAGTGCGGATCGTGAATATTTGTACACAGAACCTAAGTCTAAATAAATCTGTAAGTTACGAGACAGCCCCGAGTCCCGCTCTGAACCTTCTGTATGACTGGCTGGCAGTTTAGCTTGACAGCTGTCGCGCATTGGGTAGAGGCTTTCGAGTCGCAGAACCAGGTGCCCGCAACGAGAACGGCAATCACGCCGTCCAGGCGGTTCACGCATGTCTGCGACTTTTTCTGAGGAGCCCAATGACCTTCCGATCTCTCTACAAAAAACCTGCCGTGACCCTGCGCCATACGGTTGCGCTGTTCTTCGCGCTGCTGCTCATCCTGGGCGGCCCCGCGCTGGCGCAACTCGCCGGCAAAGGCGCGATCTCCGGTACTGTACTCGACCCCACCGGCGCTTCCGTCCCGGGAGCCACGATCACCGTCACCAACGTCGCCAACGGCGTCTCTACCACTGCGACCAGCACATCGGCCGGCGACTTCTCGGTCTCTCTCGATCCCGGCGAATACACTGTGACCGTCGTAGCCCAGGGATTTGAGCGCCTGACCCAGAAGAACGTCACCGTAAACGCCCTCGAGACCCAGTCTCTGAGCCCCAAGCTCACCGTCGGCGGAACGGACGTCTCCGTCACCGTCGACACCATCCCTCCACAGCTGGAGACAACCAACGCTACCCTTGGCGCAACGATGGAGAACGAGATGTACTCCGCGCTGCCCATCGAGATGGGAGCCTACGGCCAGGCCGACCAGCGCCGCGCGACCGACTTCGCGTTCCTCATGCCCGGCGTGCAGGGCAACAACACCAGCGGCAACCCGACCACCAACACTGGTATCGTCAATGGTTCCGGCTCCAAGGGTGCAGTCTCGGATGTGTACGTCGACGGCGTAGCGTTTGTGCGCGCCGGCGGCAACGGCGATCCCCGCTACGTGTGGACCGCCATCTCGGTCGACGCAGTCGATCAGTTCCAGCTCCAGACCTCCGGCTACTCTGCCGTGTATGAAGGCCAGGGCATTCAGAACTACGTCATCAAGCAGGGCGGCCGAGACTTCCACGGTTCCATCTACGAGTTCTTCCGCAACACCGCGCTCGATAGCTGGGGCTTCTTCGGCGCCATTCCCAACCCGGCCACCGGTGCGGTCAAGAAGCCGATCGAAAACTCCAATGAGTTCGGCATCAACCTCAGTGGTCCTCTGGTCCCCTTCGGTCACTGGCGCGACAAGGTTTTCTTCTTCGGCAATTACAACGGCTTCCGTTACGCCAGTTCAACCCCCACGGCAATCACGTTCCCGACCGCGGCGCAGCAAGCTGGGAACTTCCAGACCGTGCTCAATTCCAACAGCGGATCGGAATTGCAATCTGTCGCAACCTGCAGTGGTCTGCCAGTAACGAGTACCGCCGGACAGATCGCTAAGAACTGCACGCCTGCCATCGGCATCTACGATCCGAATACCCAGACACAGTGCACTGCAAACAATGGTGGTAGCCCCTGCCGCTATCGCTACGGCTATGTTTATGGCGGAGCTCCCGGACTGTTTGGCAATCCTGTCCTCGGACCAGGCGGCACTGCCGGCGTCGACGTAATTCCCTCGAGCGAGTTCTCTGCCGTCGCCCTGAAGATGCAGAGCTTCATGCCGGGCGGGATAGGAACTCAATTACAGAATAACTACATCGCGCCGAACAAGACGGGCCTCGTCAATTGGTCCACGACAGACCGCATCGACTGGGTCGCAACCAAGAGGGATCACATCACCTTTACTGGCGCCATCGGCCGCCAGGCCTCGTCCAACCCAGTCGGCCAAACGACCACCGGGCGCAACGTCGGTCCGGTTCCGTACAACTACGGCCAGGCCTATGCCCCGAAGACCGCCGTCGGCATCGTCGAGCTGGAGCACACCTTCACGCCCAACCTCGTCAACCAGTTGAAGTATGGCTACGCGCGCTACAACGGCCCGACCTTCGATTCCGATCAAGCTCCGGCCTACGCTGCTACCGCGATGGGTATCAGCGAGGCGTCTCCCGGCCTCCCGCCAGGAGCCGCGGCGCAGGCCTTCCCCATCACCACGTTCGCCGGTACCAATCCTGCCACGCAGTGGGCCGGAACGTCACCCGGTGTCACCATCGCTCAGAACTACACCTTGGTTGACACCGCGCAGTGGGTGAAAGGACGTCATAACTTCACCTTCGGCGCGCAGATCGCGTGGCTGCTTTACAACGTGAATAACGCTACTGGCGGTTCCACCGACCTCACGCTGGCCACAGCCCAAACCGAGACCGGCGGCCTGAACAATTCCTACACCGTTCAGACGGGCTCCGGGCAGTCTTACGCCAGCTTCCTCATCGGTCAGATCGACAAGGCTAGCTTCACTCAGTATCTGCAGCAGGTCTTCGGCGCTCGCTTCCGTCCCATCTCTCCGTATGTGCAGGACAACTGGAAGGTCAGCAGCAAACTAACCCTCGACCTCGGTGTGCGTTGGGATTACTTCCCCTCGCTGCGCGAGGTTCACGACGCGGGCAGCTTCTTCTCACCTACGACAACCAACCCGATCACCAACCTGCCCGGAGCTCTGGTCTTCACCGGCTACGGCCCGAACACCTGCAATTGCGATACGCCGGTCCAGAAGTGGTACAAGAACTTCGGCCCGCGTCTCGGTGCGGCGTATCAGCTGGATCAGAACACCGTCCTGCGCGCCAGCTATGGCGTGATGTTCACTCACGGTGGTGCAGTCGGTGGTTCGGCCAGCAGCCTCGGCACCCTTGGATTCTCTGGCGGTCTCTCGGCCTCAGCCAATGGCTCGGACCTCAGCACGGCGCCGTTGACTGCAGCCTCGGGCTATATCCTTCCCACTTACGTGTCGCCCACAGGAACTGCTTCGGGCAACGCCTACGGCACCGGTTATACGACCACCGCGGGTTATACAAGCACGCCGCAGAGCATGGGCTACACCGACCCGTACCTCGGCGCGCGTGCTCCGGAGTACATCAACTACACCTTTGGCATGCAGCACCAGTGGACGCAGGCCATCGCCACCACGATGACCTATGTCGGTTCGCAGGGCCACTTCCTGCCGACCGACGGCGGTAACCCACGCGGCTACTATGCGGACCAGCTCGATCCGAAGTATCTCTACCTGGGCCAGCACCTGTCCGACACCGGTACTGCCCTCACCGCCGACTGCACGACCTATTCGCTGCCCTGCCCAGCCGGCTTCAATACCGGTCAGTCGCTGGCGACCGCCCTCAAGCCGTTCCCGTTCCAGGGCGTTAGCGATACCTTCGGCTACGTCGGCAACTCGAACTACAACGCTTTGCAACTACAGGCCAACATGCGTCCGCAGCATGGCCTATCGTTCATGGCCAACTACACCTGGTCGCACACCATCGACGACGGCGGCACCTTTCGCACCGGCTATACCATTCCCGCGGGAACCATCGCCAATGAGCCGAACGTGTCGTGGGCTCCGGACCGCATCGAGCGCACCGTCTCCACCACCAACCAGAAGCATCACGTGGTGCTGACCGGTGTGTACGAGCTGCCCTTCGGCAAGAGGATTCTGGCCGATCATGCATGGGAACGGAATGTCCTCGGCGGCTTCAAGCTGTCAGAGATCTTCCAGGCCTTCACGGGTTCGCCGCTGCTGGTTACCCAGTCAAGCTGCAATACCAACCCCGCGCAGTCCACCTGCGAGCCGATGTACAATCCCGCTTACACCGGCGGCAACCCGCGCCTGAATGGCAAGTACGGCTCGGGGGTTACGAGGACGAACTACACAACCGTAAAGTTCATCGACAGCACAGCCTTCGCAACGCCGCCGAGCTACACCTTCGGCAACACGCCACGCGCGGCTCCCTATAACCTGTACGGCCCTGGAGACATTGACCTCGATCTCTCCCTGGTCCGCACCTTCCCGCTGCACTTCGAACACTCCTCGCTGGACTTCCGCGCCGAGTGGTACAACGTGACGAATCACACCTTCTGGGCGTTGGCGAGCACGGCGTACGGCAACTCGTCGTTTGGCACATTGACCACGAACACCGCGAATCCGCAGCGTAAGGCTGCGCAGTTCTCCGCCCGCATCAACTTCTAACGTCAACCCAACCCGATGAAAAAGGCCACTCCCACGGAGTGGCCTTTCCTCTTGCGCAGATGGAACAAGGGCTACATGATGCGATATCGCTCGCGCATCAACCGCTGAAAGCGTGGCCGCCATATCAAATCGTAGGCCAACTCCTTGCCCGGGAACATGGCCAGTGCAGCCGCACGCGCATCGGCAATCATCTGCGACGCTTCGTCGATGCTGAGATCGTGCGACTGCGCGATGGTCTGCAGCGTCAGCGTCATCATGAACTGGAGCCGGCGCAGCAACCGCGCCTCTTCCTGTTCTTCGGGCGTAAGAGGCGCACGGCGTGGAGTCGCGCTCTCCGTGGATGAATTTGTTTGCGGGGCCTGTGGGGTGGAATCAATCATCGCAGCTCCTTGGTGCGGGACACGCGCGCCGACAGAATGCGCGGGCGTGGAGGCAGCCATGCTTCGCGGCGGCCTACGGATAAGATGCTCCATTGCGTGCGACGATGCTGCCGTCGCTCCCCAGCAGAAAGGTCTCCGCTCCGCCCCGGTCCGTGCGGAAGGTCCGTACGTGGCCCGCTTCCAACCGCTGCAGGATCTCCTCGCGCGGGTGACCGTACGTGTTGCTCCGCCCCACGCTGATGACCGCATCCCGCGGCTGCACCGCGTCGAGAAACGCCTGCCCGGTCGACGTAAGGCTGCCATGATGGCCCGCCTTCAGCAGCGTCGAAGTCTCCACGCGCCCATTGGCAATCATCGCCTGTTCGCTCTGCGCCTCGGCATCGCCTTCCAGCAGCACGCTCGCCTGCCCAAAGCCCACGCGCAGCACGAGCGAATCATTGTTCACAGGTGTGCCCGCATTGGCATACGTCGCTTCGGGTGCGAGCACCTCAAGCGCCAGGCCGTCCCAATCGAAGCGCTGCGGCGCAGCGAGATGCCGGATGACCATGTGCTGTGCCCGCGCTTGATCAAGCAGCGCCCGCAGCGCAGCCGAATCGCCCGGCTCGATGGAGAGCCACAACTCGCGCGGATGGAAATCCCGCAGGATCGCTGCCATGCCTCCGATGTGGTCCGAATGCGCATGCGAGATAGCTACAACATCGAGATGCCGAATCTGCCGTGACCAGAGGTATGGCGCAACCACGCTCTCGCCAACATCCCAACGATCGGTAGGCCGCTGGTTCGACCGCACAAGCGCCGCGAATCCGCTCGGGCCACCGGCATCCAGCAGCAGCGTATGGCCTGTAGGAGAGACCATCAGCAGGCTGTCTCCCTGTCCCACGTCGATGGCCGTCAGCTCCAGCAACCCGGGGTGCACCAGCGCCCGCGCCGGCCACAGTGTGAGCACGGGAAGAAGCAGCACCGCAACCAGCCCACCCGCGTTCATCGCTGCGCGTGAGCGACGCAGAGCCCAGCATCCGAAGGCCAGCAGCAATCCCGCACATGCCACCGCCAGCGGATCAGGCGCAGGAATGCGCACATCCGCAAGCGGACTGTGGTTGAGGTGTGCGAGCGGGAGTTCGATCAAGTGCAGCAGCCCCGCGGCAAAAGCGGCTGGAAGCAGCGCAACCCAGGGACTGACGATTAGGCAAACGAAGAACACCAACGCCACTGCCAGCAAACCTCCAACCAGCGGCACGACGAAGACATTCGCAGGCAGCGCAAGCAGCGTAGCTCGATGGAAGTAGATCGCCATCGGCAACATCATCACGGCCTCGGTGATCATGCCGAAGAGCACCAGCTCCATCATCCGCAACGTTCCTCGCAGCAGCCACACGGGAAGAGTTCGCAGCCGCGGATGAAGCAGGTCCGCAACCAGGCCGCAGACCATGCGCAACCGCACGCGACGCTGAGACTCACACGGCGGAAGAAAAGCATCCAGTCTAGTTTCATCGAGCCGCCCGATCGAGCGCGCGAACCGGAAGAACAGCCGCTGATCCAGCGGGGCTGCCACGCCTGCGATCGCCAGCAGCACCAGAAACGTCATCTGGAAGCCGCTCTCGAAGAGGGCACGCGGGCTCAGCGCAAGCACGACAACCGCAGCGAAGCCAAGCGCATTCAAGGGCGACGCACGACGCCACAGGCCACGGGCCAGCAGCACGCACGCAGTCATCCAGAGCGCCCGTTGAGCCGGCACACCAAACCCTGTGAGCAAGGTGTAAGCGAACGTCAAGGAGAGCGTGATAGGCAATGCCAAGAACAGTGGGACGCGCATGCGTCGCATCACCCAGTAAAGTCCCGCCGCCAGCAACGCCACATGCATACCTGAGACGACGAAGAGATGGAACGTGCCCGTCCGCTCGAAGCCCACGCGCAGCGCCTGCGTCAGCTCCGACCGGTCGCCAAACAGCATCGCGTTGAGCAGCGCCGCATCCTCCGTGCTGAGCCGAACAGCGCGTGGAAGAAGGCGGTCGGTCCTCGTACCAGGAAAGCTCGCGATTCGCGACGACGCCCACGCCTGCGCTGCATACAGCCGGCAGCGCATCCCTGGCGCGCTCTCCGGAAGACGCATCGCACTCTCAGCCGTGCCCGACGCGAGATACCCAATGCCCTCAGCGAGCAACGCATCCGCATAGGAGAACGCACCGGGATCACGGTACACGTCAGGCTGTCGCAACCTCAGCGGCAACTCGAGCGTATCGCCGCAGTGCACAGCAAGCGGAGGCCCAGTGATCGTGACGCGAATGCCTCCATGTGCAGGCCTCATCGTTGAAGCATTCGGCGTTACATCCTCCGCTGCCAGTACATCGAGATCGAGCGACTGCACGGGAGCCTGCGTGTCGTTCTCCCAGGCCTCGTCATCGATCATCCACGGGCCTTCATCGGCATGGCCCCCATCTGCAGCGCCGGTTGCATGCAACTCCCGGATCCGCAGCACGCGCACACGAAACGTGCGGCTCAAGCCATCCGCATACGGCGCGAGCGCCATCTGCGGCCCGGCTGGTGGCTCAAGCTGTGCGCACCAGCATCCAATAGCGATCCAGAAGACCAGCGTCGGCAGCAAAGCCAACCGCATGGACACGCGAAGAGACAGCAGCGCGAGTAGCAGCAGCGCCATTGTGGTCGCCAGCAGCGCCGCGGGCGTATGCCACTGCCGCGCCATCGCATCACCCGCAGCGAATGCGATCGCGGCGGTAAGCATAGGCACGCGGCGAAACGTCAGCGGCTCAACAGGAGACGGCGGGACAATCCAGGGGCGGGCAGCACCATTGCTCTGCATGGGGAGCGCTACCAAACAACAATCAGGATGTGTGTTGCGTGACGCCAGCATACGCCAGCGCGTGCTTTAGCGCCGACTCAGGACGGCGACGCTCTCAACGTGCACGGTCTGCGGGAAGAGATCGACCATGTGCAGCGCCTCGACAGCGTAGCTCGGAGCCAGCGCCGCAAGGTCCCGCGCGAGCGTCGCGGGATCACATGAGACATACACGATCTGCGCTGGTGCAATCTTCGCGAGCAGCGAACAAGCCTCCACGCCCGCTCCTGCACGGGGAGGATCGAGCACCACCAGAGAAGGACGATCGCGGCCCACTGCCGCGCGACGAAGAAAGTCGACCGTCGTCGCCGTTACCGCGGTGCTCGCAGGACTGATCTTTTTGAGCGCAGGGCGAAGATCGTCAACCGCAATCGGGTTGGCTTCGACGGCCGTGACACGTTCGAAGTGCCGCGCAAGCACCCGGGTGAACAGCCCGACACCAGAGAAGAGGTCCCACGCCAGCGGTCCCGTGCGTGGTGCACCATCAGCCATGGTCACAAGGTCGACGAGGCTCTCCAGCAGGAATCGATTTACCTGGAAGAAGCCCCCACGCGTGATCCAGTAACTCTCCTCCCCTACGCGATACGCGAGGCCTTCCGCACCATGCTCGCTGAGCGTGCGCAGGATGCGACCCGATTGCGGATCTGCGTAGACCAGGGCCGCGTTGTCGAGCAAGTTGATGCCCAGCGCAGCCTGAAGACTCACGATCGCCCGCTCGAACTGCGGCATGGACCTCGTCTGCTTACTGCGCGCAAAAAAGGTGAGCTGCACACGCGAGAGATCGTGGTTCGCGAACAGCTCAAGCTCGGCGCTGGCCTCGAGCAGAGTCGTAGCCGCAGCGTCAGTTCGCGCGAGTTCCAGCAGCAGGGAAGCCCTGCTCCACAATGGCGCGGCTGCAATGGGGCACTCCTCGATGGGCAGGAAGATATGGCTCGCGCGGCGGCTATAACCGAAGCGAAGCTCACCGTCCACACGCTCAATGCGAAGGCGAATGCGGTTGCGATAGTGCCATGGCTCGGCCGCATGCGCTGTGATTGATGGAAGATCGCGCAGACCCGCGTCCGCAAACAGAGCCTCCAGCGCAGCCTGCTTGTGCTCGACCTGCGTCTCGTAGCGCAGATGCTGCAGCTGGCAGCCTCCGCAGGCGCCGAAGTGAGGGCAGCGAGCATCAATCTCCGCGGGTGTGTCGAGGATGCGCGTGAGATCGATCACTCGCCCACTCCCATATAGAAGAGGCTCAGCCGTGGCAGCATCCGCATCTCGAGGAGGCGCTTATGCAGGAACTGCTGCTGCACCTGTTTCAACTGCACCCCGGACATGCGCGAGCGATACGGCGCTAACTCGCGATCCGCCTGCTCACGCAGCGCGACCAGCTCCGCTTCGCTCGCGGAGCTCTGCAATGCCAGGAGCAACTGCTCCTCAAGAACCGTAAGCGTGCGATCGAGATCTTCGAGCCGCTGTGAAGGATCGAGCCGCAGCGAGCCAGCGAGCTCACGCAAACGTTGTGCCGTCTCGTGGACCTTCGCGCTCCATTCTCCCGTCGTCGCAGCCTCAAGCTGCCGCGCGGTCGCCTCGAGATAGCGCGCAACTCGTTCTGCTTCGAAGCCCGATTCTTGCTCATGCTGTGGCCGCTGCGCAGGCACGCCCGTCGACGACTCAACAAGCTCCTCAGCGGCATCGAGCACCGCCTGCGCACACCATGCCAGGCCATTCACCTTGCGCGCACGTGTCCCGCCGCGCAGCGCTCGCTCATCGTACTTGTCAAACGCATTGTCGATGCCGCGCAGCACAGCCTCCAGAGGAACGCCCGCTTCACGCCATGTCTCGATCAGCGCCCAGTCCAGCGTTGAGAGCAGCAGGATCGAACCTCGCCTGCGGCTGAAGCGCTCTTCGATCTCGCTAAAATATTCAAAGTAGTTCATAGGAGGAGATACAAGTGCCAGATGCGAAGCGCGAGTGAGCCGTACCTCGCATCTCGCCTCTCGCATCTAGTCTCTTCGTTACTTTCTTCTGTGCCGGTCCTGATTGCGCTCGTAGATCAGCCGCAGCCCGGTAAGCGTCAGCGTCGGATCCACGTTCTGGATGAACTTACTGTCGGGGCACAGCAGCGTCGCGTACCCGCCCGTGGCCACCGTCTTGGCATCCGGACCAAGCTCTGCGATCATGCGTTCGAGGATCCCGTCGATCATGCCGATGTGACCGTAGTACAGCCCGATCTGCAGGTTGTCCGTCGTATTGGTGCCAATGATCTTCGGCGGCTTGCGTATCTCCACGCGCGCTAGCCGCGCCGCGCGTGCAAACAGCGCATCGGCCGAGATGCCTAGCCCCGGAGCAATCGCTCCGCCAAGAAATTCGCCCTTGCGCGAGACCACATCGAAATTGGTAGCCGTGCCGATGTCCACCACAATCGCGGGCCCGCCGTACTTCTCGAACGCCGCCGCGCAGTTCACGATCCGGTCTGCTCCCACTTCGCTCGGCGAATCGACCAGGATAGGCAGTCCCGTCTTGATGCCGGGCTCGATGAACAGTGGCCGCATGCGGAAGATCGCCTCCGTCGCCTGGCGCATCGCAGAGTCCAGCGGCGGCACGACTGACGCGACCACGATGCCCCCGACGTCCTCCGTCTTCAGACCGCGTGTTGTGAACAGCGTGCGGAACAGCAGGCCAAGCTCATCGGACGTCTGACCGTAAGGTGTGCTCACCCTCCAGTCCGCGGCCAGTTCAGGCATCTTGCCTGCCTCCGCGGGATGAAAGAGTCCCAGCACCGTATTCGTGTTGCCAACATTGATGGCCAGCAGCATGTGTCTCTTCCCTTAGTCGCGCTCTTTTGGGCTGTCAACAAGCAGTCAGGGTTTATCGCGCTCGCGAACTCCGCCCGACCGCACAATGCGGCGCATGCCGTCATCACAGTCGACCTGCAGATAGCCATGCCCATCCAGCCCAGCGGTTACGCCAGTATAGCCGCCCTGCTCCGGCACACTGACGTATCTGCCTCGTGCCCATGTCGAGCGCTCGCTGAAGCGCGCCAGAAGTTTTTCCTTCGCCTCACCCTGCTCCAACCGAGTCAGCTCCAGGTCCACGCCACGCAGCAGCGCAATCGCAAGCGCGCTGCGGGACACAGGACCCTCCATCTCCAGCGCCAGCGAGGTGGCGAGCGCTGCGAGCTCGGCAGGGAACGCCGCATGGTGCACGTTGATTCCCACGCCAATCACCGCATAGCGCAGCATAGGATCAGGGCCCGGCTCGACCGCGCTCTCCACAAGGATGCCGCCTACCTTGCGCGTATGCTCGTCGCGCGACGCCAGCAGAAGGTCGTTTGGCCAGCGCAGATCGATGCGGAGCCCTGTGGTCTGTTCGATGGCGCTAGCCGCCGCGAGTCCCGTAGCCAGCGACAGCAGCAAAGCATCGCGTAATGCGAGCGTGGGCTTCACCAGCGCGCTCACGTAGAGCCCATCGCCGGGAGCCGAGTGCCACGCATGGCCTCCGCGTCCGCGGCCCGCGGTCTGCTCGTCCGCAAGATACACTGTGCCCTCCACCGCACCCTCGGCCGCAGCCTCCAGCAGCTCCGTGTTGGTCGAGCCAATATGCGCGAAGTGATGCACACGCCCGGCAAAGCGCGTTCCCACCAGCGCGCGATTGAGCGCTACCGGATTCAGGTCTTCGCTCTGTCGCGATACAGCCATCCTTCGTATGCTACGGCAGCACGCAGGAGTCGTGCCGCACCACCGTGCGGCTACGCAGCCAAAGCCAGCATCCAACAGAGGGCGACCTCGGGGCCGCTTCAGCGCACAACCTCTTATGCCAATTGAACTCACGATTCCCCTGCGGCACCAGACAGCCATGCTGTTGCTGCTCGCCATTCCCGTCGCCTGTGTCGCGTGGACCATCACGCACGAGGAAGTTTTCCGCGAACCCCGCGAGTTCTGCAAGAGCCGCAGCCAAAGCTGCCACCGTCTCGTCGAACGAAAATTCTTCTACCTCTTCACCTGCGAGTACTGCTTCTCGCACTACGTCTCAGCTCTGGCCCTGCTGCTCTTTCGCTTTCAGCTTCTCTACGCGGGGTGGCGCGGCTACATGGTTGCGTGGTTCGCCCTGGTCTGGCTCGCGAACGTCTACATGAGCGTCTTCAATCATCTCCGGCTCGAGATCAAGCACGAGAACGTCTCCATTGCCGTCGAACAGAAAGACCTTCCCGAAGCCGATAAACGCTAAGTACTACGCCGCCAAAGCATAGCGCCGGCAATGCTGCAGGTACGCTGCCTCGTGCTCGCCCAACAGCTCCACTACGCTATTCCACAGCCAGCTCGGCGCGTCCAGCGTCTTCGGCCGATGCCGATCGAGCTCCGCATTCCATCGCTTGCGCGTCCCTGCATCCATCTGCCGCGCATGCGCCCTGCCAACCACCGCCGCGAGGAATCGCGCCGCAGCCACTGCCTGATCGCACGTCATGCGTTCCATCTCCAGCTTCAGGTCTTGTGGCATTAGCTCGCGTAGCACGACAGGACGATGCAGCAGCGTAGCCGGCAGCATCCGCTCGCCGAGAAATGGCGAAAGCGCGCGTGCTCCGGTAACGACACGCTGCGCGAAGTCTGCAGGCTGTATCAGGCCGGCCCGCTTCAGCGCCGAGCGCGACGCCCCGGGCGCCGCCGCCTTCACGGCCTCCTTGATGTCGATCAGACGATAGCGCCGGTTCGCGCCCTTTCCCAACCCCAGCAGCACCGCATACCGTAGCTTGCCCAGCGACGAGCAGCCCTTCATCCAGTAAGCCGCATCCACGACAGCGACCTTCTTCGGCGCGTCGTCTCCAGCCAGGCGACGGATCATCGCCACCGTTGCCTCCTCCACGAACAGGTTTTCAATCGCTTCGCGCTCTTCCTCTCGCAGCGCCCAGAACCGCTTGCCCAAAGGGATCACCGGCTCCACTCCTTCGATGCGCTCATCCGCGAGATGCCTCCAGCGACGGTGCATCGAAACCCGCAGCGCATTCGCGATCGGCCTCAGCGCATCGCCCTTGGCATCGTCGCTGCGGATCGTCGATGGTCGCTTCAACGCCTGCTGATAGCCCTCCATCATGTGCTCCATCATGTGCGCCGTCGTCACGCCGGGAAGATCGTTCCCGCGCGCCGCCGAGGCCAACGAGAGAGCCAGCCGCACCAGGTCATGCGCTGGATTGCCAATCACCGTCTGATCCACGTCGCGAATCTCGATCTCGACCTTGCCCTCATGGTTCGCCACTGGCCCAAGGTTGCCCAGGTGGCAATCGCCACAGATCCACACCGGAGGCCCATCCGGAACGCTCTGCCGCTTGCTGCGCAGCAGCCACTCGTAGAACTGCACCGTGCTGCCGCGCACGTAGCGATGCGCGCTCTGCGCCATCTTGCGATGCTGCGCCCGCTCGAGAATCCTCATCCGTTCGGCGTATTCGACGGCCGACTCCCCGCTTGTCTTGCTGTTTCCGAGGGCCTTTTTTGCTGTTTTCACAATGCGGATAGGACGCAGGAGTCGCCTCGCAAGTTGTGCAGTAGGTCAAAGCAAAAGGGTGGTCTCAAAGAGACCACCCTCACCATACTGCGTCGTTGCGCGATTGCTTATGCCGGCGGCAGGCCGTCAAGCCCGTCCTTCGCCTTGTCCAACAAGGTCTGCGTCTCCGCGGCCTGCTTCTTCAAGCCCTCGACAATGTGCGCGGGCGCCTTCGCCAGGAAGCTCTCGCTCCCCAGCTGCTTCTGCGCAGACTCCACACCCTTGCTCAGCTTCGCAATCTCCTTGGTCAGCCGTTCGCGCTCTGCCACCACATCGATCTGCTTCTCATACACCACCGCCACATCGAAGCTCGCCGTCGAACGCGCATTGTTGCCGCTGAGCGCTGCCACAGCCAACTGCACGCTGCTGACGCGTGCCTGCTTGGCGAGCACGTCGGCATTCGCTGCAGCGAGCTTCGCCGCGTATCCAGCGGAGAAGACCTCAATCGGCGTCGCTTCCTTCTCCGGAACACCAAGCTCCTTGCGCAGTCCACGCACCGTTACGATGAGCTCCTGCAGCGTAGTCATCGCCTCGACGGAAGATCCATCCGCGGCAAAGTCCTCCGCCTGCGGATAGCGCGTCAGCGCAATCGACTTCGCCGGCACAGCGCTGTCCACGCTCGCATACAACGCATGCCAAAGCTCCTCGGTCAGGAACGGCATAAACGGCGAGAGCAGTCGCAGCGCGGCCTCGAACACATTCACCAGCGCACCCAGCGTGAGCTCGGTGACGTCGTTCTTCTCCGCGGTGAAGTCCAGCCGCAGCTTCACCAGCTCCACGTACCAATCGCAGAACTCGCCCCAGAAGAATTGATAGACGGCCTGTGCCGCCTCATCAAAGCGATACGCCGCCAGCGCTCGCTCCACATCTCCAGCAACAGAAGACAATCGCGAGAAGATCCACCGCGTCTCGAGCGGCGTGCTTGCAGGCAGCTCCAGCGAGAACGAATCATGCGAGCCAAGAGAAACCGTGTAGCCAGCCTCCTTGCCAAGCTCGATCTTCCCTTGCAGGAACCGCGCCGCGTTCCAGATCTTGTTCGCAAACGCGCGATAGCCCTCGGTCCGCGCCTCGTTGAACGCAATGTCCGTGCCCGGCGAAGCCTGCGAGGCCAACGTGAACCGCACCGCATCCGTCCCATACTTCGTGATGATCTCAATCGGATCGATCACGTTGCCCTTGGTCTTCGACATCTTCTGCCGGTCCGCATCGCGCACGAGCGCGTGGATGTACACAGCTTTGAATGGAACCGCGTTCTCAAGCGAACGCGGAGACCCATCCGGCATCGGCACATCCAGCATGAAGTGCGAGCCCAGCATGATCATCCGCGCGACCCAGAAGAACAGGATGTCGAACCCCGTCACGAGAAGCTGCGTCGGATAGAACGCGCTCAGGTCCGGCGTCAGAGAGCCTTTGTTCTCTTGGCCCTTGACCCTTGACCCTTGGCCCTCATCAAGGTTCCACCCAAACACCGTGAACGGCAGCAGCCCCGACGAGAACCACGTGTCGAGCACGTCGGTCTCCTGGCGAATGTCCGTGATGCCGCATCCCGAGCACGCGCTCGGCGTTTCTACCGACACCGTAATCTTCCCGCACGCGCCGCAGTGCCACGCAGGAATCCGATGTCCCCACCACAACTGCCGGCTGATGCACCAATCGTGGATGTTGTTCATCCACTCGAAGTACGTCTTCGAGTACATCTCAGGCGTGAACTTGATATGCCCATCGCGAACAGCAGCGATAGCATTCTCTGCAATCGAATCGCCACCAGTCTCCGGCTTCTTGTTCACCGCGAGGAACCACTGCATCGAAAGCCGCGGCTCGATGATCGCGCCCGTGCGTTGCGACACTGGCAGCGTCAGCGTGTGGTCCTTGATCGCAACGAGATGTCCGTTCGCCTCAAGATCCGCAACGATCTTCTTCCGCGCCTCAAACCGGTCGAGCCCATCGTAAGGAGAACCCGCCAGCGCAATGCGTCCCTGCTCATCCATGATGGAAGGCTGCGGAAGCTTGTGCCGCTGCCCGATCGCGAAGTCATTCGGATCATGCGCCGGCGTCACCTTCACCGCACCGGTCCCAAACTCCGGGTTCGCCCACTCATCGGCGAGCAGCGGAATCTCCCGATCAGCTTCCCCATTTACGCCGCTCAACGGAAGCACCAGGCTCTTACCCAGCATCGCCGTATAGCGCTCATCGCTAGGGTTCACGACCACTGCCACGTCGCCCAGCATCGTCTCCGGCCGCGTCGTCGCAATGGTGATCGACCCCGAACCGTCCGCGAAGTCATACCGCACGTGATACAGGTGCCCCGCGCGCTCCTCGTTCTCTACCTCGAGATCGCTCACCGCCGTCTGGATCTGAGGATCCCAGTTCACGATGTACGCCCCGCGATAGATCAGCCCCTGCTCCCACAGGCGCACGAACGCTTCCTTCACCGCCTTGGACAGCTTCTCGTCCATCGTGAAGTACTCGCGCGACCAGTCCACGCTCGCACCCAGCCGCTTCATCTGGTCGGTGATGGCCGAGCCATACTGCTGCTTCCACGCCCACACACGCTCGGTGAACGCCTCGCGGCCCAGCTCCTTGCGGCCCGGCCCACCCTCGGCCTTCAGCTGCCGCTCCACCATCATCTGTGTCGCGATGCCCGCATGGTCCGTGCCCGGAACCCACACGCTCGTGTCGCCCTTCATGCGATGCCAGCGCGCCAGCACATCCATCTCCGTCTGGTTGAGCATGTGGCCCATATGCAGACGGCCCGTGACGTTGGGCGGAGGAAGAAGCTGAACAAAAGGGTTGCGCGCGCGGCCATCGGCCGGCGTCGCGACGTCAAAGAGGCGTTCTTCGATCCAATACTTCGCCCACTTCTCTTCAATGGTTGAGGGATCGTATGCCTTGGGAAGTTCGTTGCTGCTGGCGGGACGCTCGTTGCTCATACTGCCCTTAAGGGTAGCAGCACAAGCGCGCAAACCCTTGGCCCTATCCCCTTGGCCCTATCTCCTTCTCTACCAGCCCTTCGCCCTCCGCAGCTCCGTCACATGCGCCGTGTGGTGCCGCGAGTGCCACTGGTACACCAGCACCAGCAGCTCAATCGTCTGGCGTCCGTTCTCGCTGTGTGTGATGCCCCGCTGCCACTGCTCTTCGCTCAGCCCCTCCAGCATCGCGACCCAGCGCTCATGCAGCCCATCCAGGATCACCAGCGAAGCCTCAATCGGCAGCGCCGAATCCGGCAGCTCCGCAAACTTCGCCTCGTCGTAACCAGCGGCCATAGGCCAATCCTCGGTCAGCGCCTTGCGCATCCGATGGAACGCCGTCATGTGCGAATCCGCCACATGGTGCACCACCTGCCGCACCGTCCATCCACCTTCGCGATACGGCGTGT
Source organism: Bryocella sp. (assembly GCF_058498515.1). Taxonomy (NCBI): domain Bacteria; kingdom Pseudomonadati; phylum Acidobacteriota; class Terriglobia; order Terriglobales; family Acidobacteriaceae; genus Bryocella; species Bryocella sp. The sequence continues at coordinate 91,609 of NZ_JBMHYI010000066.1, forward strand.
CCAGCTGCGCATCGCTCAGGCCCGCGACGGCCGCACGAAACCTCACCGGCAGCTCCCGAAGCGTCGCAATCGCAGCGACGCGGTCTGTCGCCGCGATCGAAACCGGTTTGCGGAAGTCACCAACGGGATAGCGCGGATCGAAAGCAGGATCAGTAGGCATAGAAGCAAGATAAGCGATTCGGGACTCCAAACCCACGGCCCGGAACTCGAAACTCGATCAAACCTCTTTCCCCCAACTGGCCCACGAATTCTCCGTCAATCGCGTCTGATCCAGTTGCGAGTTGCAACACCGCGCAGTGAGGATAGAACGCATGAGCTGGATCCGCCTTGTCGTCGTCGCTTCGGTGCTCGTTGCCGGATGCAGAAGTGCTCCACCTGCGGCTCCTGCCACAAACGGAACCTTCGTTCCGGACGGACAGGTGGTCCCCGTTTCGGGTGGTACACCACAGCCACAGGCAGCTGCGTCGACGTCCGATGCCGCACAGGATCTTGCCATCGGCGCAGTCGCAGGAGGCTTCGCCGGCTTCGATCGCAACGACTACCCCGGCGATGCCGCCATGGCTGCCATGAAGAAGACCTTCGCCTTCACTGGCTATTGGGTCACCCCGCCTCCCGGCGAGACCGCCAACAACTGGGCAGGCAAGCGCCTCCTGCTCAAGCAGCAAGGCTGGGGCTTCCTCGTGCTCGCCGACGGCCGTTTCGACAAGGAGATCCTCGCCGCCCAGAAGAAGGGAACTACCCCCGAGCAACTCGGCCAGCAGGATGCCGCCAAAGCCATCGCCTCCACAAAAACCGAGGGCTTCCCAGCCCACACCACCCTCTTCCTCGATCAGGAAGAAGGCGGGCGCCTTCTCGACGAGCAGGCGCAATATCTTCTCGCCTGGACCGAGGCCATCGCGAAGTCAGGGTTCCGCGCCGGCGTCTACGCCAGCGGCCAGCTCGTCCAGGACGATCCCGGCAAGTGGATCGATACCGTTCGCGACATTCGTCAGCGTATCCAGACCCAGCACCTCCATGAAGTTGCGATCTTCGACACCCAGGATGCCTGCCCGCCCGCACCCGGCTGCACCGTCAAAGGGGCAAAGCCGCTCTCCGCAGCCGGCGAGCCCGACCTCAGCGCCTGGCAATACGCCCAGTCGCCCCGCCGTCCCGAAATCACAAAGGCGTGTGCGGCAACCTACGCCGCCGACGGAAACTGCTACGCTCCGGGCCTCTCTGACGTCTTTCTGGACATGGATATTGCCTCCAGTGCAGACCCCTCCCACGGCCGCTGATCCGTCTTTCCGGATCTGCACGTCGGTCTCGTTCGGCGCTACACTGTCCCCACATGGCCAGCGCGGTTCAAATCCCGGTGTCCGAGTACCTCCAGACCACCTTCCGTCCGGATCGTGAGTACGTGGATGGAGAAGTCCTGGAGCGCAACGTGGGAAAGTGGGAGCACGCCCGTCTTCAATGGCTGCTTGCAGGCTGGTTTCTGCAACACGAGCAGCAGTGGGACGTCATGGGCAGCACGGAGCAGCGCCTGCACGTCTCCACGACTCGCGTTCGTGTTCCGGACCTCGTCGTCCTTCGCCCCGGTCCACAGCCTGACGTCCTCACCGATCCGCCGCTGCTCATCATCGAAATCCTCTCCCCCGACGACACGTACTCCGCCCTCGAAGAACGCTGCCAGGACTATCTGTCGATGGGGGTTGCGACCGTCTGGATCATCGATCCCAGTACCCGCAGCGGGCGCGTTTGTCTGGCTACCGGATGGATCGCTTCCCAGAGGCTTGAGGTCGCCGGAACGCCCATTTACGTCGATCTTCCTGCGCTCTTTGCGCGCCTCGAAACGCCCTCAGGATCCTGAATTGGGAAGCCCTCTGCGCTGAGACGAAGATTCCGTTCGGAATCCCCTCCTTTTCCGGACGGATCCAGCCTGGAATTTGCCTCCAAGAGCTGGAAGCACTGACGGAATCGGTCGGCGATCGGCGTCGCCGCACCATTCGCGGCGATTCGGCCATTACAATGGAATGAATGGCTGCTGCTCCGCACACGCCCGCACCTGAGGTTCTCGATCACAAACGCTGGTTCTTCACGCATCTCGGACTCAGCGAGAGGCTTCTCGAGCGCTGCCTCGGAGAGGCCCTTTCCGCTGGCGGTGACTTTGCCGATCTCTATTTCGAAGCGGTCACCTCCACCTCGCTCGGCATCGACGAAGGCATCCTCAAGACTGCCGCGCAGGGCATCAGCGTGGGCTGCGGCATCCGCGTGCTTTCGGGCGAGCGCACCGGCTTCGCCTACACCGACGACCTCTCTCCCGAACGCCTGCTGAAGGCCGCCCGCACCGCGGCGCTCATCGCCAATGGCCCGCAGGTGGAGCGCGTGCAGGGCTTCCACAACACCCACACGCCGCAGCTCTATCCTGTGGCGGGCTTCAGCACGGACGCTGAACTCAGCACCAAGATCGCGCTCATCGAACGTGCCGACAAAGCCGCCCGCGCCTTCGACTCCCGCATCACGCAGGTCCGCGCCGGCATCAACGACGAGCTCCGCCGCATTCTCATCGCCGCCTCCGACGGCACCTACGCCGCCGATACCCAGCCCCTCGCCCGCTTCAACGTCTTCGTTATCGCGCGCGAAGCCAAAGAAGGAGCAGCCTCGCAGAATACCGCGCGCGGAACCTCCGGCGGCGGCGGGCGCGTGACGCTCGACTTCTTCGAGCAGCCCGGCAAGTCCCCCGAGCACTACGCCCGCGAAGCCGCCCGCACCGCCATCCTGCAGCTCGGCGCCACCGCTGCTCCTGCCGGCGAGATGGAAGTCGTCCTCGGCCCCGGCTGGCCCGGCGTGCTTCTGCATGAGGCCGTGGGCCATGGCCTCGAGGCCGACTTCAACCGCAAAAAGACCTCAGCCTTTGCTGGCCTCATCGGCAAGCAGGTCGCATCCAACAAGGTAACGGTCGTCGACAACGGCACCATGCCCGGCCGCCGCGGTTCGCTCAACGTCGACGATGAAGGCAATGCTACCCAGGAGACGGTGCTCATCGAGAACGGCATCCTGCGCGGTTATCTCTCCGACAAGCTCAGCTCGAAGCTCATGGGCATGCCCAACACCGGCTCCGGCCGCCGCGAAAGCTACCAGGCCATCCCCATGCCGCGCATGACCAACACCTACATGCTCAACGGCGAGGACGATCCCGGAGACATCATCCGCAGCGTCAAACGCGGGCTCTATGCCGTCAACTTCGGCGGCGGCCAGGTCGACATCACCAACGGCAAATTCGTCTTCTCCGCGAGCGAAGCCTACCTGATCGAGGACGGCAAAGTGACCGCTCCCGTCAAGGGCGCAACGCTCGTCGGCAATGGGCCTGAGGCTCTCAAACATGTTTCGATGGTCGGCAACGACCTCGCACTCGATGAAGGCATCGGCACGTGCGGCAAGGCAGGACAGAGCGTTCCGGTGGGTGTAGGTATGCCGACAATCAAGCTCGACCGAATGACAGTTGGGGGAACCGGACGATGATAGAAGAGACGATCGCCACTACGACTACTAAGGCCACTAAGGCCCCTACAAAGACCCCGAAGAGCACCGAAGAAAAGCGCGAGAAGATCTACGAGTGCGAAGTCAAGCGCCGCCGCAGGACGGAGTCCGGAACCTTCCAGCCGTTCTGGAAGCTCAAGTCCGTGCAGGAAGCGGTGGAAGATGAAGACACCGAGTTCCGTTGCAAGGATTGCCACGGCCGCGTGAAGCTGTTTCGCAAGCGGCTGCCGGCAGGCCCGGCCTCGCACGTCGAGCACCTGATGAAAGAGGACTCGGAGTACTGCCCCGGAGGCATGTACTTCCGCCGCTCTACTGACGGCCGCGAGCCAAGGATGTCCGAAGCTCCCGTAAAGTAACGCGGTCTGTACGTACTCGCGAAGCCTCCACGGCACCCATGCCGTGGGGGCTTTGTTGTCCGCGCGCGAAGTCTTCGCGCCCACTCGCAGAGCTACAGCACGGACTCGAACACTGCAGCCAGCTTCGCATGACCCTGCCCGTTGGGGTGAATCGTATCCGCGTAATCCGTACTCGGATTCAGCACGTTGTAGGTCGGCGCCGTCGTGATGTACAAGCCCTCCGCCGTGAAGCTGGAGAGGATCTGCGGGAGCTGCGCGTCGTACGTCGCGATGTTCGCGTCGACCGTCGGATCGATGCTGTTGATGATCTGCGCAATGAGGATCCGCGGAGATCCCGGTACGGTCGCGTAGTTCTGTGTTGACGCTCCTGCCCACATCACGGAAAAGAATCCTCCCGTCGCGGATGTCTTCAGCTGCGCCGTATGCATGCCCACCGCGCCCAGTGGCACGGTCTCGAGAAACACAGTGTCGCTCACGTTGTGCGCCGTCAGGATCGGATGCCCCGTATTGACCTGCGTGTTCAGTGTGTCCACCACAGTGCCGTCGACACTCAGCGTCGCTGAGCCTGGCGTCAGGGTGCCCGCATCGAACACCCGGTAGGCCACAAACAGGCTCCGATTCGCCACCGCCTGGTTCACCATAAACGTGATCGTGTCGTTCGGCTTGGTGGTCGCCGCTCCGAATCCCAGGTCCTCGACCCAGTCGGTCCCAAGCGCGGCGTCCTTCCCCAACACCTTGTCCGCTGCCGGAAGCCCCAACCACGCCAGCGAAGCCCGCAGCGAGAGAGCCCAGTTGCTCAGGCACCCCTGCGTCCCACCGCAAAAATCAGCATCGTTGGTGCCGATCATTACCGTGTACAGCTGGCTCGCGCCCGCCGCTGGAACGGCATTGAGGTATAGCCAATCCCGCGCCATATCCGCGGCCTGATCCCCGGGACGGCACAGGTTAATCCACGTCTCCCCAAGGTAAGCATTCAGCAGCGGCGCATAACCGTACTTGCTGACGACAAACGTGCCCAGGCTGTTCGGCGTCTGGTCGAGAACCGGCTGCGCGATGTAGGCGCACGTGATCGAGTCGCCATAGTTCTGCACCTGCGTGGCCTGCGGTGTCAGCGGAGTATTGGGCTGCGTGATCTGTGTCGTACCGACTTGTATCGAATGGGTGTTCCCACAGCCCCCAGACATCAGGAGCATGGCGCTGCATACAATGGGAAGGCAGCGGAGAGCGAAGTGTCTCCCATGCGCGGGATGAGACATTGAATCTCCCAGAAATCGGCGGGTACAGAAGATGGATACTAGCGTAGACCGGCTGGTGGCGGCGAAGCAATTGGATGCACTGGCCGAGCAGGCGGTGGAGCGTGCGCTCGCCGCCGGAGCCTGCGATGCCGAAGCCGTCGCGTTTGCCGGCGAAGAGTTTGCGGTTCACGTGCGGCTCGGCCAGGTGGAACAGCTCACCGAGTCAGGCTCGCGCGCTATCGGACTACGAGTCTTCTTCGACAGCCCTGATGGTCAGCGTACCGCAAGTACATCAAGTTCCGATCTGAGTGACGACGGTCTACGCAAGCTCATCGATGGCGCAGTGGCTCTCGCCAAGGTTACAGGCCCCGATCCCTTCGCTGGCCTGCCCGAACGTGGCTCGTTTGCTCACCCACCTGCAACGGACGAGCTATGTCTCTACTTCGATGACGTTGACGCCATTCCTGCGAAAGAACGCATCGAGATCGCTCGCCGTTGCGAAGCCGCGGCCATGGCCCACGACGCCCGCATCCAAAACTCCGCCGGAGCTGACTTCGACGCCTCCAGCACCCATCGCGTCATGGTCAACTCCCGTGGCTTCCGCGGCGAATACCGCCGCAGCTACTGTGGCTTCTCCGTAACCCCCATCGCGCAGGATGCCACTGGCGCCATGCAGCGCGACTACTGGTACTCCTCCGCCCGCACCGCGCGGCTGCTTGAATCACCCGAGAGCGTTGGCCGCAAGGCCGCCGAGCGCGCCATCCGCCGCATGGGAGCCCGCCGCGTGCCCACCCAGAAGTGCCCCGTGGTCTATGCGCCCGAAATCGCCCGCGGCCTCATGGGCAACCTGCTCTCCGCAGCGGACGGCGACTCCGTCTATCGCAACGCGTCCATGTTCTCCGGCAAGCTCGGCGAGCAGGTCGCCGGTGAAAACATCACCATGGTCGATGACGGCACCATGGTCTTCGAGCACTCCCTTGGCGGCGACAAGCTGCTTGGCGGAGCCGAAGGCTCCATCCGCGTCGGAGGCTTCGGCACCTCGCCGTACGACGGCGATGGCCTCGCCACGCGCCGCACCGTCGTCATCGAGCGCGGCGTGCTCAAGGCGCTGATGCTCAACACCTACACCGGCCGCAAGCTGCACATGGAATCCACCGGCAAAGCCTCGCGCTCGCTCGCCGGAGCCCCCGGCATCGGCGGCGGCAACTACTTCCTCGAGCCCGGCGCCCTGACTTGCGACGAGCTCATCGCCGACGTGCCGCAGGGCCTGTACGTCCTCTCCACGATGGGCTTCGGCGTCAACCTCGTCACCGGCGACTACTCCCTCGGTGCCAGCGGCCTCTGGATCGACGGCGGCGAGCTCGCCTACCCCGTCGAAGAGATCACCATCGCCGGCAACCTCAAGGACATGTTCCGCAACGTCAGCGCCATCGCCAACGACCTCGAATTCCGAGGCTCCGGAGCCGTCCCCACCGTCCGCATCGAAGGCATGACCGTCGCCGGCAGCTAGAGCCGTCGCGGGAGATCGCGCGTCCCGTGGATGACACGTAAGATCACTACGCGATCTCTCCTGCGAAAGACAATCTGGTAGCGGAACACACCGTGAAAAAGATAGTCGCCAGCGATGACGTCCGGACGCCTGTGTCCCATCGCGGGAAGCCGAACGAGATCATCGATGCCCGCGTAAATCGCGCTGACCACGTGATACGCTGCGTTCGAGCCTGAATCTCGCTCAATGTAATCGTAGATGTCTTCTAGGTCGATCTGAGCCGGCTCGGTCAGGATGTAATCAGCCACGGACCAGCCCGGCCCTCAAGCGTTCTATGCGGGCGCGGGATTCCGCCGGAGTCACCATCGCTCCCCGCCTCTCGGCGTCGTCAGCTTCATCCAGCAAGGCCTTAAGCCTCTCCGCGGGAATACTGGATAGCAGATCCTCGTGCTCCATCTCATCCAGCAAATCGAGCGCCCTCGACATTACTTCTGAGGCTGATACCCATTTTCCCTCGGAAAGCCGTCGCTCAATCCGCTGTTGCACCTCGGGCGTGAGTGTCACTGCCATGCGCGAAGTATACGCCGCACCCCAGCGCCAAACTACAATCCAACCTGTGAGCGCGGCCTACGAATTTCAGCATCGCGTCGAGTTTCTTCCCGAAGACGCCGACCGCATCCTGCGCCTGGTTCCCGCGGGTGCAGGCGTCTTCGCGCTCCGCGGAGCCGACGAATCCGCCGAGCCCTACCTCACCCGTGCCGCTGACATCCGCCGCCGCCTCAAGCGCCTCCTCGCACCGCCGGAGATGCGCAGCGAAGACGGCCAGCCTGTCCTCTCCAAGCGCCTCAACCTCCGCAACAAGGTCCGCTTCATCGAGTGGACCCACACCGGCTCCGAGTTCGAATCCGTCCTCGTCCTCTACTGCGCCACCCGCGCCGTCTTCGGAGCCGACGTCGCCCGCAAGCGCCTCCGCCTCTACGCTCCCTACTTCCTCCGCATCACGCTCACCAACCCCTACCCGCGCGTCTACGCGACCAACAAGCTCTCGAAACGCGCTCTCAACGAGTTCATCGGCCCCTACCCCTCACGCGCCGCCGCCGAGCGCCACTGTGACGCCGTCCTCGAGCTCTTCAAGCTCCGCCGCTGCTACGAAGACCTCGCGCCGTATCCCGAACACCCCGGCTGCGTCTACGGCGAGATGGGCAAGTGCCTCCGCCCCTGCCAGCAAGCCGTCACCGACGCCGACTACCGCGTCGAAGCCGACCGCGTCTACGCCTTCTTCCTCACGCGTGGCGAGTCCATGCTCACCCAGCTCGCCGCCGACCGCGAAGCCGCCAGCGAAGCGATGGACTTCGAGCGCGCCGCCGCTCTCCACGCCCAGTACGAAAAGGCCCGCGCCGCCGCCAACCTCGCCGACGAACTCGTCCGCCCCGCAACGGAACTCCGCGCCCTCATCGTCCAGAAGGCCGCACCGATCAACGTTGAGCCCACTGCGGACTCCCTGCAAAATGTGTCATCTCGACCGGAGTCCGCGCTCTTTGCGGACGCAGTGGAGAGACCTGCTGTCGTTTCTTCCCCCACGCAAGCTGAGCTCGAGAAAACACACGACACCAACCTCGACGCCGCCATCTTCCTCTTCGAGCGCGGCCGCATCGTCGGCCCCCAGCGGCTGTCCACCCTCGGCGTCCGCGCGGTCCGCGAGCAGACGGCAGTAGGAAGCTCCCTCTTCGCCCAGCCGCTCATGCTCGCCGCCATCCCCCTCGCCGAGCCATCCCATCCGGACGGTACTGGAGACGCAGGCAACCCCTTGGCCCTTGGCCGTGCACCCTTGACCCTGAACGCTGAGACCTGGGCGTCAGTCGAGCCCACACCGCCCCCGGCAGTCCCCACTAGCCCCTTGGCCCTTGGCCCTAGCCCCTCGACCCTCTCTCCCGAAGACCGGGCCCGCGCCGTCTTCGCCGATCTCCACGCGAAGGCCGAATCGCTTGGCGACCCCGAACTCTCCGAGCGCTGCGACTTCCTCTCCCTCTTCCGCCGCTGGTACTACCGCCCCGAGAAACAACGCGCCGGCGAAGGCTTCCTCCCGAATGACGCCGGAGAATGGCCCGTCCGCCGCATCCTCAACGCCTCCGCCCGCGCCGTCCTCGGCCCTCCCGCCGAAGCCCCGCCCGTAGACCGCGAAGCCGCCAAGGAACTCACCAAAGACCTCAAAACCCGCACCCTCCACGAAGGCCGCGAAGGCGTTGAACGCATCGTTCCCGTCCTCCCCAAACGCGGCCGCCGCGGCAAAGCCGTCCTGCCATCACAGCTCATCGATGATGCGAACCAGAACCCCCGTTAGGCTCCTACGCGTCACCTGTGCCCAAACTCCGTGAAGACATAATCCTTGCTCTTCACGCTGGAGTGGCACGCATACCCGCACTTGGCGTCGTTCCCCTGTGGTGGCTTGTCCGATAAGTTTCCGAGCCGGAACGTATCCGACGCTGCGTCATACTCGAAGACCGCGTAACCCCATCCGCCGCTGTCCGCAAACCTCTTGCTGTCCTTCACCATGAAGTCAACGTCATGCTGGGCGTCTGGCACAGTCGGGGCGCCGGGTTCCGCGGCATTCACCTTCGGGATCCAATGGACCTTCGCCATCTTGGCGCCATCCGGGAACGGCTTACCGTTCCCAGGAATGCCCGCCTTATAGGCGTTGATCATCACAGGATTTCCCAGAATCGCCGCCAGCGCATGTCCGTTATGGCTGAGGGAGATCACCGGCCAGCCTTCATATCCTCTGAATTCAGAGAAAGCCAGTCCATTCGGCACTTTGAGGGTGTACTTGTCCTGCGCGGAAACAATGCCTTGTGCCTTCGCGGGAACAACCGCGGAGGCGGAGACAGCGTTCAGCTGAGGAAGCTTATGGATGAAATGGACAAGCTTCCAGGTGTCGTTTTCAGGAAGGCTCGACTTCCAGGCAGGCATCCCTGTGAGGCGAACTCCGTTCTGGATGATCCAGAATAATTCCGCGTCGGTCCAGTGCTGCACGTGGGCCGAGGTCAGGTCCATGGCAGGCGGGTTCATGTTGCGCCCGACATTGGTATCTCCGCGCGCATCCGCACCGTGGCATTGGGCGCAGGACCCTAGAAACACCTCCTGGCCCTGGCTCACGACCTCATCCGTCGTGGGCAGCGGGTTCTTCATCTTCCCAGCCTCTAGCGGAATGGAAACGTCCTTCGCCGCATTGGCCAGGCTGGTTTCGCCTTGGGAAGGATGGTCGCCTGCGGTGCAACCTTGAAGCAAAACGCCGAGCATGGCAGTCATCACGCCGAGCATCAGCTTGTGTTGTAGCGCCACGCTTTGGGCACGTTCGCGCCGCTCGCCAATCCGCGGCATACCCACAGAGTTCCTCGTAAGTTCAGGCATGAAAGTCTCCTTTACAAAGAAAGTTTCCTGGGCCCGATGGTGTGCGTCACCCCTCGCAAGGTCTGTGTTCCGGCAACGAAAACGAAGCGGTCCGCTCTTCTCTCGCCACGTCGCGCAAAACGCGATCATTCTTACTCCGGCGCTCACATCCAGGGAAGAAGGAAGATGGCCGTTTCCCTTTGGATAAAAACCAGCGGTCTCGAACGCATCTTTTTTTGCCCTCAGTCAGCGAGTCGCGACCTCGTCGCTCGCGGTAGGCATACGCCAGGCGAGATACCCCGCTGCTAAACTGAACACCAAATGATCGAGCTGGCCTTCTCCATCCTTGCCGCGGACTTCGCGCACCTCGCCGACGAAATCGCCACCGCCGAGCGCGGCGGCGGCACCATCGTCCACGTCGACGTGATGGACGGCCACTTCGTCCCCAACATCACCTTCGGCCCGCCGGTGGTCAAGGCCATCCGGCCCATCACCAAGCTGCCGCTCGACTGCCACCTCATGATCGAGGACCCGGACGCCTTCATCCCCGAGTTCGCCAAAGCCGGCGCCGACATGGTCTCCGTGCAGATCGAGGCCTGCCGTCACCTCAATCGCACCCTCCAGCACATCACCGACAACGGCATGCTCGCCGGCGTCGTCCTCAACCCCGCCACCCCCGTCGAGATGCTCATCGAAGTCCTGCCCATGGTCCATCACGTCCTCGTCATGAGCGTGAACCCCGGCTTCGGTGGCCAAAAGTTCCTTCCGCGCTCCGTCACCCGCATCGCCCACCTCGCCCGCCTGCGCTACGAGCTGGGCCTGAACTTCCGCATCGAGGTCGATGGCGGCGTGGCCGACGACACCGTCGCCAGCGTCGTCGAAGCTGGAGCGGACATGCTCGTCGCCGGCTCCGCCATCTTCGAGCCCGGCAGGACCGAAGCCAACGCCAAACGTTTCCTCGAGATAGCCCGCGCCGCCGCACCCGCACCGGTCGTCTAGGGAACCTCTCAAAGGTCCCCGCTTTGTCAGGGCGGGACTTCAGTCCCGCCACAAGAGTGGTGACAGCAGGGTGGCTTTAGCCACTGAGGGAGTGCTGGGGACTTGGTGAGAAGGCCGCTCCACTCCGACAATCCAGCCGCCGCTCTCGGCCTCAGCCCGGCCGTGTAACGAACGCCGCCCGCACTCGTCCCACATGCAGGGGCTAGCGAGCCCGCTCAGAAAGCCAATTTCAGCGTCCGCCCAGGCTGTGGTCTTGGCCCTCAGGCGGCTACAATGAATAGGTGCGGCTGCCCCGGGCAGGCGCTCCACGAGGTTCCGGAGTCTTCATGCGCTTTACGATGTCCAGCTTCTTTCCCAGCCGCAAGGCAGCCCAGCTTGCTGGCCTGGCCCTGGCGGTGGCTCTTGTCTCCCTGCCGCTGAAGGCTCAGGACGCTGCAGCTCCGGCTCCCGCCTCGCAGCAGACCTCCGCCTCGCCCGCTCCCGCCAAAGACGACCAGCCCGCGCCGAAGAAGCATAAGCCCATCTTCGCCCGCATCAATCCGACGGAACAGGCCAAGGAAGACCAGGCCAAGGCGGAGCAGGCGAAGGAGGCCAAGGCCAAGGCTGTGCAGGTCAAGGCCGACAAGCCGAAGGAGCGCGTCGCCAAGGACGAGAGAGTCAAGCAGACCAAGGACACCGTCAAGGAAGTCAAGAAGGAGTCGCGCGAAAAGATCCTCGTCGGCAAGGATGCCACCCTTCCTGACAAGCAGCTCTACGACAAGGCCATCGCGCAGGAGAAGAGCGGCCACTTCGACGTCGCCCGCCTCGACCTCCAGACGCTGCTCAACACCTATCCCGACTCGCAGTACCTCATGCGCGCCAAGCTGGCCGTCGCCGACTGCTGGTACAAGGAAGGCGGCAGCGCCTCCCTCACCCAGGCCGAGCAGGAGTACAACGACTTCATCACCTTCTTCCCCAACGTCCCCGAAGCCGCCGAAGCCCAGATGCGCATCGGCGACATCTACTTCAAGCAGATGGACGTCCCGGACCGCGACTACGCCAAGGCCAACAAGGCCGAAGCCGCATACCGCACCATGCTCAAGCAGTATCCGGACTCGCCTAAGACCGTCCGCGACGAAGCCACCCAGAAGCTCCGCGAGGTGCAGGAAGTCCTCGCCACCCGCGAGGCTGAGATCGCCGCCTTCTACGCCTCGCACGAGAACTGGGCCGCCACCATCGCCCGCTACGACACCGTCATCGACAGCTATCCGCTCTACAGCCACATGGACGATGCGTACATCGGCAAGGGCGATGCCTACGAGGCGCAGGCCAAGACCGTTCGCAACACCCCCACCTGCATTCCGAACGTGAAGCCGCTGGGTCCCTGCCTCACAGAAGACGTGAAGGCCCGCCTGCTGCAGTACGACGATGGCACCGCCGCCGACGCCTACCGCAAGGTTGTCCTCGAGCACGCCGCCGCCCCGCACGTGGAAGATGCCAAGGAGCGCCTCGCGGCGATGAACCTGCCCATCCCCACGCCCACGGCCGAGCAGGTCGCCGCCAGCGACGCCCTGGAGGGAAGCCGCGCCCAGTACAACATCCGCCGCCGTCTGGAACTCCTCATCATGCGCCGCCCGGACACCGTTACGGCTGCGCAAATCGGAGCGCCACCGCTCGACGATCCACCGGCAACCACCGCTCCTGCGGTGCTGAAGGAGATCCGCGAAGCCTACGTCTCCGCGCTGAACCCGAACGCCCCCAAGTTGCCCGCCGCCCCTGGTGCCCCTGCAGCTCCGGCTGGTGATACCACCGCCGCCGCGGAACCCGTCTCCACGGCCGCACCGTCTCTCTCGGATGTTCCCGGCCCCGGTGGCAGCCCCGTCGACAGCAGCACGGGAACGATGTCCAACGCAACCGGCAGCACAGGCGGTTCGGGCACAGGCGTTGGCGTCGAGGTGCTCAATCCCAACGGCGGCAGCTCCGCTCCGGTGACCGCGAAGCCAGCGTTCGCCCCCGCCAGCGATCTTCCCTCGGCCTCCGGCAAGGCCGATCCCAACTTCGGCCTCAAGACCGCTGCCCCCACCAACACTTCCGCTCTTCCTGACGTAGAAAAGCCGGCCGAAGCTCCTGACCAGATCAACGAGGTTGCCGGCAAGCCGCAGCCCGTCCTGCCCCAGGATCAGCAGGCCACCGATGCCAAGGGCAAGAAGAAGAAGGCCAAGGCCCCCAAGGAAGACAAGACCGACGAGTCTTCCAGCAAGGACAAGAAGAAGAAGGGTCTCGGCAAGCTCAACCCGTTCTAAACGCTTCACCGAACTGGCAACGAAGAAGGGGCGCTTTGCCGAAGGGCGGGTGCCCCTTTTCGTTGCTGTTCGAATACAAGAAGAAACCGCTGAGATAGCGCAGGAGAAGTCCCCATGAAAAGCCCTATAAAAAACAAGATCGAAGAATCCCCCCGCGGCGACAGGCTGCAGAAGATCCTCGCTCAGGCCGGCATCGCCAGCCGCCGCGCCGCCGAGCAGTACATCCTCGATGGCCGCGTCCAGGTCAACGGCCAGACCGTCACCGAACTCGGCACCCGCGCCGACCTCGACCACGACCACGTCCGCGTCGATGGCAAGCTGCTCCACGGCCGCCAAGCCGTCCGCTACTTCATGCTCAACAAGCCCCGCGGCTACGTCACCACCTCGGAAGATCCCGAAGGTCGCAAGACCGTGATGGACCTCATCAGCGAGGACTCCCAGAAGAAGGTCACCGGCGAGCACAAGCGCATGCCGCGGCTCTTCCCGGTCGGCCGCCTGGACTACCTCAGCGAAGGCCTGCTGCTCCTCACCAACGACGGCGATCTCGCCAACCGGCTCTCCAAGGCCTCCGCGGGTGTCGAGAAGACCTACCTCGTCAAGGTCGCAGGCGTCCCCACCGAGCAATCGCTCGACATCCTGCGTCGCGGCGTTCTCATCGATCGCGGCCGCATCACTCCCGATCTCCCCAGGAGCTCCGCCAAGCGCGAAAAGATCATGACCCAGCCCGCGAAGGTCGAGCGCGTCCGCAGCGGCGATAATCCCTGGTTCGAAGTCACCCTCACCGAGGGCCGCAACCGCCAGCTCCGCAAGATGTTCGAAGAGGTTGGCCACCACGTCGAAAAGATTCGCCGCATCGGCTACGGAGCTCTCGTCCTCGACGTTCCTCCCGGCACCTTCCGCGAACTCACCATGGGTGAGGTGATGGCCCTTGGCCGCGCCGCCGCCGGCAAAAAGGTTGAGCGCAAGAAGGTCCTGCCCGAGGCTGCGCAACTCAAAAAGCCTGTACCGCCCAAGCGCAAGCGCCCGGCAAAGTCCTCCTCGCGCGGCAAGTCTCCGATGAGCCGTCCTCGGGCCTAAGGGAACCTGCAAGAACCCCGCTTTGAAACGGCGGGGCTTTCAGCTCCTGCCGCAAAAGCCTGAAAGCATTTCGGCTTCAGCCCTGGAGGGACTCCGCCCTTGCAGCGAATTCTTCCGCACTCCGGCACAACCACGGGAGCAGGTTAGGGTCTCTTACTGACAGGCCAGCCTTCTGGTCCGGACGATGCCGAGATTTGGCCAACCCGGGTCCGAACGGAGCAAGCTGGCTCCCGCGTTCGGCCTTATAGCCAACGCAGGACTCGCTCCAGGAATCAGGAAAGGTTGGTACGAATGATGCGTTTCCTCAAGATTGCCGCTGTGGCTACAGCTGCCGTTGCCCTGGCAACCGCCGCTCCTAAGACATCACAAGCTCAGGTCACCTTCGGCGTGAACATCGGCGCTGCCCCGGCATGCCCCTATGGCTACTATGGCTACGCTCCCTATAACTGCGCTCCCTACGGCTACTACGGTCCGGAGTGGTTCGGCAACGGCGTCTTCATCGGCGCGGGTCCCTGGTTCCACGGCGGCGATCACTTCCACGGTCACATCAACCACGCCTACGATCCGCACTATGGCTATCACGGTGCGTTCCCAGAGCGTGGCGGCGCGTACCATGAGCCCGCCGACCACTGGAACAACTTCCACGCCAGCCACTACTACGACGGCCATGCAGAGCACGACGATCACGGCTTCCACCACGATGGCGGCGGTCACCCCCGCTAACGCTCTCTATCCATCCTGTTCGTCTGAAACGGCCCCGAGCTCCAAGCTTCGGGGCCGTTTGCTGCGGTGCACCGGAACGATTGCACTTGGGCGAACAAACCACGAACAGCGCTACAATCGCACATGGCTTCGCCCGCGCCCCTCCTCGACACCGCCGCAGCCGACGATCCCGCGCAGGCCCTCGCCTGGGCGCATCCCGTCGTCGCCGAGTGGTTCCTCGCGAAGTTCGGCTCCGCCACCGAGCCGCAAATCGCCGGCTGGCCCGCCATCCTGCGCGGAGACCCCACCCTGATCTCCGCGCCCACCGGCTCCGGCAAGACCCTCGCAGCGTTCCTCGTCGCCATCGACCGCCTCCTCCGCGCTGCGCTCGAAGGCCGCCTCGCGCCTTGGACCCACGTCCTCTACGTCTCGCCGCTCAAGGCGCTCTCGAACGACGTCCAGAAGAATCTCGACGGCCCCCTCCGCGAGATCCGCGACCTCGCGCTCGAACGCGGCTTCCTCTGCCCCGAGATCCGCACCGGCATCCGCACCGGCGACACGCCGCAGAAAGACCGCGCAGCCATGCTGCGCAACCCTCCGCACATCCTCGTCACCACGCCCGAATCGCTCTACATGCTCCTCACCGCCGAGAAACCCCGCAAGAACCTCGGCCGCGTAGAGACCATCATCATCGACGAAGTCCACGCCGTAGCCGACGACAAACGAGGCTCCCACCTCGCCCTCACCTTGGAGCGCCTCGACGCCCTCGTCCGCGGCGACAACCGCCTCTCCCCCGGCGCCATGCTCACCGGCATGGCCCACGCCCCGCAACGCATCGGCCTCTCCGCCACCCAGAATCCCATCCAGCTAGTAGCCAACTTCCTCTTTGGGAGTAGCAGCGGGCTTCAGCCCGCGGAAACACACCCCCACAACGAAGCGGCTTCAGCCCCGGTGGGAGCCCGGGACTCCTCCGGTTGTCATCCTGAGCGAAGCGAAGGACCTGCTTCTCGGACTCAGCAAGTTGTGTCATCTCGACCCGAGGAGAAGCGTAGCGAAGCCGAAGCGGAGAGACCTGCTTCTCCGCCTGATGCAACACCGCCCTCTGAACCCTGGCCCCTGGCCCCTGACCCCTCAGCCCTTGGCCCTAATCCCTATCCCCTAATCCCTAATCCCTGCATCATCCAGGTCGGCCAACGCCGCATCCTCGACCTCGCCATCGAAATCCCCTCCGACGAACTCAGCTCCGTCGCCTCCACCGCCATGTGGACTGAGGTCTACGACAAGCTCGCCGCCTTCACCCACTCCCACCGCTCCACGCTGGTCTTCGTCAACACCCGCAAGCTCGTCGAAAAAATCAGCTTCGAGCTAGCCGACCGCCTCGGCGACGCTGCCGTCGGAGCCCACCACGGCTCGCTATCTCGTGCTCTGCGGTTGGACGCAGAGCAGCGCCTCAAGGCCGGCGAGATCAAAATCCTCGTCGCCACCGCTTCGCTCGAACTCGGCATCGACATCGGCTCCGTCGACCTAGTCTGCCAGATAGCCACCACCCGCAATGTCGCAGTGGCAATGCAGCGCGTCGGCCGCGCCGGCCACTGGCGCGGAGCCATTCCCAAGGGCCGCTTCTTCTCCATGACTCGCGACGACCTCATGGAGCAGGCCGCGCTCCTCCGCAAGATGGTCGCTGGCGAGCTCGACCTCCTCGAAGTCCCCGACGCCCCCCTCGACGTCCTCATGCAGCAGATCGTCGCCGCCTGCGGAGCCGAGCCCTGGGAAGAAGACGCGCTCTACGCCCTCGTCACCCGCGCCTGGCCCTATCGCAACCTCACCCGCAACGAGTTCGACGAAGTCATCAAGCTGCTCCACACCGGCATCGAAAGCTCCCGCGGCCGATACGGCGCGCTGCTGCTGCGCGACGGCGTGAACGGCCGCCTCCAGGCCCGCCGCGGCGCACGCTCCCTCGCGATCACCAACGGCGGAGCCATCCCCGACACCGCCAACTACGCGGTCATGCTGCAGCCCGAAAACGTCCAGATCGCCACGCTCGACGAGCACTTCGCCGTCGATTCGTCCCCCGGTGACGTCGTGCTCCTCGGCAACACCAGCTGGCGCATCCAGCGCATCGATCCCGCCGGCAAGGTCCTCGTAGAAGACGCCCACGGAGCTCCACCCACCATCCCGTTCTGGGAAGGCGAAGCCCCCCAACGCACCTCCGTCCTCTCGGACGGCGTCAGCGACCTCCGCCACGAAATCGACCTCCGCACCTCCTACGTCGGACCCACCCACCTGTCGGGCATGCACGATCCGGAGAGCGAAAATTCGGGTGCCCGCCCCCTCGATCCTGAGAGGTGGGAGAACCACCACCAAAATTCGCAGAGCCCCCTTGACCCTTGGCCCTCGACCCTTGGCCCTCAGTCCTCCCCCCACCACCAACTCCTCTCCACCATCGCCTGGCTCCGCGAAACCTGCTTCCTCTCCGACTCCGCCGCCCGCCAGCTCATCGCCTACATCGTCACCGGCCGCGCCGTACTCGGCGCTGTGCCGACGAAGACAACCATCATTGCCGAACGCTTCTTCGATGAAGGCGGCGGCCAGCAGCTCATCCTGCACGCCCCCTTCGGTGGCCGCCTCAACAAGGCCTGGGGCCTCGCCCTGCGCAAACGCTTCTGCCGCGGCTTCAACTTCGAGCTCCAGGCCGCCGCCACCGACAACGGCATCAACATCTCCCTCGCCGAGCAGCACAGCTTCCCGCTGCACGAAGTCTTCCGCTTCCTCAGCGTCAACACCGCGCGCGAACTGCTCGAGCAGGCCTGCATCCCCAACCCGCTCTTCAAGAACCGCTGGCGCTGGGCCGCCGGCCGCTCGCTCCAGCTCCTCCGCATGCAGAAAGGCAAGCGCGTCGCCCCGCAAATCCAGCGCACCCGCTCCGACGATCTCCTCGCCAGCGTCTTCCCCCACGCCTCCGCCTGCCCCGAGACCATGACCGGCGACATCGTCATCCCCAATCACCCACTCGTCCGCGAGGTGATGAAGGACACCCTCACTGAAGCCATGGACATCGAAGGCCTTGAAGAGCTGTTGCGCGACATCGAGTCCGGAGCCATCCAGTGCCTCGCCGTCGACACCCCGGTCCCATCGCAGTTCGCGCATGAGCTCATCAACGCCATGCCCTACGCCTACCTCGATGAGGCTGGCCTCGAAGAACGCCGCGCCCGCAACGTCTCCACGCGCCGCACTCTGCCCGACAACATCGCCGACGGCGAAGGCCTCCTCGATCCCGCAGCCATCGCCCAGATCCGCGAAGAACTCTTCCCCGACATCCGCGACGAGCACGAGCTCCACGACCTCTTGCTCCAGCTAGTAGCGTTGCCCTTTTCCTTCCTGTATGAACAGCTTTTGCACGAACAATCACAACTGCAAACGCAAAGTACGCAGAGTGACGCAGAGGAAACCACCCAACAAACGCCGCGCCCCACTGCGTACGCCGCGTCCACCGCGTTCGCAGTGGGAGATCAAGCTGCCACGCATCGCGCCGGCCACTGGCCCCACCACTTCGCACGCTTGCAGGAGCAGGGAAGAGCTTTCGCCTTCGACATCAACGGCGAACACTTCTGGATCGCCGCCGAGCGCCTCGAAGACGCCAAGCTCCTCTGGCCCGATCTAGTCCCTCTCAACCTGCCGCAGATCGGAACTCCGAAGAACGACTTCGTCCTCGCCGGCACCGAATACCGAGAGCCCCAGACCTTCGCCCCCCGCGATACAGCCGCTCTCGCTCTCACGCAAGGCTGGCTGCAGCTCCTCGGCCCTATCACGTCGCGATCCCTCGCAGCACTCGTCCAGCTCGATCCCGCGCTGATCTTCCAGGCAGTCCTCGCCATGGAGATCCAGGGCCTCGCCATGCGCGGCGTCTTCGAGCACCCCAAGTCCGCAGACGACGCGCCTCACGCCACAGAATGGTGCGAGCGCCGCATCCTCCAACGCATCCACCGCCTCACGCTAGGCACGCTCCGCAAGCAGATCGAGCCCGTCTCGCCTGCCGCCTTCATGGACTGGCTCCTCACCTGGCAGCACGCCGCCCCGCAGTCGCAGCTCAGCGGGGAAGAAGGCGTCCTCGCGGCTCTGGAACAGTTGGAAGGCTTCGAAGCCCCCGCCATCGAGTGGGAGCGCACCCTGCTCCCCGCCCGCGTCGCCCACTACGATCCCGCCTGGCTCGACAACCTGTGCCTCGCCGGTATCGTCGGTTGGGGCCGCATCTCGCCCCACCCCGCCTGGAATGACCTCAAGCCCGACGCGGCAAAGAACCCGGGTGCCGCACGTCTCGCTTCTGAGACATGGGATCAAGCCCCCCAACCGAACTCTGTCGCTTCCGGCCCCCGCCGCGTCATCCCCACCAGCGCCGCCCCCATCACCTTCTTCCTCCGCGAGGGCGCTGACTGGCTGCACCACGCCCTCGCCGAGAAGTGCGTCGAAGAACAAGTCCTCGCACAATCGCTCTCGCCGCACGCCCAGACCCTCCGCACGTTGCTTCGCGCTAAGGGCGCTGCCTTCACCGCCGACCTGCAACGCCTCGGCAACCTCACCAAGCTCGAGACCACCACCGCCCTCTGGGAGCTCGCCACCGCCGGCCTCGCCTCCGCCGACGGCTGGGACCAGATGCGCGCCATGATGGACCCCCGCCGCAAGTCCGCCGCCATCGAGCAAACCCCCGTCACCAGCCTCAAGAAGCGAGCCTTCGCTCGCACCACCGCCGGCCGCTGGTCCCTCCTCTGTGACCCTTCCACAGAATTAGGTGCCCCACATCTCGAAGAGATGTGGGATCAGACACGAAAGCAGGCACGCGCTATCGCCGCCGCAAAATCCCGCGCCGCCGCCCTAGACGCCCACGCCCGCATCCTGCTCACCCGCTACGGCGTCCTCTTCCGCGATCTCCTCGCCCGCGAGTCCAACGCCCCCAAGTGGCGCGACCTCGTCCCCATCCTCCGCCGCTTGGAAGCCCGCGGAGAAATCCGCGGTGGACGCTTCGTCTCCGGCCCTTTCGGCGAGCAGTATGCCCTCAAAGAAGCCGTCGACTCCCTCCGCGCCGCCCGCCGCAGCAACGCCACGCGTGCGCAAGAAACCGCGCCGCGCATAGTCTCCATCGCTGCGGCGGACCCGCTGAACCTCGTCGGCATCCTCATTCCAGGAGACCGCGTCGCCGCCATCCCCGGCAGAGCCGTCCGCTTTGTCGATGGCACTGTGCTTGAGGACGAGTCCATGCAGCTCGTAGCCTCCAAGCGTCCGCCCAGGAAGGCCCGCGTCCAAAGCGTCGCAGACATGCTCCGTGCCGACGCCGTCGCAACCCGTTCCGCGCCGCACGACGCGCCGCTACGATTGTTCTCGTGAGCGACGAGAATCAGCCCGAGACGCAACAGGAAAACCCCGGAGAACCCGAAGCCGACTTCTACATGGAGAACGGCTTCGTGGTCTTCACAGCCAGCTTCCTTCGCCGGCGCGGCTACTGCTGCGAGAACGGCTGTCGCCACTGTCCCTACAAAGAGTCGCCGATCTCCTAGAGACCTGGGTGCACGTGCAGGCCCGTCCGCGCGTGCAGGCCCGTGCGATCTTGCAAGCTCTGCAGCGACTTGACGAAGACCCTGGCCGCAATGCCAAAAGGACTGCGGTCGCCCATCACCGTCTCCGGCTGGAGGTACTCACCCGAGTTGGTGCGGCGGATCAGATCGCTGGCCGACTCGTGCAGCCGCGCATGGTCGTTCATCAATTTCTGGTACTCGGGCAGATGCTGAAAAGACCGGCCCTCGCCATAAAGCCACTTCCCGAGTTCACAACGGCTATCCTGGCGAATTGTCGCTGGTTGAAGGCTTCCATCTGGAGACGATAGGTAGCGGGTTACCTTCATCTTCCATCCCGTATGGGCAGTGACTGCCTGTTGCAAGTTCATAGTGCTTCTCCGGACCTTTCTACGGCCACTGGGAAGCAATCGGCAGATAGGGCTTGGTTGTTGAATCACATGCTTCGCAGCCGCCCTAATCCATCGTCGACTTCGGCGCCTCTCCGAGGGCGGGTAGGCTCCCCGCCGACGCAATGCGACGCTTCCGCAACTCGTCCGCGTTGCTCAGCATGATCTTCACCTCCGGGTCATTCAGGTAAGGCCGCAGCGCCGCGTCCTCGGCCATCGCGGCACGCACCTCGAAGCCGCCCTCGCTGGCCTTCGCCAGCCACTCCCGCGTCAGCTGGGGACGTCGCGACTTCGCATACAGCCTCGCCATCTCGAAGCACAGCTGCGGGTAGTTCCGCGAGCCCACCACGTGCGCCGTCACGCCGCCGGTCTCGCGCTCCCGCATGATCGTCGGATCCAGCCGGAGCGCAGCCGCAAACTGCTGCTGCGCGCTCTCCATATCCTTCTTCTCGAAGTACGCCATCGCCAGGTTCGCGTGATACACCCCGGAGCGCCGGTCGTAGTGGATCGCCTTCTTGTAGTCGTCGATCGCCGCGGCGTAATGCGTCTCGGTGAACTCCGTCACGGCGAGGTTGTTCCACGCCTGCGAGTTCTTCTTGCTCACGCGCACCACGCGCAGGAACAGCTGCCGCGCCAGTTCATCCTGCCGCAGCTCCAGGCGCACGATGCCCATCTTGTTCAGCAGGTGGTCCACATCCCCGCCGCGCTGCACGGCGTACTCGTAGTAATCCAGCGCATCCTCGGGAAAGCGACGCGCGCGCAACACATCGCCGGCCATCTCCAGCTTGGCTGCGCTCGCCGTCTTCGGATCGGGAAGATGCGGCGCGATCGAGTCCCACTCGGGACCGCTGTGCAGGCTGGCGCGCTCCTCCGGCGACGTGCCGACCGCCGGATTCTGTGCTGAGAGGGTGCCGCACGCGAGCGCGGCTGCGAGCATCGTGGACGGGAACCAGCGAAGTGGGCGCATGAATTGGCCCCTCCTTATCGGTGGGCCAACATCATGCTCCCCGCCCGGGTACGCGTCAAGCCGTCTCCACCGCAGCTGCTGCGCTGTCTGGGTGTTCCGGGTCCCTTAAGGGACCCGGGCTCATTTGCAGGATGCAGGGTGCCCCACCTCTCGATCCTGAGAGGTGGGTTCGCAGGATGCTCATGGAGCGCGGTTTGAAGGGACGGGGCTTTAGCCCCGCCATCAACGGCCAGCAATCACCGGGCTTTAGCCCCTGAGGTGTCGGATCCTTGAGCAGCGAAGAACTCTGCGCAAGGCTTTCCCTAATCGGAAGGAGGCGCCGCTGTCGCACCGGCCGGTGCCGCCACCGCCGGTTGCGCCGCCGCCTGGATCCGCACCGCCATCCGCGGGAACGTAAAGCTCCCGCCCGCATCGTCGATCACATTCACCTGGCAGATGTACGTCCCCGGCTTCAGCGGAGCCAGCGGCACATCGAACTGGAACGCCACAGCTCCCCGCTGCGGAATGTTCACCGCATCGGCGGTCACCAGCGGAGTCTCGTACACCTTTACGCCGCCGGAGAGAAACTCGATCGAGGTGAGCACGTGCACCGGCCCACCATCCCGCCGCACAATCCCAGGCGTCGGCGCCGGCGCCGGAGCATCCTTCGCCCGCGTGGGGTCATAGACCTCGTACAGGAAGTACAAATGCTGGTCTTGCCGGAAGACGTGCGCCACATTCGGCACCCAGTTCAGACCATCGCGCACCAGCAGGTTGTTGCCGCTGTTCTTGCTCGTATCCGGCGTGCGCTGGCTCGCCAGCACAATCGAGCTCGTCTTGATCGGCAGCTTCTTCATGTCCGGAACCTGCAGGTCCGTCTCGAAGCTCCCCATCGCTCCCGTCTGGTTCTCACGCACCACGAACTTCAGGTGATACTTGCCCGGAGCCAGCGTGAACGCCGTGCCGTATTGGATGTTCTTGCGCTCCACATGCTGCGCCGCATCCAGGGATAGCTTGACGGTGTCGCGCACGTTGCCCACCGTCACACCCTGTCCGTTCTGCACCCGGCCCATGATGTCGATCGAAGCCTTGCTCGTATCCTTCACCGTAGTGAACGGAATCTGCGAGCCAGGAATCACCAGCGAGATCGGGATATAGAACAGCGCCTCGGTCTGCCGGAAGTACAACGCCTGCAGGTAGACCGCAACATCGGTAGCCGGCAGATCGCTGCGCATCTGCTGCGTCAGCGCCAGCTCGCGGTCTTCGGTCTTCTGGTGCTGGAAGTCTGCAGGCGCATAGTAGCCGGGACGGAACTCCAGCTTCGCATCCGGCCGATCCACTTTCACCGTCAGGTGACGATACCCTCCATCACGAGCCTTGTTGCTCGAGTGGAAGCCGAGAATGTAATACGCCTCGGTGTCGTGCTGAATCTGTTGGAACGCCGGAGCAAAGTCGTTGTCGTCGAAGAACGCCTTGCCGCCCGTGTCGCGCGCCAGCGTGTCCAGCGTCTCCTGCGAGCTGTAGTTCGACGCCAGCTGCGACGTGATCGCCGATCCGGAGTAAGCACTCGCTCCCCGGATGGAACCCGAGTTGCCCGCACCGCCCGGAGGCAGCGCTTGCAGCCCTCGCGTATCCACCGCGTAGATCGCCATGTTGGCCTTCGCCGCTTCGTTCGTCGCCGCCCGCAGGCTCGCCTGGTTCTCGATGCCGTTGCGCGTCAGCCCGCCTGAGAAATACAGCATCGACTTGCGCTGGTCCACATGCTCTAGCGACTTGGAAATAGCCTGAATCGCCAGCAACTCGCGATCCGTGTTCAGCGAGTTGTACTCCGTATCATCCGCCGCGAACGCCGTCGCATCGTCCCCCGTACCATCGGTCGATCCCGTCCCACCGTTCGCAAAGCCCGAAGCATCCTGCCCGTTGTAGCGCTTGATCCCGCGCAGCAGCGTGGCCTTGTCGCCGGTAAAGTCCTGGTCCATCGTCAGGCCCGTGGACATGCTCACCAGCGCCACCAGATCCGCCGGAGCCATCTGTTTATTCACGTAATTCGTAGCGGCATCGACAGCCCGATCGATGTCCTCATCCTGCATCGAGCTCAGGTCGAAGAACAGCACGATCAGCCGATGATCATGCAGCGCCTTCGGATCCGCCGCGAAGTTCCGCTCCAGCAGGTCCGCCACCGAAGCCTTGCCCGCAACCGTCGACTTCTCCGCCAGCTGCGCCGCCTGGTCCACGTTCTGGTAGTCGAAGCTCACAATCTGCTGCGGAGCCTTGTCCTCGATGATCGTGAAGTCCGAGGCCTTCAACCCCGTGATGACCTGCCCGGTCCTCTTGTCGCGCACCACCACGTTGGTCAGCACGATGTCCGCATTGATGGAGAGCGTGAAGCCCTTGCCGCTCTGCCGCGCGACGTTGGTATCCTGCGGCTGCGCATCCGCAGGAGCAGGCGCGGTCTGCGCGGCTGCAGTCTGGGCAGCGAGCATCATCGGCTCCATCGCCGCCAGCAACGTCAGCATCACCATCGCCATACTTCGATTCGATGTAACTCTCATCCTGATCGGCGCCACCGATGCTCCTGTCTTTCTTGTTGTCATCCTCGGAGAGGATCTGCTTCTCTACTCTCCCAACGAACAACGCTCCGCTAGAACCTGTATCGCATCTGATACGTAATGCTCCGCATCGCGGCCGCGCTCGTCACCTGGCCAAAGCCGTTCCCGCTGCTCAGCGTCGTGCTGATGCCGCTGTACTGCACCGTGTTGAACACGTTGTTCGCGGTCATGCGAGCCTCCAGCGAGCGCGTCGATCCCATCGTGAAGGTGCGCGATAGCGATGACGCCACGCTCACCGTGCCCGGCCCTTCAATCGAGCCCGGCGAAGCGCTGCCATACACGGAAAGATTGTTCACCAGCGGCGACGTAAAGGCCGCCGTGTTGAACCACTCGCCGAGTCTTTCCGGCCCCTTGATGGGTTGCGTGAAGTCGCGGTTTGGCCGCTGCACGTAAACGTTGCCGCTCAACGCCGTCGCCGCGCTCTGCGCATATTGCGGCGTGAAGTACGTGCCGGTCCCGAACGTGAAGTTCCCGCTCAGGTCCCATCCATCCAGGATGTACGCCACCTTGCCGCCCTTGTTGAAGAACGCCCGGTTCGGTCCGAAGGGAAGCTCCGTCACGAACGTACCGGTAAGGTTGTGCCGTTGATCGAAGCTCGCATTGCCCTCTTCCGCCCGCAGGTCAAAGAGGTTCTGCACCGGGGTGCCCACCGCGCCACCCACGCCCGAGGCATTATCGATCGCGTGCATGTAGGTATACGTCGCACCCACCGCAATGCCCTTCTGCATACGCTTTTGTGCACTCACCACCAGCTGATTGGAGTGCGAAGCCGCAGCGGACTCTTCATAGTCGAACGGCGCAAAGGCAGCCAGTCCAGGCCGGATGCCCGTGGAGCTATAAGTCGTGGGCACACCGTTCGGCGAACCTACGACATCAAGGTTTGATCCCTTGGTCCCGTTGTAGCCTACGTTCACCACAATGCCCAACCCAAACGTCCGCTGTAGGTTCAGGTTGTACAGCTGCACCATGCCCAGCCGATAGTTCTTGTCGACTGCCCAGTTGTTCTGGGTCAGCGTGCTGGTCGAGCAGCCAAAGCCATTGGCAAGTGTCATCGTCGTTGTCGGGTTGAGTGGCGTAGTTGGAGTAACGGTAGTGCAGCCCGAGCTCAGCGTGTTCGTCTCCGTGACCGCGAATGGCGGCTGGCCGCTCAGCTTCTTCGCGAACACCGCATACTGCCCCGTGTTGTAGTTGATGCCATAGCCACCACGCAGTACCGTCTGCTTCGTCAGCCCCTTATTCGGCATGCGGTACGCCACGCCGATGCGCGGTGCGTACATCGTCTTGTCGGGGTTCACCAGGCTGTTGGGATACTTGCCGCCGTACGTGCCATTCGCTCCCGGCAACACCGCATCGAAGTTCTGCAGCCCCGCATCGTGGTCCAGGTTCACCAACCGGTTGTTCTTCTCACTGAACGGCCCAAAGTACTCGTACCGCACCGCCGCGTTGACCGTAAAGTGCGAGGTCATGCGCCAGTCATCCATCACGTACCAGTCGTAGACGTTTTCGCGCAGGTACGTCTTGTAGGAGTTCGCCTGGATGGACGTCGTCTGCGGCAGGCCGAGCAGGAAGTCCGCAAACGCATCGCCCGTGGCCCCGCTGCTGCCCGCCTGGCCCGAGACCTGATCGGCGCCGTCGGCCGTCGCGTAGCCCGTGAAGCTCAATCTGCCCAGCGGATTATTGCCGCCGATGCTGTCGTTGTGGACGCGCCGAATATCCAGCCCCAGCCGCAGGTTGTGCTTGCCATGCCGCCACGCCACAAAGTCCGAGAACGCGAGCGTCTGGTTCACGCTCTCGTTCGGGCTGGTGTTCGAGAGGGGCTGAAACCCCGAGAGCGAGATCGTCGGCAAGCCGTCATAGAAGCGCGGATCCGAGAAGCCGCCAGTGTTGTTCGGCACAACCACTCCCGCCGTCGCGCTGGGATTGATGGCCGTGTCCGTAAAGTAATTGCGCGTCTCAGCGTGCAGCCGGTTCCAGTTCACCGACGCATTGTTCGAGAGCCTGCCATAGCTGATCGTGTATCCGACATTCAGCCCATTGCCGTCGCTCTCGTTCGCTCCACCCAGCGGAAGGAAGATGTTCCGCTGATCCGCCGCCGAGTGCGAGTAGTTGTAAGCGATGTTGATGTTCTGCCGCAGCGTCGGCTTCTGGTTCGGGTTATTCGCTCCGTTGCGTCCGCCTCGCCCGCCACCGCCACCACCGCCACCGAAGCGCCCAAACGGTGTATTCGTCGCCGATCCCAGCGTCCGCACATAACGCGCGTTGATCGCCACGTTGTTGTTCCCGCCGTTCGATACCGTCTGGTAGTTATCGCCCAGCGAGTTCGGCGCTGTATTCGGCGCAGGATAGTAGCTCAACAGCGCCAGCGCTTGCGGCGAGATAGGCACGCTAGCGTTCGCGAGGTTATTACCCAGGATGGCGTTACCCGTCTTTGGATCGTAGAGCTGCACCGCGGTCGCATCCGCTCCGAAGCCCAGCGTCGACTGCGAGAAGTTCCCCGCACGCTCCAGCGCCGTCGGAACACGCCCCACCGCCGTGAACTGCGTCAGGTTCTTCTGCCCCGTAAAGTTCACGAACATAAACTGCTTCGTGTTGGGCTTCGTCAGCCCCGGAATGTACGGCGAGGCCGCCAGCGTAATCCCATAACGATTTTGGAACGCCGAAGGATTCGGCTGCGGCAGCAGTGTCGGCGACCACGGCGCCGAGTTCAACGCCGAGTTCAGTCCCTGGTAGAAGATGCTGCCATGCGGCTGCGCCGGATTAAAGTTCCTGAAGTTTCCGAACCCTCCACCCCCGCCGCCACGCCCACCGCGTCCACCACCACCACCGCCGGGGCCGCCAAAACCACCACCGCCGCCCATCATGCCCATCACCCCGGCCACGATCTGGTTGGTATCCACTCCCGGAGGCAGCATCCCATTCTGGCGCGCATTGTCCATCGCGTTCTGCACGCGGTCGCGGATCTCATCCTCGCTCACGCCCGCGAGCGCATTCGTCTGCCCCGCCTGTCCATTCACCGCGATGGCATCATCCGCCGCCGCACCGCCAGCACCACTGTCGAGTCCCGAAAGCGAAGGCAGTGCGGCGCCCGTGTTGCCCGCTCCCGCGCTGGCATCGGTCACATCCGTATCACCCTGCGCCAGCGCCAGCGATTGAGTCCCATTCCCGGCCCGAGCCGTCGTACGCGCCGTCTGCGCAGCCTCAGCCGCTGCAGCGCGACTCGCCAGCTCCAGCCCAAAGTCCGTCGCCTTCGGAGCAATCGTGATGCCCTGTGCCGCGGCCTGCGCCTCCGCTCCCGTTAGCACCACCTCCTGCGTCGTCGCGGAAAACCCCGTCAGCTCGGCCTTCACCACGTACCGCCCGTTGCGCAGGATCTTCATCTCGTAGTTGCCATCCACGTCCGTCGCCGACGTGTACTTCCGCCCGGTCAGCGTGTTGGTCGCCGTCACGCTCACGCCCGGCAACGGCACGCCGCCAGGCTTCCCGGCGGTCCCTGCAAAGACCTTGCCGCGAATCGTCCCACCCTGCGCTGCCGCATTGGGCGTCGCTGTTGCCGTAGCCTGCTGCGCAACCGGTGCGGCAACCGGAGCCGCGGGTGCTTCCTGGGCGTGGCCAACCGCGCTGCCCGCAAGGACCAGCACACCAGCGCGAACGAATTTGTACGTACTTGGCAAGGACACCTCTCCCGTAGCGGCCTCGTGGCCGGCGGTTGGAGCCAAAACTTGATGCGTCGGACAACGTTTGCTGGAGTTGGAACGTTGCCGGACCCTCTCCAGTTCCTGGTTTCGAGCCCGTTTCGGTCTACAGGCCCGGCGGCGGCACCGGAGGCGCACTCGCACCCGGCTGACCACCCTGGGCCCCATTGCGCCGGCCCTGCCCCGGAGTCATCACCGTCAGTTGCTTGGGCACAAACGCCCCGCCCTTCATCTCACCCTGCCCGGCCACCTGGTCGCCCACCTTCACGTCCGCGAGCGTAATGCTCTCCCCAGCATCGGCCGGAGCAGCCCCAGCCCCTGCTCCCATGGCCATTCCACCGCCGCCTCCACGCCCCCCGCGCCCGCGCTTGAAGCTCGTGGAATCATCCAGCCCAATCGTCTGCGATACATGATCTGGCCGCTCCACCGTCAGCTTCGCGTTGTCGAGGTCGATCGCCGTCACCCGGCCCGCGATATACGTCTTGCCCAGGTTGTCCTTCATCGCTTTCACCTGCGCGGCGTCGACCGCAGCCAGGAACGCCGCGTGCAGCGTCTTGTTTGGGGCGTCGAGGTTCCCCGCCGCCGTAATCCCATCCCCCGGCTTCAGCTCGGAGACCTTGATCGTGCTGGGCGCGCCGCCACCGCTGACGCCACCCCCACTGCCCGTCATGTTCCCGCGGCCCTTCATGATCCGCGTATTGTCCGTCGTCACGATCGTCACCGTGCTGCCGTCCTCGGCCTTCACGATCACGTTCGCCCCGGACACCGACACCACCTCGCCCGCAACCCGCTGCATGCCCGCGAACGCCCCACCCTGGCCGCGCCGTCCGCCACCTTGTGCATCCTGCGGGGCAGCAGCATCCTGAGCGTGAGCAGGAAGAGAGGCGGCCATCAGACCACAACCGAGCACAGCCGTAGCGAGCCCGCGTCCAGCGCGATGCAGGCGGGAATAGTGAGTGAGCTTCATAAGAGTGACCTTCTGCACGGGTAGACGCCATTCTCCAGCGGAAGACGCGGCAAAGAAGTAACAATTTGTAAACGCAGCCTTCTCTTTCGACACCCGCACCGAGCCGGTCAGCCCTCGCGTCGCCCTATGATTTCATCGCCTTCACCACCTTGCCCTACCTGCAACCCCAAATCCCTCCTACACTCGCAGCATGCCCGAAACCCTCGGCAACGCCATCTCCCCCAGCCAGCACAACGAGCACCACTTCCAGTCCTCGGACACCGTCCGCGACATCGTCATCGGCCTCGCCGACGGCCTCACCGTGCCCTTCGCCCTCGCCGCCGGACTCGCCGGAGCCGTCTCCTCGCCGCGCCTCGTCGTCGTCGCCGGCCTCGCTGAGATCGCCGCCGGCTCCATCGCCATGGGCCTCGGCGGCTTCCTCGCCGCCCGCGGCGACGCCGAGCACTACGCCTCCGAGCTTCGCCGCGAGCAGCGCGAGGTCGTCGAGCGCCCCGATGACGAAGCTGCCGAGATCTTCGAGATCTTCGAAAAGTACGGCGTCTCCCGCGAAGCCGCGACCCCTGTCCTGCGCTCGCTCGAAGCCAATCCCACCGCCTATGTCGACTTCATGATGCGCTTCGAACTCGGCCTCGAGGAGCAGGAGAAAGGCCGCGCCTGGCGCTCCGCCGCCACCATCGCCGCCTCCTACATCGCCGGAGGAGCCATCCCCCTCGCGCCCTACCTGCTGCTCGCCAGCATGACCACAGCGCTCCAGACCTCTGTCGTCATCACGCTCGTCGCGCTCGCCCTCTTCGGTGGCCTCAAAGGCCGCCTGCTCGGCTCGCACATCCTCCGCAGCGCCATCCAGACCGTCCTCATCGGCGGTCTCGCCGCCACCGTCGCATTCTTCCTCGCCCGCCTCCTCAACAGCCACTCGGGGTAAACGGGATGGGTGCCCCGGGTCCCTCGCACTTGGGGACCCGGGTCTTCGCACCAAGGTCGATTGTCAGCAGCCTTGGCAAATCGTGTCAGGAGAGTTAGAAAGGAGCTCGATTTCGAGTAACCGCCTTCCCCGCGCAGCATCCAACGAGAGCAACACCCCTGACCCAGCGGAGCATCACACCGCGATTGGAGATTTTCCGCCATGCTGACGCAGCAGCCGGTCGCCACCGCCCTCCTGGAGCGTTTTCGCTCCGTTCGCCAGGCCACCATGGACTTTGCCTCCCGGCTCACCCCGGAAGACATGATGGTGCAGTCCTCGGCCGAGGCCTCGCCCGTCAAGTGGCACCTCGCCCACACCTCGTGGTTCTTTGAGACCTTCGTCCTCAGCGAGTTCATCGCCCAGTACAAACCCTTCAACCCCGACTTCCGCTGGCTCTTCAACAGCTACTACAAGGCTCTCGGCGAAATGCCCGAGAAGAAGCTCCGCGCTAGTTTCTCTCGTCCTCCACTTGCCGAGATCCTCGCCTACCGCGAGCATGTCGACGCCGGCATCGCCCACCTCCTCGAGCAGACTCCCGAGGATGACGCCATGCGCCGCATCGTCCTCGGCCTCGAGCACGAGTACCAGCACCTCGAGCTCGCCGCGACGGACATCAAGCACGCCTTCTTCACCAACCCCCTCCACCCCGCCTATGCCCCGCTGCAGACACGCGACGCGCTGGCATCTGGCAACCTGGTATCTGGCAATCTGGAAGTCCAAGACACCGATCCCGGTTTCAACATCGCCCCTCCCCTCGACTGGATCGCCTACACCCCCGCTGACCCTGGCATCGTAGACATCGGCGTCACCCCTGACCCCACCTCCATCACCAGCTTCGCCTTCGACAACGAGACGCCCCGCCACAAGGTCTACCTCCCGCCCTTCCAGCTCGCCTCGCGCCTCGTCACCTGCGCCGAATATCTCGCCTTCATGGAAGAAGACGGCTACGCCCGGCCCGAGCTCTGGCTCTCCGAAGGCTGGGACACCATGCGCGCCGAAGGCTGGAACGCTCCCCTCTACTGGCGTCGCGACAGCGAGACGAAATCCGGCTGGTGCGTCTTCACGCTGCACGGCTTCCAGCCGCTCGAAGAGCTCAGCGAAACCCCCGTCTGCCATCTCTCCTTCTTCGAGGCCGACGCCTTCGCCCGCTGGTCCGGCCATCGCCTCCCCACCGAGTTCGAGTGGGAGTACGTTGCCGCGCGATGTAGCCCCGCCGGCAACCTCCTCGAATCCGGCCTCCTGCATCCCGCCATCGCCGGTTCAACCCCAGATGTGTCATCTCGACCGGACCCTGAGCTGGTCGAAGGGGAAGTGGAGAGACCTGCATCTGCATCTCCCGTCCCCCAACAGCTCTTCGGCGACGTCTGGGAGTGGACCTCGTCCCCCTACATCGGCTACCCCGGCTACAAGCCGCTCCCCGGCGCTCTCGGCGAGTACAACGGCAAGTTCATGAGCTCCCAGATGGTCCTCCGCGGCGGCAGCTGCGTCACTCCCCAGACCCACATCCGAGCCACCTATCGCAACTTCTTCCACCCTGCGACAAGGTGGCAGTTCAGCGGCCTCCGCCTCGCCCAGGACAGCCCAAGCTAAGTGGGCCCAGGCTAACCGCCGTTTGTTTTTCTTGTTGTCATCCTTCGCGAAGCGGAGGATCTGCTTCTCCGGACACAAAACGCCAGAGAGCACGAACGGCAGGTCGTCCTGAGCATCGTCGAAGGACTTCAGCCGTGACATAAAAACTGAAGAGTCGACGCGGCTTTAGCCGCTGAGGTACGGTTTGTTTCGCCGCGTTTCCCTAGAGCGTGTCCTGCTCTCTTCAGATCGCATCAAAGCCCGAAGCCAGCTCGTAAACCCAAAGGCACGACCAGCGCACCGAGGCGCGGACGAATCATGACCGAAACGACCCAATCCCTGCAGGAAGCCGTTCGTACCGAAGCCCTCAAAGGTCTCCACGTCGCCCCCGGCGAGCAGAAAACCCTCTCGCCCTGGCTCTTCTACGATGAGCGCGGCTCGCAGCTCTTTGAGGACATCACCCGCCTCGAGGAGTACTACCTCACCCGCACCGAGCGCGAAATCTTCGCCGTCCACGCCCGCGACATCGTCACCAGCATGGCCGCGCCTCTCAGCTTCGTCGAACTCGGCGCAGGCAGCTGCTCCAAGACCGGCCTGCTGCTCTGCGCCGCCTCGCGGCTGCAGGGCCATGTGCTCTACCAGCCCATCGACGTCAGCGCGTCAGCCCTCGAGGAAGCTGGGACCAGCCTGCGCGAGAAGGTTCCCTCCGTGCACATCAAGCCCCTCGTCGCCAACTACGTCACCGAGGGCTATCGCATCGAACGCGACGGCGCCTGTCGAGTCCTCGCGCTCTACATCGGCTCCAGCATCGGCAACTTCTCGCCGCAGGAGGCCCGTGAGATCCTGCGCACGCTCCGCGATCAGCTTCAACCTGGCGATGGTCTTCTCTTAGGCACTGATCTCCGCCCCTCAACCGGCAAGACCGGCCGCAAGACTGTGGCCCAGCTTCAGGCCGCCTACGACGACCGCGAAGGAGTCACCGCGTTCTTCAACAAGAACGTCCTGGCCCGCCTCAATCGCGACCTGGACGCCGATTTTGACCTGGACGCCTTCGCGCACCTCGCCCGCTGGAACGAGGCCGAGAGCCGCATCGAGATGCACCTTCAAAGCCTGGCCGACCAGACCGTCCGGGTCGCTGGGGAACGAATCCGCTTCGCCGCCGGAGAGACCATTCACACCGAGAACAGCTACAAGTTCTCCCAGGACTCTCTGCACGCATTGATGAAGGACACAGGCTTCCGCACCCAGCACACCTGGCACGACCCCCAGCGCTGGTTCGCCGTCACGCTGGCAAGAGTGGAGTAACGCCCCACCCCTGTCCTTGCCTCACTCCTCGCTCCTCTACAGCCTCGCCTTGAGCTCCGCGGTCGCCGTACGTTGGCATACTTTGCTGCTGCGCTGGCTACAATGGAAGTAGCCCCTGCCCCCGCAGGCCCGTATTCCCAAATCCCAGCTCCCACCTTCCAGTATCCGTGGCGCGGGAAACCCCTGCATCTCCGGCGCTGGCAGGATGCCCGTCGCGAACACGAAAAGACGAGGTCCACCCCTAAAGTCTCTGCGCTGAAGACTTTGAGGAAAAACCGGGGGGGGGAGGGGGTACCCTCGGGCCGTATCGTTTCCTGTTCTGCTGTTCTGCTATTTAGCTATTTAGCTATTCAGCTGTCCCTCTGCTGTACTTCCCGCTCTTCCCGCCCGTCTTCGACTCCAGCACCACTTCGCGGATCCGGATGCCTTTGTCCAGCGCCTTGGTCATGTCGTAGACCGTCAGCGCGGCGATGGCAGCAGCCGTCATCGCCTCCATCTCCACGCCGGTCCCAGCCACGGTCGCAGCGGTCGCCCGAATCTCCACCCCCCCGGCCACGACGGTAGCCTGCACGTCGACAAAGCTGAGCGGCAGCGGATGGCACATCGGGATCAGGTCGCTGGTCTTCTTCGCCGCCATGATCCCCGCGAACCGCGCGACCTCCAGCGGATTGCCCTTGGGATTGTCCGGCAGCGCCGCCAGCACAGCCTCGTTCAGCTCCACGAACGCCCGAGCCACCGCCTCACGCCGTGTTGAGGACTTGCCGCTGACATCGACCATGTGGGCCTGCCCGGCCTCGTCGTAGTGGGAAAGCTTATCGGGCTTCTCAGTCATGCTGCTTAGGCTACTACCGCAGCAGGACTCGCACCGCGTCGCCGGCATGGAACGCCTCCACATCCGCCGGCAGCGCGCAGAAGCATCCCGCCCGCGCGTTCGCCGCCACATCTCCCGAGCCCTGCCAGGGAACCAGCTTCACGGTCACCCCGTCCCACGCGCTGCTGAGCTGAGCAGGAAGGAACCGCGCGCGTCCTCCAGCGCCCTTCACGTCCTCGGTAAGCCTCGCCTCGACGAAAGCAGGAGCGAGGTCCCTGCGCCCCGCCAGCGCCCGCAGCAGCGGAGCCACGAACAGGTGGAAGCAGACTTCGGTCGAAACCGGGTTTCCCGGCAGGCCGAAGAAGTACGTCCACTCGCCCTGCCAGTTCGCAAACTCGTGCGCCCGGCTGGGGTGGTAGACCATGCCGCTCTTCGGCAAGCGCCCGAAGACCACCGGCTTGCCCGGCTGGATCCACACGCCGGTGAAAAAGAACTCCGCGCCAGCTTCGCGCAGCACTTGCTCCACGAGGTCATGCTTGCCCATCGACACACCGCCGGACAGCACCAGCAGGTCCCACACCGCTCCCTGCGCAATGCGATCATGCAAATCGTCGAGGTCGTCGCGCGCGATGGCGAGCCGCCCCGGAAATCCTCCCGCCGCGCGCACCAGCGACGCCAGAGACCAGCTGTTGGAGTTGCGGATCTGCCAGGCTGCGGGTGTCTCGGTGAGGCCCACCAGCTCGTCCCCCGTCGCGATGATCGCGACCTTCGGCTTCGCAAACACCGCAAGCTCCGCGCAACCGGAGGTCGCCGCAACAGCGACCTCCGCGGCCCCGATCGTCCGTCCCGCAGGCAGCACCACATCGCCCGCACGCGCTTCGGCACCGCGCGGCACGATGTTCTCGCCCGTCTTCCAAGCCCGCCCCGGCTGTGCGGTCAGGCTCTCTCCGTCGCGGACGACGTGCTCCAGCATCGCCACACAGTCCGCTCCCGCTGGGACAGGAGCGCCCGTCATGATCTCCAGCGCCTCGCCCTCGCGCAAAGGCTCGCCGCTCCAAAGCTCTCCTGCTCGCAGTGAGCCGATCACCCGAAGTTCCGCACCGCTGCTCAGCTCAGCCGCCCGCAAAGCGTATCCATCGCGTGTGGAACGGTCGAACGGCGGTTGATCTCGATCAGCAAGAATCGCCCCGGCAAGCACGCGCCCGTCAGCATCGCCCAGCGCGACGCGTTCCTCCTGCATCGGCCCCACAAGACCACGAGCCTGTGCGAGCACCTCGGCCAGCGCCTCCGGGAAGCTAAGGATGCGTTCCATGATCCGCCTTCTCCGCGCGGAGGCGCGTGTTAAGAACACAGCCCCGGTCAGCGCAGGCTGACCGGGGCTCCTTTGTCTTCCGCAAGCTTACTTCTTGCCGCCGCGGAACTTGGTGACCTGCGTCTGATCGAAGGCCGCGAGCACTTCCTTGATCTGGCCCGCGAACTTACCGTTCGGCTCCAGGTCCAGGTACTTCGAGTACGCCTCGATGCAGCCCGGAGGCGCAACCAGCTTCTGCGTCTTCGGGTCCAGCGTCGCCTTCTGCACCAGCACCTGGCCCTTGATGTAGTACGGATCGGCGCGGGTCGGTTCGGCGGCGATCGCCTTTTCGGCGGCAGCCAAAGCAGCCTCAGGCTGAGATGCATTGAGCATCACCGCCGCCTCGTTGTTGTAGTACAGCCCGGCCTTGGTGGGATCGGCCTTGGCCGCGCTCTCGTAGGCAGCGGTCGCGTCGGTGGTCTTGCCTTCCTTGGCGAGCACGTTGCCCATCTGGCCGTAGCCGACGGCTTCCTGCGCCGGGGTGGGCTTCTTGCTGGCGGCATCCTTGTCGATGCCCGTCTTGTACGCGGTCACCGCGGTGTCGTACATCGCCATCGTGTCGGGGTCGCTGGAGGGAGCCTTGCCGCTGGCCTTGTCGGCGGCGGCGAGGTGGTCGCCCTGGGCCGCGGCGGTATCACCGTAGTTCAGCCACAGCAGCGGCTCGTCGGGCTTCTGGTCGGTGGCCTGCTTCATGTCCGCGACGTCCTTGCTCACGTCGCCATGAGTGGGCGCTGCCGCCGCGAGATCCGCACGCACCTGCTTCAGCGTGTTGTTCAGGTTCGCGATCACGGAGTTCGACTTCATGATCTCGGCGTTCTTCTTCTTGAACTCCTCAATCTGCTTGCGCTCTTCAGGAGTCATCTTGGCGACATAGTCGGCGCGGGTCATGTCGTCATCGACGACCATGTCCGGCGTGTTGGGCTTGATCGTCACCTCGAGCTGGTCAATGTGCTTATCGCCCTGGGAGACGTACATGTAGTAGTCGCCGGGTGTCAGGCCGGGAGCGGTGTAGTTGCCACTCGCGTCGCCCGTTACCTTGACGGCCATCTTGGCGTCTTTGTACGCGACCGACTTGTCCTTGGTGAACTCCACCGTGGCGCCAGCGATCGGCTGACCCGCCGCATTCTGGATGTGGCCGTGAGCGGTGGTCGTGGTGGCAGCAGGTGCCTGAGCAAACAGGGGCGAGCTGAACAGAGCGGCGCTGACGGCCGCAATCCAGAGAGTGCCCTTCAGAGTCTTCATGGTCGATGAACCTTCCTCGCGTGATGCTTTTCTTGCGGAGCGCCAATGGCGGCCCGGTTCTTCTATGTGGCCTGGAGCCGGCCGGTGGCGGCATCTGCGCGTGCGTTTCCCCGGACCAGATACCCTGCGGACTGCCCTCGAGCCTTGACCGGGCGGCAGCCTGCAGTGCTCGGATCAGGCAGACCCGGCCCACCGCGCCACCAAGGAGGCGACGGGTGAGCAGCACGATCAAGTTACATGGAACGACGCGCCGAGTTCAACCCGGAGAGCTCCCGGGAGAGCGATCCTCGCACGGAGGCAGATGAATCAGTCTTCGGTGCTCTCGCCCGGGAGCTCTTCCGTGGGCATTGCCAGGTCCTCTTGTTCGGCAGCCAGGACCTCAGCTTCGCTGGCGGGCGAATCCTCGGCGCTCTCCAGCAGGTTCCGCGCCGCGGCCTCATCGGCGGAGCGCACCTGCACCTCGCTCTCGAAGGCGAAGGGTATCAGGCTGTTGGCATTAGGGCTGCGCAGCAGTGCCGGAATCCCCGCCGACTCCAGGGCGGATTTCGCCAGGCCGGCGCTGGTCAGGTCGTTGAAGGTGCCCACGGTGACAAGCTCGTCGCCACCCGGGATTTCGGCAGTAGGAAGGGAAGTACTCATCGCATGCTCCTGTTCTGGAATTT
The DNA here is from genome assembly GCF_058498515.1 of Bryocella sp. NCBI lineage: Bacteria > Pseudomonadati > Acidobacteriota > Terriglobia > Terriglobales > Acidobacteriaceae > Bryocella > Bryocella sp. Next base: position 128,723 of record NZ_JBMHYI010000066.1, read on the forward strand.
GATGGCAAGCGCGGGCCAGGTGGCCAGGCTGCTGCCGGCGCTACTTGATGTCGATGGACTGCAGGTGGAAGGTGATCGTCCCGAAGAACAGCCGGGCCTGCATCTGCACCGGGATGTGCCGCGCATCGTCCGTGTACCAGATCCAGATGGAGCCCCGGTTCTTCACCACGCCCTCGTCGGCGGTGGCCTGCACGCGGACGGTCTGGAAGGTGCCGGAGGGCGTCTTGATCTCTTCCTTGGCCTCCACCTTCATGCCCACGGTGATGGTCCGCATGGAGTCCGCCAGCGGGAAGGAGACCGTCTGCCCAGGCGTCAGTGTCTGCGATTGCGTGTAGAAGATCGCCGACATATCGTCCGTGACGCAGGCGGGGATGTTGGCTTCCTTGTGGGTCGCGGTGCCCTTTACGAGGTTGCGCTCGTCCTGCAGCTGCCTGCCGTGGGCGTAGTCGAAGGTCAGGTCCGTCGCAATCTTGCGGCGGTTCTCCTGGATCTGCTTGTGGAAGCCCGTGGAGCAGCCGGTCTTGAGGTCGAAGCCCGACTGGAAGCGGTCAACGACCGGGAAGAGCATGTTCACGGCGCCGACCGTGTCGGCTGTAGTGGAGATTCTGACCTCGCTACCCACCTGATCGACCTTGAACACCGCGACGCCGGCGGTGAACACCCGCCAGTCGACGGTAAAGCTCAGGGTCTCGTGCTGCGGATAGGTGAAGGCGGGATCGGGCGCGGTGAGCGGAGGAATGGGCTTCTGCGGGGCAGGAATCTTGGACGCCGCCGTCTTGGGCGCGCCGAGGAACTGCGCCCCGGCAGAGCCGGTCCAGAGGCCGGTGAACGCGAGCGCCAGCGCCGCGGCAAGAGTCAGCCGTGCCTTGGCGAGTAGAACCGTGCCGGCCTTCAACGTGATGGTCTCCTGTTTCCTTGAAGGCAGTGCCCTTTGAAGGCGCTGCTCCGGAAGGCCTTGTTCAAACTCGCCAGTGAGCGCTGCTGCCGACCCACATTCGTACCGCTAGCACAGCGTACAGGGCCGCCGCGCCAATAAGGGCATTGTACTCGCGGTGGTGGCGGTAGCGCCCTGGGTCGAAGCTGCCGCTGGAGAGTTGGACGTCGGGAAAGTGCGGACGGGTGAGGCGCCAGCCGAGCCGCGGCACCTGGCGCGCATAGTCGTCGAAGCCGGGAAAGGTAGACCGCAGGAACATCTCCTCGCTGAGGATCGTGGGCCAGTAAATGGCCACGAACATCACCACCAGCAGGACGACCATCCACCAGCGGCCGGCCGCCACGGCAAAGCCGGCTCCAATCAGGATCGAGCCAAGGTAGAGTGGGTTGCGCGTATGCGCGTACGGGCCGGTGCGGGTAAGCTCCGCATTCTTCTTCACATACCCCGCGGCATAGCCCCGCAGCCACAGGCCCGCAGCCGTCAGAGGAAGACCAAGCAGCAGCGATTGCCACGTCGGCCGAGCCAGAACGAGCAGCACCGCCGCCAGCACGAACCCCAGCGGGACGCGGATGCGGCGTGCGATCCGCTGCCAGGTGGTCCTGTTCGACTGCGCTGAGCTCATCCGGTCGATTGTCTCAGATTGACCGCCGTGGAGGGAGCGTAGCGACCTCTGCGGCGGCAGCCAGGACCTGTTCGACCGTGATCCGTGCGAGCCCGGGGTCGAGCTCGGAGGACTTCTTGTAGCTGGTGGGCGAGGCCGGATCGCGCAGGGCGATCTTCGGCCCAGGGCCCCAGGGTCCGTTGCGCTCCGGGCTGGTCGGGCCGAAGAGCGCAACGGTGGGAATCGCAAGCCCTGCAGCCAGATGCAGCGGTCCGGTATCTCCGCCCACCACCAGATCCACGCGGCGCATCAGCGCGATCAGCCCCGAGACGTTGCACACCACCATGCGCGCGGCGTCCTCGCTCGCACCGACGACGGCCAGGGCTGTGGGGTCATCCTGGCGCGGAGCATTGACGACGACGTCAAACCCCTGCGCCTGCAGCTCGCGAGCCAGCTCGCCATAGCGGTCGTTGGGCCAGTGCTTGGCGGCCCAGCCTCCACCCGCCGCCAGCAGCGCCAGCGGACGCCGCAGCACCGCATGCTGCTCAGCCCAGTGTTCTGCCCACGCCTCGACGGGGAGCGCGAAGGGTTCGGGTTCCAGCGCAACCCCGGTAGCTGCGCTGAGCAGGTTGGCGTTCATCGCGACGACGTGTCCGCCGCTGCGCTCGATACGCCGCGAGTAGAAACCCGCGGCGTGGCGTTCACGAGGATCGGCGTACCCGGCAAACGCCTTCGCATTCGCAAGTCTGCCAAGCACCGCAGAACGCAGCGTGCCCTGCAGGTCGACCGCGAGGTCGTAGTGCTGGTCTCGAAGCTTGCTGCGAAGTCCAAGAACCGACCGCAACGTGGCCCGCGAGAACGGCGTCGTCGACCACTGCTTCGTCTCCGCGAGATGCACACGATCGACGACCGGTTCACGTCCCGGACCACGACCCTGATCGGCGTCCGGCGAGTCCACGGAGGCCAGCAGTGGAGCCCAGCGCGGGTCCACAACCCAGTCGAGGGTCCAGTCGGGCCGGGCACGGCGCAGCGCCGCGACAGCGGGAAGCGCGTGAATCACGTCGCCCATCGCCCCGGTGCGCACCAGCAGGACCTTCACGGTCGTGTCCTCTGCGGCGCTTCTTTGAGTTGTCGCATGGGCGCAGACGTCAGGCGCGATTCCAGCTCGCGCATCAGCCGCTCCGGATAGACGAACTCCACGTTCAGCTCCGCGACCATGATCGCGCCGACGATCGCCAGCCGCTCGCGCATCGCCGGCGTCAGCTTCACGGCGTCCTTCTCCGTCGTCACCAGCCCGGTCGCCTTGAGCGAGTGAGCAAGCTCGATGATCTTCTCGATGTCGGCCATGGTGTAGCTGTGGTGGTCGGGGAAGAAGATGGTGTCCGCGATGCCGCAGCCGGCCTGCGTCAGCATGATCGCGAAGCTCTCCGGCCGCGCGATCGCGCAGAACGCAACAGGCCGCAGACCGGCCCCGAAGACAAACAATGGCGAGGCAAAGTGCAGGCTGCGCCGCAGCGTCCAGATCAGCGCGGCAGGCCGCGACTGCGAACCGGGGCGCATCAGCGCGCGGACGCGCGTCTCGATGCGCTCCCGCTCGTCTTCCCGCAGCAGCACGAAGTCGGCGCGGCCCAGCGCTGCCAGTGGTTCACGGCGATTGCCCGCCGGCAACAGGGCATCGTCGAGATCGGCCTCGGTGATGAGCACCATGTCCACGGTGCGCGCGAGCTTCCGATGCTGAAAACCGTCGTCGAGCAGATGCAACGCGCGGGGATCGTCCGGCGTGTGCGCTGAAGCAGCTTCGGCCGCGAGGCCCGCGGCATAGCGCTCGCTCGCGACCCACACTGGTGCGCCAGTGCGTTGCGCGAGCAGCACTGGCTCATCGCCATAGAGGCTGGCAGCCTTGTCCGCGCCAGCGTCCACGCGGGCCACGCCCGTGCCAGTGCGACCGTAGCCTCGGGAAAGGATGTCGAGTTGCCAGCCACGCTCGCGCAGCATGGAAGCCAGCGTGATCACCACGGGCGTCTTGCCGGCGCCGCCAGCAGAGAGGCTACCCACGCTCAACACGGGCCGGACCAGACGCCGGGTGCGTGGAGCGCTCACGCGGCGCAGAGCGTTCTTCGCCACAAGCGCCGCGGCGTACAGCGGCACCAGAGGCCAGGCCCAACGGCGGCGAGCGTTCATCGCGGGCCTCCACTGGGTGCGGAGCAGATGAGGTGAAGGATGGCATCCACGGTGCGCGTGGTGGCACCCTGTTCTTGCTCGAAGACAGAACGCCCACGCGCACCGAGGGCCCGGGCTTCGTCCCTATGCTCGAACAGATAGCGGAAGACGTCTTCCAGTTCCAGCTTGTCGTGAACGATCCGGATGGCGTCGGCGTCGCGCATCTTGGCGACGATATCCCGGAAATTCTCGAACGAGTCGCCTATGACGACTGGCACGCCGAACTGTGCGGGCTCCAGGGGGTTGTGGCCACCTCGCGGGAACATACTGCCGCCAACGAAAGCCACATCCGCTATGCCGTAGACGGCTGCGAGGTCACCAATGGTGTCGAGCAAGATGATGTCCGGTCTATCTAGGCTCTCTCCATCGGGATGACTGCGTTGCACGGCATTTCGGGCGGTCTTTCCAGCGAGAAGATCGGTGGCCCTCAACGATGGGAAATCGTAGGCGATCTGCCATGCTTCCTCGAAGCGCTCGGGGTGGCGCGGAGCCAGCACCAGCAGAGCGCCGCTTGGCAAAGCACCCCGCATCCAGCTTGCCATGACTTGCGCTTCTTCCGGCTCGACGCGCGCCTCTGTGCTGGCGACTGTGCTTCCGGCAACGACGACGGGGCGACCGTTTGCGATGCCCTTGATCAGCTCCGCGACGCGGCTTTGCTTCGGCGCGCGCACGTCGTATTTCAGGTTTCCGCTGCTTCGCACGCCATCGGCGTGTGCGCCAAGGCTGATAAGCCTGCGTGCGTCTTCTTCGCTCTGTGCGAGGAAGAGCGTGACCTTGGCGAGCAGCCGCGACCAGATTGCGTGGAAGCGCCGCGCCCGTGCAAACGACCGGTCGCTAACGCGGGCGTTGACTACCGAGAGGGGAATGCCGCGGCGATTACAGTCGTTCAGCATGCGCGGCCACAGCTCGCTCTCCATCAGGACGAGCGCCTCGGGCCTCAAGGCATCGAGGTACGCTCGCACGGCGAAGGCGAGGTCGAGCGGGTAGTAAAAGACTCGTTCGGTGCCAAAGCGTTGCTGGGCGAGTGCCTGTCCGGTCCGGGTTGTCGTGGAGATGGCGATGCGGAAGCTGTCGTCCTGCGCTCGCAAGGCGGTTTCCAGTTCTTTGACGAGGCGGGTGGCGGCGAGCACCTCACCCACGCTGACAGCGTGCAGCCACACGATGCGGTGCCCTCGCGCATAGTCGCGCAGAGCCATGGGGACGCGGCCCAGGCGCTGCGAAAGCCCCTCGCGGTAGCGCTGGGTGGTCAGCATCCGCGTCAACCACCACGGCGCGCTCAACGTCAGAGCGAGGAAGAGAAGCAGGCTGTAGCCGACCATCATCACGTCCTCGCCGTCGCGGCGCCCGCGTGCGGCGAGACACCCGAGGTACCCAAGACACCATAGCGGCGCGCGTTTTGCTTCCCGTACATCAACCAAAGGATAATGGATTGGATATGCTTCGCACCCTTGGTTTTACTTTCGCCGCGCTGACGCTTGCGTTTCCGCTCACCATGCAGGGCGAAAAGCCTCGTGTGCCTCCGCCGCCACTCGGCGCGGCCCAGTATTCTATGCACGAGACGCACGCGAACGAGAAGGTGACCATCGCCGCCGAGCCAGGTGATGTGAAGGACGCCCGCCCCAACACGCGGATGGATTACTACGGCCGGGAGATGCTGCCGATCCGCGTCATCGTGACCAATGACTCCGACCAGGATCTGACGTTGGACGATGCGCGTATTCACTTCATTGCTGGAGACAATACGACCATTCCGGCAGCCACAGATGAGGAACTGCAGCGCCGGCTGGTCGGTCTGAAGGACGCGATGGGCAAGAAGATCCCGCTGCCGTTGCCTCTCCCGCCCATCACGGTGCATAAGAACGTGGACAAGAAGATCCTGCAGGATCTGGACGACTTTGGATTCAAGACCACGACGGTGAAGGCCCACGCAACCGTTGCGGGATACCTCTTCTATGACATGCAGGGGCTGGATAGGCCGGTGCTCGAGAAGGCCACGTTGGAGTTGCGCAAGGTGCGCTGGACGTCCTCGCAGCAGGCGCTGGATTCGTTTGAGATCCCGCTGCATCCCACGGTAGAAGGGAAAGATAGCCACTAGCTTCTAGCTGTTCGTTCCTGGCTAGAAGCCAGGAACGAACAGCTTTGCTTGCCCAGGCTGTCCAAAGCATTCATGATTCATATCCGTCCCGCCGAACCTTCCGACGTTCCCACCATGATGCGCTTCATCCGCGAACTCGCCGAATACGAGCGCGAGCCGGATGCTGTACTTGCAACCGGGGCTGACCTGTTGCGCGATGGCTGGGGGCTCGCTGCCGATGGCGTCACGCCACTTGCAGGTGAGCTGCAACGTCGCTTCGCTGCATTGATTGCTGAGCTCGATGGCGAGCCTGTGGGCTTAGCGCTCTACTTCTGGACCTACTCGACGTGGCGGGGGCATCATGGCATTCGCCTCGAAGACTTGTATGTGACGCCCGCGAAGCGCGGCAATGGCGTGGGCAAAGCGTTGCTGGCGCGGCTGGCGAAGATCGCCGTGGACGAAGGCTGTCCGCGGCTGGAGTGGGATGTGCTGGACTGGAATGCTTCCGCCATTGCGGTGTACGAGAAGGTCGGAGCGACGATGCTGAAGTCGTGGCGCATCATGCGGCTCGCCGACGATACGTTGCGGGCGATGGCCGCGCAGGATCGGGAGAACGCGCCGGCTTCGATGCAGCCCGACCCGATCATCGCGGAGCCGGTGGAATGATTATGAAGACGATTCACATCATTGGCGGAGGCCTCGCAGGCCCGGAGGCCGCGCTGCAGGCGGCCGCGGCGGGCTGCAAGGTCGTGCTGTACGAGATGCGGCCGCATCGCTCCACCGAGGCGCACCTGACGTCCGACTTTGCCGAGCTGGTCTGCTCCAACTCGCTGAAGAGCGAGAGCGAGAACACCGCGCCGTGGCTGCTCAAGCAGGAGATGCGACGCGCGGGGTCGTTCCTGCTACGTGAGGCTGACGCGACCGCCGTACCCGCGGGTCACGCGCTCGCCGTGGATCGTGTGGAGTTCTCGCGCCGCGTCGCCGAGGCCATCGCCGCCCAGCCGAACATCGAGGTTCGCCGCGAAGAAGTCACCGAGCTTCACGAGAATGATCCCGACCGCATCACCATTCTGGCCTCAGGCCCGCTGACCAGCGCTGCGCTGACTGCCGAACTCACCCGGCTTACGGGAGCGTCGGAGCTCGCCTTCTACGACTCCATCTCACCCATCGTCGAGGCTTCGAGCATCGATCGCGACAAGGTCTACATGGCTGCGCGCTGGGACAAGGGCACAGCCGATTACATCAACTGCCCCATGACCAGGGACGAGTACAACACGTTTATCGACGCGCTGATCGGCGCAGAGAAGGTGGAGCACAAGTCGTGGGAACGGATCGATGAGGGGCCAGGTTTCGGGGCTCAGGGCTCAGAAGGCGACGATGTGGCCGGCAATCATGCGTCTTCTGGACCCTTGGCCCTTGGCCCTGAGCCCTCGCCTTCTAAACCCTCGTACTTCGAAGGCTGTCTGCCCATCGAGATCCTCGCCAGCCGCGGGCGCGATACGCTCCGCTTCGGTCCCATGAAGCCAGCGGGCCTCACAGACCCGAAGACCGGCCGCTGGCCGTATGCCTGCGTGCAGCTGCGCCAGGAAAACCTGCGCGCCGACAGCTACAACCTCGTCGGCTTCCAAAACTCGCTGAAGTATGGCGAGCAGGCCAAGGTGCTGCGCCTCATCCCAGGGCTCGAGCACGCGACCTTCCTGCGCTACGGGCAGATCCACCGCAACACCTACATCCACGCGCCCTCGCTGCTCACGGAGACGTTGCAGCTGCGCAAGCATCCCAGCGTGATGATCGCGGGCCAGCTCTCGGGTGTCGAAGGCTATACGGAGTCCATCGCCAGCGGGCTGCTCGCCGGGCGCTACGCGGCCGCACTCGCTCGCGGTCAGCAGCCTGCTCCAGCACCGCGGCAGAGCGCCAACGGCTCGCTCTCGCACTACATCACCCACGCCGAGGCCAAGACCTTCCAGCCGGCGAACATCACCTTCGATCTCCTGGTGCCGCTCGAAGAGGAGCTGCGCAAGAAAACTCGCGACAAGAAGGAGCGCCACCGCATCCAGTGTGAACGGGCGCTGGAGGCCTTCGACGCCTGGCTGGCGGTGAGTGCCGCGGCATGGACGGCATAGTGCGCCCGTCGTCGGGTGGACTGGAGGAGAGATGCATATCGGACTCATCGGAGGAATCGGACCGGCAGCCACGGATTACTACTACCGCCGGCTGATCTCCACCTTCGCCAGCAAAAGCGCGGCTCTGGACTTGACGATCGTGCACGCCGACACACCGACGCTGTTGCGGCATCTGGCAACGAAGGATGCCGCGGCGCAGGTCGCGATCTACCTTCGCCTGACGAACCGGCTGGCCGCGGCCGGAGCCAACTGCGTCGCCGTCACTTCGATTGCAGGCCACTTCTGCATTGAGGAGTTCAAGTCCGTATCCCCGCTCCCCGTCGTTGATATGCTCTCCGAGGTTCGCCTGGCGATCGACGCGCGCGGGCTTCGGAGGATCGGCATCCTTGGAACCCGCACCGTGATGGAAACGCGCTTCTACGGCGGCATCCGCGGCGCGGAGATTCTGCCGCCCGCCGGACCGGACCTGGACGCCGTCCATGAGGCCTACGTCGCGATGGCGGCGTCAGGCGTCGTCACCGAGCAACAGCGGTCCATCTTCTACGCGGCCAGCAAGCGGTTGATCGAAACCCAGGGGGCCGAGGCCATCATGCTGGGTGGAACTGACCTCGCGCTGGCCTTTGACGAGCGGACCTCGCCGTTCCCGCTCGTCAACTGCGCCGCGATCCACGCGGACGCGTTGGCGCAACTGGCCCTGGGGTGAGGGGAACCACGAGCCAACGCCTTGCGTAGAAGACTGCGTACGGTAGCGTTCGGACCTGGACTGGACTAGACTCACACCCGCAGGCCGATCTCACCATGAGGTGCAGCATGCGTCCTCTTTCTGCGATTGATGCGATCTCTCCCGCGTGGACTCACACGCGCAATCTTCTGTGGGCTCCGCGCAGCTGGCGGCTGCTGCTCAAGATTGGTTTCGTCGCGGTGCTGGCCCAGATGGCCAGCTTCAACTTCTCCAGCAACAACAGTTTCCACGGCCCGATCAACCACGTGCATCACGTCGTGCCTCCGGCGGTCATGGCAGCCATCGTCGCGGGTTTCGTGGCGTTGGCCATCGTCGGCTTCCTGGTCTGGGCGGCCATCTTTTACGTTGGTTCGCGGATGCAGTTTGTCCTCTTCGAGGTCGTGCTGCGGCGGGACACACAGATCGGCCCCATCTGGAGCCGCTACAGCGCGGCGACCTGGCGCTGGATCGCACTGAAGCTCGCCTTCCTGGCCGTGGCACTGGTAGCGCTGGCGCCGATCCTCGCGCCTATGTTCGTCCACGTATTCCGGACGATGCCCCACCTCACCGGCGACCCTCACCAGATGATCGGTTTCGTCGCCGGCATGCTCGGCTTCGGGATGGTGCTATTCACCCTTGGCCTCTTGCTGGGCGCGGCGTATCGCCTGCTGGTCAGCTTTGCGCTGCCCTCCATGGCGCTTGAGAGCACCACGCTGCGTGAGACCGTGCGGCGGGTCTTCGGGCTGGCCCAGGCCGAGCCGGTAGACATCTTTCTGTTCCTTCTGATGAACCTGCTGCTGTCGATGGCCTGCGCCGCTGTCATCTCGATTGGGGCAGCGCTGCTGCTGGCGGTGGCGGCTATCCCGCTGGGCGGCGCGGCTGGGCTGCTGTGGGTCGCGCTGCACAATGCGGGAGTGGCGGGCCACGCGGTTCTCTATGGCGGCCTCATCGTCCTCGGACTGGTGCTGCTGGCGGTGGTGATCGTCGCGGTGGTGATGGCCTGCGGCTACTTCTATACGTTCCTGCAGGCCTACGCGCTGTACTTCCTGGGCGGACGATATCCCAAGGTCGGCGCCTACCTGGAGCCGCTGCTTCCGCCCTCCCCGACCTACGTGCCGGCGGCCGGATACGCTGCTCCTCCAGCCTCTTAGGCCTCTGATTCGTTGCGAGACCCAGGCCGCGCGGAAACCGCGCGGCCCGCGGACTTTAGCGCTTCGTATTGACTGGCTTCGGGGTTTGGGTGAATGATCCTCGGTGATGAAGAAAACGTTGTCCCGAGTCCTTTCTGCGCGTAGCAGCTTTGCTTCCGCGCTGGTGGCAGCTGCGTTCCTGGCTGCCGTTCCGCTGTGTGCCGGAGCTCAAACGGCATCTCGCAATCTGCCGTTGTGGGCCGGCACCGCCCCGCTCTCTACGGGGACCAGCTTCGGCACGGAGGTCCTGACCACGGACATTCCCTCGATCGACATCTTCCTTCCTGCTGCGAACCCCACGAAGACCGGCGTGTTGGTGATTCCCGGCGGCGGCTACATGCATGAGTCCCTGGTGAAGGAGGGCTCGGCGATCGCCCAGTGGCTCAACGCCCATGGTGTCGCGGCCTTCGTGCTGCACTACCGCGTGGCACCGTACACCTATCCCGCGCCGCTGCTGGATGGCATGCGCGCCATGCGGGTGATTCGCGCGCACGCTGCGGAGTATGGCCTCGGTGAAGACCGCATCGGCGTGTGGGGATTTTCGGCTGGTGGCCATCTCTCCTCGGTGCTCGCCACGCACTTCGACGAAGCGCTGCCCAACACGGAATCCCTGCCGACGGACGCCACCGACAAGCTCTCCGACAAGCCGGCCTTTGCCGTACTCTCCTACCCGGTGATCACCATGGACCCCGCGATCGCGCACATGGGCTCGCGCACCGCGCTGCTGGGCAAGGATCCCGACCCCAAGATGCAGGCCATGTTCTCGAGCGAGCTGCAGGTGAGCGAGAAGACGCCGCCGGTCTTCCTCTTCGCCACCACCGACGACAAGACCGTCCCCGTAGCCAACTCCGTCCGCTTCTACGAGGCCTGCGCGGCGAAGCACGTTGATGTCGAGATGCACCTCTACGAGCACGGCCCGCATGGGCTCGGCCTCGCCAAGGGCCGGCCAGGCGTGGAGCTGTGGACCGAGGCACTGGCTGCGTGGATGCGCGTGCATGGTTGGATGGCGGCGCAGTAAGGCTCGCGAGTTTCAACAAAGAGATCGGTTCAAGGCTTGAGAACGCAGAATGGAGCGAGCATGAGAGGCAAGTGGGTTGGATGGTTGTACGCGTCAGCGCTGATGGCGTTACCCGCAGGGATGGGCGCGCAGGAGTCGCACCCGGAGGCGGCGAAGCTCAGCATCGACCCGGCCGAAATCGTGCATCCGGTAAGCCCGATGCTCTACGGCCTGATGACCGAGGAGATCAACCACTCCTACGAGGGCGGGCTGTACGCGGAGCTGATCTCCAATCGCACCTTCCGCGGCGACTGGGCTGGGCTGCAGCGATGGGAGATCGTGCGCCGCGGCAACGCGCAGGCGAGCCTGTCGATCGACAAGAAGACCGGGCCCAGCACAGCGCTGGACTACAGCGCCAGGCTGGAGATCACCTCCGCGACGGAGAGCAACGCCGCGGGCCTGGGTAACCCCGGATGGTGGGGAATTGGCCTCAAGCCGCACACCGAGTACAAGGGATCATTCTATGCGAAGTCCGAGAGCTTGAGCGGTCCGCTCACCGTGCGCCTCATCGCCAACAAGAGCGGACAGACGCTCGCCGAGACCATCGTGAAGCTCAAGAGTGGCGACTGGTCGCAGTATGAGTACACGCTGAAGACTGGGCAGGTTGCACCGTCCTCCGAGAACCATATCGAGTTCACGGTCAGCCAGCCGGGCACGCTATGGCTGCAGTCCGTTTCGCTGATGCCGCCAACCTACGCGGGCCGCGAGAACGGCAACCGCGTCGATCTGATGGACAAGATGGCCGCGATGAAGCCCACGTTCCTGCGTCTGCCCGGCGGCAACTACCTTGAGGGCGATCGCCTACAGGATTGGTACGACTGGAAGAAGACCATCGGGCCCATCGTGGATCGCCCTGGCCACCAGGCGCCGTGGAGCTACTGGTCGACGGATGGCTTTGGGCTGCTGGAGTTCCTTGAGTGGTGCGAAGACCTGAAGGTTGAGCCGGTACTCGCAGTGTATGCGGGCTACTCGCTCAAGGGCGAGCATGTGAAGCCTGGCAAGGACCTCGAGCCGTACATTCAGGACGCTCTGGATGAGGTCGAGTACGTGACCGGCGACGTAAACACGAAGTGGGGCGCAGAGCGTGCCAAGGATGGGCATCCGAAGCCCTTCCCGCTGCGTTACATCGAGGTCGGCAACGAGGATTGGCTGGACAAGAGTGGAAGCTACTCCGAGCGTTGGCCACCATTTGCGCGCGCGCTGCATACCAAGTATCCGCAGTACAAGCTGATCGCGACCACACCGGTGAAGGCTGCAAACAAGCTCGAAGAAGCGGACGTCGTCGACGACCACTACTACAAGCACACAGCGGACATGCTGGACTTCACAAAGCACTACGACGATGCGCCGCGCACCGGGCCGAAGATCTTTGTGGGCGAATGGGCCACGCTCGCCGGGTCGCCGACGCCGAACTTCGGTGCAGCGCTGGCCGACTCCGCCTGGATGACCTCGATGGAGCGCAACAGCGACCTCATCATCATGAGCGCGTACGCTCCTCTGCTGGTCAACGTGAATCCGCAGGCCTCCCAGTGGGGAACGAACCTCATCGGCTATGACGCTCAGACGAGCTTCGGCTCGCCGAGTTACTACGCGCAGGTGATGTTCGCTGAGCATCTCGGCGACGGCGTGCCGAAGTCGACGATCAGCGCCGAGGGCTCGCGCTTCTATTACTCCGCGACCGTGGACTCGAAGACCAGCACGCTGCACCTGAAGTTTGTAAACGCAAGCGATCACGAGCAGCCGCTGGAGGTAGAGCTCAAAGGCCTGACCGGCGTGCACGTTGCTAAGCTGGCCTCGCTGCATGCGGGAAGCTATGAGGCGACAAACACCATCACCGAGCCCAGCGTGGTGCATCCGCTGTTGTCGTCATCGCAGGTGTCAGGCAGTTCATGGAGCCACACCGTGCCGGCGTTGACGATTCAGACGGTGGATGTGGTGTTGAAGTAGCGAATAGTGAGCAGTGAATAGTGAAGAAAGACAAAGGGCTGACCCGAATGGGGCAGCCCTTTGTGTTCTTGCTCTACTTCACTATTCACTACTTCACTATCCACTGCAGTCCTACATGTTCTCGATCATCCGCGTAGCGAACTCGCTGGTCTTCACCTTCGTCGCGCCCTGCATCTGGCGCTCGAAGTCGTAGGTCACGTACTTCTGCTGGATGGTCTTCTCCATGGAGCTTTCGATCATGCGCGCGGCCTCTTTCCAGCCGAGGAAATCGAACATCATCACACCGCTCAGAATCACGCTGCCTGGATTGATGACATCCTTGTCGGCATACTTTGGCGCCGTTCCATGCGTTGCCTCGAACACGGCGTAGCCATCGCCGACGTTCGCTCCGGGCGCGATGCCCAGGCCGCCAACCTGCGCGGCAGCGGCGTCAGAGATGTAGTCGCCGTTGAGGTTGGTCGTTGCCAGCACGCTGTAGTCGCTGGGCCGGATGATGATCTGCTGGAAGATTGAGTCCGCAATGCGATCGTTGACGAGGATCTTCGACTTCCACACGCCGTTGCCGTGCGTGGCGCCGATCTTCGCGACCACATCCTTGACCTCGGCGATGATGGAATCTCCGAACTCCTTAGGAGCAAAGTCGATGCCGGGCTCGATCATCGCGGCATTGTCTTCAGCGCTCAGGCCGGGCTTGGCGTCGAGGTTGCCGAGGATCCAGCTCTCGCGCTCGGTGATGACATCGCCGCGGAACTCCTGGGTCGCGACCTCGTAGCCCCAGTCGCGGAAGGCGCCCTCGGTGAACTTCTGGATGTTGCCCTTGTGTACCAGCGTGACGGTCTTCAGTTTGTTCTCGAGCGCATGCTTGATGGCCGCCCGCACCAGCCGCTTGGAGCCGGTGATGGAGATTGGTTTCACGCCTACGCCGGAGTCGAGACGCACCTTCTTCTTGGTGCCCTGCAGCATCTCGTTGTTGACGAAGTAGATGAACTTCTCAGCCTCGGGCGTGCCTTCCTTGAACTCGATACCCGCGTAGATGTCCTCGGTGTTCTCGCGGAAGATGACGATGTCGACCAGCTCGGGATGCTTCACCGGGCTGGGCACACCCGCGTAGTACTTCACCGGGCGGATGCACTGGTACAGGTCCATCAACTGGCGCAGCGCCACGTTCAGCGAGCGGATGCCGCCGCCGACCGGAGTGGTCAGAGGTCCCTTGATGGAAACGCGGAAGTCCACCGTCGCCTTCACAGTGTCGTCCGGGAGCCAGTTCTGCGTCTGGCGAAAAGCCTTCTCGCCGGCCAGCACCTCATACCACGCCACCTTGCGCTTGCCGCCGTAGGCCTTCGCGACCGCGGCGTCGAAAACTCGCTGCGAAGCCTTCCAGATGTCGCGTCCGGTGCCGTCGCCTTCGATGAAGGGAATGATGGGGTTATCGGGTACCTGGTACGTGCCGTCGCTGTACTGAATGGGGGCGCCGTCGGTGGGCACGGGAATGCCGTTGTAGCTCGTCTGCATGAAAAATCCTCGCCTTTCGGGGATCGCGGGCGGGAAGGTTGGTGGAGCGCCCGCGCAGCGCGAGGCTCCGCAGCATTGCGGAAACCCGCGTCAATCCTGGGGCGCAGCATAGCACCGCGATTTAAGCGGTGACAATGATTCCCGTCACACTCGCGCGATCATCGCGCGACAGCGTTCCCGCAGTGGTTCGCCAGCTACGCATAGTCCGTCGCCACCGTCTCATCGCTGCCATTGTCGAACTTGGCCGCGCGGAGCACCGGCGTCAGCACTGCGGACAGCGCGAGGTTCAGCAGCAGCGCAGGAACCGCAGCGTACATCGCGTAGGTATGGCCGAAGAGATGCAGTGGATAGATGCTGCTCTTGAAGCCTAGCGATGCAGCCATCGCCGTGCCAGTGACCATCGCCGCCGCCCAGCCCGCGAACAGCGCCCAGGGATGGAACCAGCGTGAGAACGCGCCCACGACCACCGAGGGCAGCAGCTGCACCATCCAGATGCCGCCCAGCAACTGCAGCTGGATGGCGTAGGTGATGGGCATCTTGAGGACGAACAAGAGCGCCCCAAACTTCGCGAGCAGGCTCACGATCTTGGCGAGGGATGACTCCTCGCGGTCGGTGAGTTCGGAGTGCCAAAACGAGCCGAGCAAGTTGCGGGTGAATAGGTTCGCCGCCGCGATGGACATGATCGCCGCCGGCACCAGCGCGCCCACCGCGATGGCCGCGAGGCAGAAGCCCGCAAACCACTCCGGGAAGAGCTTGAGGAAGAGCAGCGGAACAACGGCGTTGGGGTCCTTCGTCACGATGCCCGCAGCCAGCGCCATGTAGCCCAGCAGCGCGATCAGGCCAAGCAGGAAGCTGTAGGCCGGCAGCAGCGCGGCGTTGCGGCGGACCACGTTTTCATCCTTGGCGCTGAGCACTGCGGTAGCCGTGTGAGGGTAGAGCATCAGCGCAATGGCGCTGCCAATCGCCAGCGTGGAGTAGCCGAGATACTGCTGCGGCCGCAGCAGTGTAGAAGCTTTGTGTGCGGCCAGCGCCGTCTGCGCGGCAGCGAAGATGTGCGCGTAGCCTCCCAGCTTGATGGGGATGATGACGATCGCGGCAAGAACCATCACGTACAGCATGATGTCCTTGACGATGGCGATGACCGCAGGCGCGCGCAGCCCGCTGGAGTACGTATACGTCGCGAGGATGACGAAGGCGATGATGAGCGGAAGCTCGCCCTTCCAGCCACTACCGCCCAGGCCCATCGCCTCAAACACCACCCGCATGCCCACCAGCTGCAGCGCGATGTAGGGCATCAGCGCCAGGATTCCCGTAAGCGCGATAGCCGCAGCCAGCCAGCGATTGCCATAGCGGCCGTGCACGAAGTCCGCGAAGGTGACGTAGCTATGCCGATGGCAGACGCGCCACAGTCGTGGCAGCACCAGCATCATGTAGGGGTACGCGATGACCGCGTAGGGAACGGCGAAGAACGCGTTCGCTCCGCCACCGTACATCAGCGCGGGAACGGCGATAACGGTGTAGGCGGTGTAGAGATCGCCGCCGACGAGGAACCAGGTGATCAGCGTCCCAAAGCTGCGCCCGGCCAGACCCCACTCCTCCAGCGAGTGCAGCCCCGCCGCCGGTCGCCGCCAGCGCGCTGCCCAGAATCCCGCCACGGTAACGAGCAGGAAGAGCAGGCAGAAGACTGCGAGAGCTACGCGATGGATGGGCATCTATTGAAGTCTGCCCTCGTTGATGTCGTAGACCTCGATGCCCAGGTCGTTCAGCGTGGCGATGGCCTGTTCCATGTTGCGGCGGACCAGCGGCTCGGCCGTCTTGGGCGTGTGGTGAGCCTCTTCGATGGCGACCACGCGCCCGTAAGGCCAGGCGTTCTGCGGGATGGAGCTCACCGCCTCGCCGAGCTTCTCGAACGCGATCATCACCACCTGGCGGCGCGCTCCGGCGGGCCGCAACATGCCGCCCGACCCGAAGACCCCGGGCGTCGCATCGGCCTGCAGGATGTGGATCTCGAGCATTCCTGGCTGCACGGTGATGTAGGGATTCTGCCACTCGTCGAAGGTATGGATGTTCATGTAGCGGTTCTTCGAGGGTGGCGGAATCTGCTCTACCTGGGAGCGCTGTGCATTGGCCAGCGCCTGCTGCTCAGCCTTCTTCTGCTCGAGCTGGGTGATCGACGGCGGATGACGGTGGCACCCGGCCAGCAGGACGGCCGGAAAAAGCAGGAGGAAGAGAGAGCGGGAACGCACGGGGAAAGGATAGCAGGAGGTGCCGCGGCTTCGCTCTTAGCCGCTTCGCGGGGAGCGCTTCGCGTTGGCGGCTGCGCCGTTAGAGGTCCCTCCGACGGATCGCGAACGATACAATCGAGGAGCCATGATTAAAGCAATTACAGCGGTCACGCCGGTCGCGTCGTTGGAGACCTTCGACGCGCTGGGCGAGCTATTGTCCGCGCTGGGCTTCGAGCCCGGCAAGAACTGGAACGACGGTACGGGCCGGGGCGCGGCATTTCTTGCGCCGCTGGCGAATCTTGAGTTGGTGACGGGGCGGGCTCCGGCTGTGCCCCGCCTGCTCATCGAAACCACGCAGCTGGACCAGGTGCACGCCACGGTCGAGGCCTGGCTGCAGGGTCGCTTCCGCACGGAAGAGGTTCCCGCAAAGCTTTCGGCGGTCGAGCTGACGCACTGGAACTCGCGTCTGTTCACGGTCAAGCTCGATGCGGAGCTGGAAGTCGGTTTCTGGCAGTCGGAGAACGTGCTGCACGGCGTTCCTGTCGCCATCGAGGGCGATCTCTCCGCCGCCGGCCGCAAGTGGGCCATCGTGGTCGCGCGCTGGAATGCGGTGATCACCGATCGCCTGCTGCAAGGCTCGCTGGATGCGCTCACGCGTTCCGGCGCGAAGATGGAAGATATCGAGATCGTCCGTGTGCCGGGCGCGTGGGAGATCCCCTCCGCCGCGCGCACGCTGGCCGAGTCCAAACGCTTCGCTGCCATCATCACGCTGGGCGTGCTGCTGCGCGGCGAGACGGCGCACTACGAGGCGATCTACAACGAGGTCTCGCGCGGCATCGGACAGAGCCAGCAGGATACCGGCGTGCCGCACGCCTTCGGGGTGCTCACCTGCGAGACGCTGGAGCAGGCACTGGATCGCGCCGGCCTCAAGGCTGGCAACAAGGGCTTCGAAGCAGGAATTGCCGCCGTCGAAATGGCCAGCATTCAACAGAAGCTGGCCGCGCGCCAGCCCGAGCACGCGGAGCAGACAGCCTGATGGGAACCCGTAGAAAGTCCCGTGAGCTGGCGATGCAGATGCTCTTCCAGGGCGACCTGGGCAAACAGACTCCCGAGCAGGTCGAGAAGCTCTTCTGGGAATCGCGCGACGATGTCGATGACGACACCCGCGGCTTCGCCGACGACATTCACCGCACCGCCGCGGCTCGTATCGACGAGGTGGACAAGCTCATCCAGGCGCACGCCAAGAACTGGCGGCTGGAGCGCATGCCGGTGGTCGACCGCAGCCTGCTGCGCGCCGCCACGGCCGAGATGCTGGGCTTCCCCAAGACCCCCGCCGCCGTGATCATCAATGAGACGTTGGAGATCGCACGCTCCTTCGCCGCGCCGGAGAGCATTCACTTCCTGAATGGAGTGCTGGATGCCATCGGGCGGGATCTGCTGGAGAAACGGCTCGCGCGCTAGAACAGCAGAACAGCAGAACAGCAGAACAGCAGAACAGCAGAACAGCAGAACAGCAGAACAGGTTTGATCGTCCTCTTCTGCGAGTTGTATGCAAAGCAAACGGACCAGCCTGGGCTGGTCCGTTTTGCCGTTACTATTCTGCTGTTCTGCTACTCTGCTGTTCTGCTACTCAGCTGTTCTGCTGCCTTTTAGTTCAGCGTCTTCTTCGGATGCTGCGCGAGCAGGTTGGGCATCACGAAGGTCCCGCTGGTGCAGGCCGGTGTTGGCGAGAGGTTGCTGCCAACGCTGCAGGGCAGCTTCGGCACGATGACTCCGGTCTCGGTCGGCGTGGTGCCGCTGATCGAGAAGGTGTGCACCTGGTTGTCGCTCGAAGTTCCTGTCCAGAAGGTCAGGTTGTCGGTCGAAAAGATGCCTGAGACGGGCGCCGACGCTGCCGTCGCACCGTTGCCGAGCGTGATGTTGGAGACCGCACCGGTGGAAGGGATGTACTCCGGCAGCAGGCCCGACGAGCCGTTGTAGGTGACGAAAGCCAGCGACGAGTTCGGCGAAGCCACTACACCGTTGATCGAGGTGACCGTCGGGCCGGTGAGGTTGTGTGGCGTGTTGGTGCTGGTGAAGTAGCCAGTAGTCACCGCCGTCGGGCAGGCTGTGTTTGCATTCAATTTGGTGATGGCGAGATCGTTGATCCGCGCTGGCGTAGCTGCCGTAGCGCCCAGAATGTGCTTGCCATCGGTGGTGGCGGTCAGCACATCATTGATCACGCCGGGCTGCGTGTCGGCCACCGGGATGAAATCATTGGTGATCGAAGGCGGTGCGGTGCCGGTCGAAGCTTTCTGCGACGGGCAGTAGCTGCGGCCGTCGGTCGTACCGACCCCCGGGGTGCTCTGACCAGCGAAGTACGCTCCCACCGCGGGTACTGTCACCGCTACAGCCGAGTAGGGCACGTTGGCTGTATCCGTCTGCCAGTTGGTGAAGTTCTGGTACTTCAGCAGGGTATCGGTGGTGGTCGTGACATAGACGATCTGGCTGTCCGGTGTCCAGGCAGCGCTGGTGCCCACACCGTTGTAGCTGGTGACAATCGCGCCTGTCGATCCGGTGACCAGCGAGACGGTCTGGCGGTTCGGGTCCGTGACCACGACCGTGGAACCATCGGGTGAGACCGCCAGCACCGTTCCCTGCAGCGAGGTATACGCCGCGGTCTGGGCGAGGCTGCTGGCCGAGACGACCATCATGCCCTGCGGGCTGCCCAGGTAGATCGTGGTTCCGGCCAGGTCCATCACCATGGAGTTGGGGACGAACTGCAGCTTGATCAGCGAGCTCGCCGCGCCTGTGGTGGTGTCGTACGGATATAGGTACTGCGACTGCGTGCTGCCGATGAACAGTACGGTCGCGCTGGTGCCCGTGGTGTTGATGGTGATGCCGTTGGAGGTCAGCGGCGCGCCGTTTCCTAAATAGCCGATCTGGCTGAAGGGGGACGGGTTGCAGGTCCCGGGCATGCAGACCGCATTGATGGTCGCCGAACCGGGGAAGGCAGGCGTCGCGGAACCGGAGCTGGCAGGGATGGTCTGCGGCGTCGTCGACTCGAACTCCAGCGAGACGCCGGTGAGCTGCTGGCCATTCTTGTCGAAGATGACGGTGTTCAGCGACTGTGTCGTGTTGACCGATACGTTGATGCTGGAGGTACCGGCCGCTGCACCTGGGATCGACATCACGATCGAGGCCGGCGGGCAAGTGGAGAAGAAGCCGACAGCGGACGCCGTCGAGGAGTTCGCGATGGAGGCTGCAATCGCCGTCGATCCCGGCTGATTTGCTGTGACGACGCCGTTCTCGTCGATGGTGCCGACGCTGGAGGAGGTCAGCGGCGAGAACGTGAGATGACCGACCTGCGCCGTGATGTTGGTCGTTCCGGCAAAGACTCGCGCGATCAGTTGCGCGGTCTTGGTCTGCGAGACGCAGGTGCTCTCGTCATACGGCGTCGCCGAAGTCGTCGGTGCGGGAAGACCCGGGAAGGTGCAGTTCGTGGCGGGATCGTTGGTGCAGTCTGTACTGGCTCCGCCCAATTCCACGGCCGTGACGGTGGAATGCACGAACACCGGAATGGCATTTGAACTCGCGCCGTCCGCAGTCGCTGTCACGTACGCCAGGTGGGTGCTTGGGACGGTTGCCGGTGGGGTGCAGATGGTGTAATCCGCCACGCCGCCACCGGTGTTGCGGTTCCAGGTGCCCGCGCAGGTCGCTCCGCCGGAAGGGTTGATGTCCACCACCGCCAGGTTGCTCGAGGCGTAGGTGTACTTGGAGACCGAGACGCTGTTGGCCTTGCAGTCGGTCGCGGTCGCCGAGAGTCCCGAGCCGATCTGGCCATAGTTCAGCGAGAGGCCCGTCGTCGCGAGGCTGGGCGACAGCGTAATGCTGGCCACCTGTCCCACGACCGGACCCGAGCTGAGGCCGTTGCAATACACCGTTGCCGTCTTCTTTGCACAACCCGTTACCGAGATGCCAAAGGGCACGGCAAGAAACAGAAGAATCGCCAGGCCAAGAATCCGCCTCGCTGTCGCATGAACCACCAAACGCACTAAGAACCTCCCCGCTCAACCGGAACTCACGCTGAGCGGTAAACCGCAATTCCGCTGAATCTCCGAGTCTTCAGTTTAGGGGTTGGACGGTTGAAGCGGCAAGGCGGGGTACCCCTTCCTGCGCTCTGGGGGAGGTTTGTCGGCCCCCGCCGGGAAGTCAATTCTGCGGGCTGAGGTATCCGGTCTGCTTCCAAAGCACGATCCGCGACATGTGGTGCTGAAAATAAAAGACGTTGAAGAAAAACGTCATGACCCCGGACAGGCGCAGGCCGATCGGCTCCACAGTGTTGTAGTAGGCCAGCATGGACCGCCGCACCTCGAAGATCGAGAGAATGTGCAGAACGGTCATGGCGAGGCTGGCGAACAGGAAAAGGGTGAGACCGAGGACCGGGAAGTGCCCGGATTCGTTGAATGCCATGGCCAGCCCGCCCGCCAGGCATCCCGCCAGACCTACCCCGAACCCCGCGACGAAGTAGAGCAGGGCCTTGTTCTCACGGTCGAGGTTCCGGACCCAGACCATCTGGTAGACGTACCAACCGGCCGCAAAAGGGTTCAGCACAAAGCTGATCAACAGCACCACCGCCCAGTGGAGGTTGGGCGGCAGGGGCACGATCGGCACATGCTCCGGCCGGACGTAGCCGTAGCCCGGCTGAACGTACCCCGGCGGCGGGAAGCGCGCGTTTTCTTCCTGCAGCAGCGCGGCGACCGTGGTGGCGACGCCGGTTTCGGTGTGGCGGGCGATGTCCGTAGGCAGGATCGAGCCCGAGGTGACATAGCCGCGCAGCTGTTCCAGCGTGTAGGGGCCGTACTGCTGGCCGTCGCGATCGATGAGGTAGGTCAAGGGTTCTCCTCCGGGGAGCACGCGGAAGAACATCCCGCTGCTTGTGTGTCTCGCTTTGCCCGGATGTTCGCCAGCCTACTGCACAACGAGCGCGGGGCCAAAGTGAAAACTTTGGCCCCGCGGGATCGTGCTTCGGTTGGGAGGACAGGTCAGTTGCCGGCAGGCATGTTCTCGGCGAACCACTTCAGCTCGCGTTCGGTGCGGTCGCGCAGGTGCTCCGGGTCTCGGAAGCCGTGTCCCTCGTTCGGGTAGACCACCAGCTGAGTCTTCACGCCTTCGGCCCGCAGCGCGTGCCACAGCTCGAAGCTCTGCGGTGCCGGGCACTCGCCGTCGCGGTCGCCCACGATGATGAGCGTCGGCGTCGTCACCTTCTTCACGAAGTTGATCGCCGAGCTCTTGGCGTACACCGCCGGATCGTCATACACGCTGGCTCCGAAGAATGGCACCATCCACTGGTCGATGGAGTTCTCTCCGTAGTAGCTTTGCCAGTTGCTGATGCCAGCGCCCGCCACCGCCGCGCGGAAGCGATGCGTCTGGGTGATGGCGAACATCGTCATGAACCCGCCATAGCTCCAGCCCGTCAGGCCCTCACGGTTCCTGTCGATCGGGAGCTTGGCCTCGAGCGTGTCCATGCCCTTGAGGATGTCGCGCAGGTCACCGTAGCCGAAATCCTTGCGGTTGGCCGCGGTAAAAGCCTCGCCCTGGCCATAGCTGCCGCGCGGGTTGGGCTGGAACTCGAAGTAGCCCGCGTCCGACCACTCCGAAGCTGCATTCCAGCGCGCTCCCACGGAGGACGAAGGACCGCCGTGCACGCTGACGATCATGGGGTACTTCTTCGCCGGGTCGTAGTCCTTGGGGTAGGTGATCCAGCCCTGGATGTGGAAGCCCTCGTTCTCCCACTCCACGGACTCGGTGCGCGAGTTAGGCTTGGCGCCATCGTTCAGATGGGTGAACTGTTGCAGCTTATCCAGCGAGCCGACGAAGACCTCGGGAGGAGCCGTCAGGCCGGACTTGACGAAGGCGAAGACGCCCTTGTTGGTGAAGGAGATCGCATTTTTCAGTGGCCCACCGGCCAGTGATACCTCGCCGAGATCGGCAGCCGATCCGGGAATCTCCTTGCGGGTGGCGATGTCGTAGTCGGGAAGCACAACGTGGCCGCGACGATCCTCGACAAAGCCGATGGACGTATTGGAGACCCATGCCTCAAAGGTCGGCGTGCCGTCGATCTTCGGCGTCACATCCGTGGGTTCTCCCTTGCCGTCGGCGTTGACCACCCAGACATCGCCGCCGTTCGAACCGAAGTCGCTCATCAGCCCGCCGATAAAGGCGATCTTTGTGCCGTCGGGCGAGAAACGGGGAACGGCGATCTGCAGGCCGTGCATCGCGGATTTCGTGGTGTTCGGGTCGAAGACGACGCGGATCGCGCCATCGGTCGTGCCGGTGTAGAGCTTCGCCACCCACCAGTTGTTCTCGCCGGGAGCAGCCGCGCCGATGAAGGTGACCGTCTTCGAATCCGGCGCCCAGCCGTACTCGAAGACGTACATCTGCGGCGTAGGAGCGACGATCCACTTGCCCTCGCCGGTCGCGACATCGACGCTGTAAAGACCCTGGATCTCCAGGTTGTCCTCACCGATGACACCTGCCCACGGTTTCATCGCATCCAGAGCGCCCGCGCTGCGGGTTGCGTCCTTCACGAAGAGGAAGGCCAGTGTCTTGCCATCCGGCGAGAAGGTCGCCTGCTTGAAGATGCCGGTCACATGCGTGAGCTGCTTCACCTCGCCGCTCGTGCGCGACCAGAGATAGATCTCGTCCTGCCCACGCTTGCCGTCAGCCGCAGGGCAGCTGCCGGTGAAGGCCAGCGTCTGCGCATCGGGCGACCAGACGGGGTCAGTCCCGGAGCAGCCTTTGCCTTCGGGGGCAATCGTTTTGTCGCTCGCGGAGTTGGCGGCGACGCTCACATGCAGCGTCGACGGGCCGCCGGAGCGGAGCCCCTCGGTTCCAGCCCCGCGAAGAGTCCAGGCGACCAGCGCGCCGTCAGGGGAGATGGCAACGGCGCCCGGGGTACGCACCCGGCCCGGGCGCTGGGCGCTAACGGGAAACACAGCGAGGACGCCTGCAAAAGCCAGGGCGCCTACAGAAAGGAGAGCACGTGCACTGCGGATCATGTCGTCCAGCCTACCAACGATGGGCGGCTCGTGGGGCGATTTGGTATATCAGCTATTCGGCAACGGCTTGATGACCCGCGTGCAGAAGACCTCGCGCGTAAAGACAAAGCCCAGCTGCTCATAAATTCGCCGGGCTCCGATGTTGGCCGTCGACAGATGGAGGTAGCTGCGGAAGCCGGCCGCCCGATGCTCGCGCAGGATGTGCCGGATGATGGCTCCGGCGAGCCCCTGCCCGCGGTACTCCGGTAGCGTGCAGATGCCGGAGACCTCGCGGAACTCGTCGAAGCACATGCGGTCGCCGCCCATGGCGATCAAGCGGCCCTCGCGCCGGATGCCGAAGTAAGGCCCCATGGCGTTGGTGCGGATGCGGAAGAAGCCGGGAAAGGCGACCGTCGTGAGGTCGACCATCTCCTGCCCGGCATCAGGGCCGAGCATGGGAACGATCTCGCCCGCGTCATTTGAGTCTGGGTCTTCCGCGATCGGCGCGTCGGCCGGGAAGACCATCTGGCTCACGCCGCCGAAGCCGCTCAGGCGCATGCCGTGCACCTCCGCCCAGGCAGAAGCGTCCGGGAGAAGCGGCTCGGCGGTGGGGTGCAGCACCCACTCCATCTCACCGGGCTGCATCCGTCCGGCCAGCTCCGTCAGCCCGGCCTCCGCGTCGCCGAGTAGGCAGACGAAGGGGCAGACCTCGGGACGGTAGCGGAGGATGTGCTCGCTCGGAAAATCTGAAAGGTCGGCCAGATGGACCTGCGTCGAGCGGAGTGCCGTCAGGGCGGTGTTGGCAAACCGGTCGTCGGAGGCCTCGGGCGGGAGCTGGGACGGGGCGGCAGGCATGGAACGACGATAGCAAGCGCGACGCAGCCCCTATCCGGCTGCCCCGGAAGTGAGGCAAATCGCGGGAAACACTGGCTCCTTTGGGCCATTTGGAGTGCCCGATTTCTTGACTCCGCCCCTGGCTCTTGATAGAGTGTGAGGGTTCCGTGTGTTTCGCGGAACCACCTGTCTGAGAGCCTGCGTCACCCTCTTTCCGCGAGTCTGCACCGGCGGAACCTATATCAAGAGGGCTCGGCGGGGCCGGAACAGCGCGATACGGAGTTGGGCAGTCTCTTTGGGCGGGCCTCTCGTGAAGTACGAGAAGCTTACGAAGGGGAGACCACACCGGCCACCGTCGCCTGTCTCAAGCCTGAGCAGTGATTGTGCAGTAACAGCAAGCGGATTCGCCCAGGCAGTTCGGCTTGGGAGCAGTACGGCCGCGTGCAGGATTCAGAACTTCGCCGGAGCTTGGGTTGCGCACGTCCCTGAAAACGGGAGATCAACCCGCTGGGAGACCAGCCTCGAGCTCCGCCATTCGCGTGTGCGCCGGTCAGGTTACGCCGGCATGAATGCGGAGAAGAGCGAAGGCGCTGCCCTGCGTTGCGTTCGAGGGAGAAGTCGAAAGCCCGGAGGTTGCGATCCACGCAGCTGCCGGTGTTGCAAGAAGAGAGAGGTTTTTCGAAGTGCCTACATTCCACCAGCTCGTCAAGCAGGGCCGCACGCCCACCCGTTACAAGACTGCCTCGCCGGCTCTGCAGGGTTCGCCCCAGCGCCGCGGCGTCTGCACCCGCGTTTACACCCAGACCCCGAAGAAGCCGAACTCGGCGCTACGTAAGGTCGCCCGTGTACGCCTGACCAACGGCATCGAGGTCACCACCTACATCCCGGGCATCGGCCACAACCTGCAGGAGCACTCGATCGTGCTCATCCGCGGCGGCCGTGTGAAGGATCTCCCGGGTGTCCGTTACCACGTGGTTCGCGGCACGCTCGACTCCGTCGGCGTCGCCAACCGCAAGCAGAGCCGCTCCAAGTACGGCGCGAAGCGTCCGAAGGCTGCTGCCGCCAAGTAAAGTTCTACGTCGCGCGTTCTACGTTGTGCGCCGCCGTTCCGGCGTTCGACACGTAGAACGTACGACGAACAACGTACAACGCAGTTCAGGCCCGGCAGCGTGAGAAGTCACCGCACCGGGGGAAGAAGAAAGAAGAGAGAGAATGCCGAGAAAAGGCTACATCGCCAAGCGTGAGGTCCCCGCGGACCCGATCTACCAGTCGACCCTGGTCACAAAGTTTGTCAACAGCATGATGTGGGGTGGCAAGAAGTCCACCGCGCAGGCCATCTTCTACGAGGCGATGGAGAACCTCGAGAAGAAGGGCGGCGAGGAGGCCCTGAAGCTGTTCAAGAAGGCCGTTGAGAACGTCAAGCCGGCCCTCGAAGTGAAGAGCCGCCGCGTCGGCGGTGCGAACTACCAGGTGCCGATCGAAGTCGCTCCGGAGCGCCGCACCTCACTCGCGATCCGCTGGCTCGTGAGCTACGGCCGCGCCCGTGGCGAAAAGGGCATGGTCGAAAAGCTCACCGCCGAGCTGCTCGATGCGGCCAACGGCCGTGGCGCCGCGATGAAGAAGAAGGAAGACGTTCATCGCATGGCTGAGGCGAACAAGGCGTTCGCTCACTATCGCTGGTAAGAGCAGCCTCTAGCCCCTAGCTTTTAGCTAGGACTCGGGCAGACGAAAACTAGGAGCTGGAAGCTAACAGCTAAAAGCTCCTGACCGCAGGTCAGTAGGCCTGCAGAAAGAACTACCGTGGCTCGCACAGTACCTCTGAATAAGTGTCGGAACATCGGCATCATGGCTCACATCGACGCCGGCAAGACGACGACGACCGAGCGCATCCTCTTCTATACGGGTGTCAACCACCGTATCGGCGAGGTGCACGAGGGCACCGCCACCATGGACTGGATGGAGCAGGAGCAGGAGCGCGGCATCACCATCACGTCCGCCGCAACCACCTGCACCTGGAACGGCATCCGCATCAACATCATCGACACCCCCGGCCACGTGGACTTCACGGCCGAGGTGGAGCGTTCGCTGCGCGTGCTCGATGGCGCGGTCGCCTGCTTCGACTCCGTGCAGGGCGTTCAGCCCCAGTCGGAGACAGTGTGGCGTCAGGCCAACAAATACAAGGTTCCGCGTATCTGCTTCATCAACAAGATGGACAAGGCGGGCGCGAACTTCGAGTACGCGACCTCGACCATCGTGCAGCGCCTCGGCGCGCGTGCGGTTCCCATCAACTGGCCGATTGGCGAGGAAGCCAAGTTCCAGGGCGTCGTCGACCTCGTCGAGATGAAGGGTATCGTCTGGACCAACGAGGAGATGGGCGCGCACTACGATGTCGTCGAGATCCCGGCCGACCTGAAGGAAAAGGCCGAGGAGATGCATCAGCAGCTGCTTGAGGCTGTCGCCGACTCCGATGAAGAAGTCATGATGAAGTACCTCGAGGGTGAGACCGTCACCGCCGAGGAACTCAAGCGCGCGATCCGCAAGGCCACCATCGCGATGAACATCTTCCCGGTGATGTGCGGCACGGCGTTCAAGAACAAGGGCATTCAGACCCTGCTGGACGCAGTCGTGGCGTACCTGCCGAGCCCGCTCGATGTTCCTCCGATCGAAGGCATCGATCCGTACGACACCGAGGCCAAGCTGGTCCGCCATGCGGATGACAATGAGCCGTTCGCGGCCCTGGGCTTCAAGATCATGACCGACCCGTTCGTCGGCCAGCTGATCTTCATCCGTGTCTACTCGGGGCAGCTCAAGACCGGCGATTCGGTGCTCAATCCGCGCACCGGCAAGACGGAACGCATCGGCCGTCTGCTGAAGATGCACGCCAATAAGCGTGAAGAGATCACCGAGATCCTCGCGGGCGACATCTGCGCCTGCGTCGGTCTCAAGAACCTCGTCACGGGCGATACGATCTGCACCGAGAAGTCCCCGATCGTGCTCGAGTCCATCGACTTCCCGGCGCCAGTCATCGAAGTTGCCGTGGAGCCGAAGACCAAGGTCGACCAGGAAAAGATGGGCATGGCCTTGGCCAAGCTCGCGCAGGAAGATCCGACGTTCAAGGTCCGCACGGACATCACGAACGGTCAGACCATCATCGCCGGCATGGGCGAGCTGCACCTTGAGATCATCGTCGACCGCATGATGCGCGAGTACAAGGTCGAGGCCAACGTCGGTAAGCCGCAGGTGAACTACCGCGAGACCATTCGCGGAACAGCAGAAGCCGAAGGCAAGTACATCCGTCAGACGGGTGGTTCGGGTAACTACGGCCACGCCAAGATCCGCATTATGCCCAACGAGCCCGGCAAGGGCTACGAGTTCGTCAATGTGATCAAGGGCGGCACCATCCCGAAGGAGTACATCAAGCCGATCGACCAGGGCATTCAGGAAGCGCTTCTGGGCGGCGTGCTCGCCGGCTACGAGATGGTCGACATCAAGGTAGAGCTGTACGACGGCAGCTACCATGACGTCGATTCGAACGAAATGGCCTTCAAGATCGCCGGCTCAATGGCGTTCAAGGAAGCTGCCCGCAAGGCCAAGCCTGTTCTTCTTGAGCCTGTGATGTCGGTCGAAGTGACCGTGCCCGAAGAGTACATGGGCACGATCATCGGCGATCTCAACTCTCGCCGCGGCCGTATCGAAGGCATGGAGATGGTGGGTGGTGTTCAGGCCATCAAGGCGACCGTGCCGTTGTCCACGATGTTCGGCTATGCTACGGCGATGCGTGGTTCCACGCAGGGTCGTGCGAACTTCTCCATGGAGTTCAAGCAGTACGAGGAAGCGCCTCGCTCGGTGAGTGAGGAAGTCATCGCCAAGAATGGCGGCGCCAAGGACGGCAGGTAGCGGCTCGGGGCATCTGCCCAAAGCTGCGACGGTTTAGCAAAGCAAGCCGCGCACTGGAGCTCTGGAACATTGACGAGCGTGCGCAAGACATAGGAATCAGCAGTAATTCTTAGACGGAGAAGACGATGGCGAAGGAAAAATTTGATCGTAGCAAACCGCACGTGAACGTTGGCACGATCGGTCACATCGACCACGGCAAGACCACCCTCACGGCGGCGATCACCAAGGTTCTCTCGAAGCACAACCCGAAGAACTCGTTCCGCTCGTTCGACACAATCGACAACGCTCCTGAGGAGCGCGAGCGTGGTATCACCATCTCGACCTCCCACGTGGAGTACGAGACGGCGAACCGCCACTATGCTCACGTCGACTGCCCGGGCCACGCTGACTACATCAAGAACATGATCACCGGTGCGGCGCAGATGGACGGCGCGATCCTCGTGGTCGCGGCCACCGACGGCCCGATGCCCCAGACCAAGGAGCACGTGCTGCTCGCTCGTCAGGTCGGCGTTCCGTACATCGTCGTGTTCCTGAACAAGTGCGATGCGGTTGACGACGAAGAGCTCATCGACCTGGTCGAGATGGAAGTTCGCGAGCTGCTCTCGAAGTACGACTTCCCTGGCGATGACGTCCCCGTCATCCGCGGCTCGGCGCTCGGCGCGCTGAACGGCGAAGCCCAGTGGGAAGCCAAGATCGACGAGCTCATGGCTGCTGTCGATGCTTCGGTTCCCCAGCCCGACCGTCTGGTCGACCTGCCCTTCCTGATGCCGATCGAGGACATCTTCTCGATCTCGGGTCGTGGTACCGTCGTCACCGGCCGTATCGAGCGCGGCAAGATCAAGGTTGGCGAGGCGGCACAGATCGTCGGCTTCCGCGACACCCAGGCCACCACCGTCACCGGCGTCGAGATGTTCAAGAAGCAGCTCGATGAAGGTCTGGCGGGCGACAACGCCGGTCTCCTCCTCCGCGGTACCGCGAAGGAAGACGTCGAGCGCGGCATGGTTCTTGCCAAGCCGGGTTCGATCACACCGCACACCACCTTCAAGGGTGAGGTCTACGTCCTCTCGAAGGACGAAGGCGGACGTCACACCCCGTTCTTCAACGGCTACCGCCCCCAGTTCTACTTCCGCACCACGGACGTGACGGGTTCGGCCAAGCTGCCTGAGGGCACCGAGATGTGCATGCCCGGCGACAACATCCAGCTCGAGGTGACCCTGCACACGCCGGTCGCCATGGAGAAGGGTCTCCGCTTCGCCATCCGTGAGGGTGGACGTACGGTAGGCGCCGGCACGATCTCCGAGATCCTCAAGTAACTTCACGCTTCGCGTTAAGTTACGGGTAGGCGACCGGCTTCAGCCGGCGCTAGCCTCGGGACTCAAGGAATAGGAAACGCGGTCAGCTTCGGCTGACCGCGTTTCTGTTTGAAGCCTTTTCGGTCCCTCTGGTTAGAATCGCTTTACCAGCTGCGAGGCCGCGTGTTTGAGTCGCTCGACGATCGGGAAAAACGTGAGCAGTCCAAAGAGCCTGTGACATTGGGCGAGGCACTTGGCGTGTATGTGCTGATTCTGCTGCTGGCCTTGGGATCGGTGCTGCTCTTTATCACGCTACGTGAACAGCCGTACGGGCTTCAGATCGTTACCGCGATCAGTTACACGGGAGTTGTGTGCGTCTGGACCTTCTTTCGCACCCGGGGAATCAAGACGAAGCACAGCCTTGGCGACCAATATGTGCAGGACGAGGTGCCGCGCATGCTGGTGATCCACCTTATTTACCTGGTGGTAGTCGTCCTTCTGCAGATGCTGGCCCTCCGGGCTCGCCCGAGTCTGTCTCCCTGGTGGACGCGGAGTGATGGACCCAAAGGGATGCCGCCATATGTTGCGGCCATGCTTTATGGCCCAATGGTGGTCGCCATCTCTGAGATCGTGGTCGCTCGGCGTCTCCTCGCGCGCGCAAAGAGGCGGGCTGCAGAGGGGTGATTCGAATGCGAGAGCCGCAGTGCCTGATTTCTAGGCGCGCGCCCTTGAGTTTTCCACCGGGACCAGCTATGCTTATTGGGTTGGGCGTACTGCGTCCGTAGTGCGTTGTGTCTGCCGGAATCTGGGCGGACGCGAAGCCCCCGCAAAACATCTGAAGTCCGGTTCTTCCACGAAACGAGACTTGCGTGTCCGGTCCAGAGGTACGATCGCGCGCAAGATACTCCAAACCGATCTTTGTTTGAAGGTCAGAAAGTAGTTCCGAATGGCTCAGCAGCGCATTCGCATTCGCCTTAAGGCGTATGACTACCGTGTTCTCGACACCTCCACTGGAGAAATCGTCGAGACCGCCAAGCGCACCGGTGCACAGGTGGCAGGACCGATTCCCCTGCCCACCATGAAGAACAAGTACTGCGTCCTGCGCTCGCCCCACGTGGACAAGAAGTCCCGCGAGGCCTTTGAGATTCGCACCCACAAGCGCCTGATCGACATCCTGGAGCCCACGCAGCAGACGGTGGATGCCCTGATGAAGCTCGATCTCCCCGCCGGTGTCGACGTCGAGATCAAGACGGTTACCAAGTAGCTCTTAGCCGTTAGCTCCTGGCTTCTAGCCTGGGGTCGGCGACACGAGCAGTTATGGTTTCCAAGGATTTAGCTAACAGCTAGAAGCTAAGAGCTAATGGCTCTCAGCGAACACCTACAGTGCCGGCACCTCGTGTCCGGCATGATGAGGAGAGAAAGTAATGTCAGTAACAGGCATTCTCGGTAAGAAGATCGGCATGACGCAGGTCTTCGACGAAAAGGGTGACGTTCACCCGATCACGGTCCTGCAGGTTGGCCCGTGCGTGATCACGCAGCTCAAGACCAAGGCGAAGGATGGCTACGATGCCGCCCAGATCGGCCTGGTCGAGTTCGTGAAGGCTTCCAAGATCAACAAGCCGATGACCGGCCACCTCGGCAAGACCTCCGCTCCCCCGGTTCGTGTCTTCCGTGAGGTTGCACTCGAGTCCGTCACTGGCGGCGAGGGTGATCAGGGCGCCAAGGCTGGCGATCGCATCACCGTCGAGATCTTCAACGACGCGAAGTTCGTCGACATCATCGGCAAGTCGAAGGGTCGTGGTTTCGCGGGCGTCGTTCGCCGTCATGGTTTTGCCGGCGGTCCCAAGTCGCACGGTCACATGTTCCAGATCCAGGGCTCGATCGGCGCCTCGTCGTTCCCGTCGCGCGTCTTCCCGGGCCAGCGTATGCCGGGTCACTTCGGTGACGCGCAGATCACCGTCCGCAACCTCCGCATCCGCGGCGTCGACGTTGAGGACAATCTCCTCCTGGTCGAAGGCGCGGTTCCGGGTGCGCGTGAGGGTTATGTTCTCGTCTCGAAGGCTAAGTCGCCGCCGCGCGAGCGTCGTGGCTTCGCCGGTACCGAGACCAAGGATGCGCTGAAGGCTTCGAAGAAGGCTGCACCGAAGAAGAAATAGCTTTTAGCCGTTAGCTTCTGGTTCCTAGCGAAAGGCTAAGAGCTAAAAGCTAACGGCTTGCAACAACAGCTGCGCGCGGAACAAAGCGAGTACCGCAGCCTAACAACCGAAGGGCCCGAGGCAACGTTCGCGGGCACGGAAAAGAGAAGTTGAGATGGCAAGCATTCAGGTGGTCAATCTCGAGGGCGGAAAGGTCGGCGAGCTGGAGCTCGACGATTTGTTCTCGGGAGACATCAACGAGGCCCTGTTGTGGGAGGCTGTAAAGCACTATCGTGCTTCGCTCCGCCAGGGTACGCACGCGACGAAGAATCGTAAAGCGGTCAGCGGCGCAGGTAAGAAGCTTTGGAAGCAGAAGGGTACGGGCCGCGCCCGTGTCGGCTCCATCCGCACCCCGCTCTGGCGTGGTGGTGGTACGGTCCACGGACCTCAGCCGCGCAGCTACGAGTACCAGTTCCCGAAGAAGAAGCTCTTCGGCGCGCTGCGCTCGGCGATCGCGTCCAAGCTGGCCGATGGCAAGCTCACCATCGTGGAGAACTTCCTCCTGTCCGAGGCCAAAACCAAGCTCTTCCGCAACGCGCTGAACAAGCTCGATGCCAAGAAGACCACCCTGCTGGTCGAGTCGACCCAGCAGCTCGAAGAGAAGCTCTACCTTGGCTCGCGCAACCTGGCGGGTGTGGAGCTGGTCCTCTCGAGCGAGGTGCATCCCTACGACCTGCTCCGCTACGAGCGCGCCATCTTCTCGAAGGCTGCGTTTGAAGCTCTGCAGGAGACGCTGAAGAAGAACGTTTCGAAGAGAGCTCACAAGGAGGTCGCGTAACTCATGTCGACCCTATATAAAGTCATCCGCCGCCCGCTGATCACCGAGAAGGCGCTCACGACTCGCGAGACCGAAAGCTCGCTGGTATTCGAAGTAGCTTCGACCGCGACGAAGACCGAGGTTAAGCAGGCCGTCGAGCAGCTCTTCAATGTCAAGGTTGCCAGCGTCCGCACTGCGCTGGTGCTGGGCAAGGAGCGCCGCCGTGGCAAGTTTGCCGGCTTCCTTCCCGACTGGAAGAAAGCTTATGTCCGCCTGAAGGCCGGGGAAAAGGTTCCCGACTTCGCCGCAGAGATTTAGTTGTACGTTCTGCGTTGTACGTTCTACGCGGCCTTGGCCAGTCGAACGTACAACGTGGAACTTAGAACGTACAACGTAGTTCGAATCACCTATCGCGCAGGTCTGACGGCCGCGCGGAGAAGAGAGATAAGGCACTATGCCGATCAAATCATTCCGTCCGATTACCCCGACCCTTCGCTTCCAGACGAAGCTGGTCAACGACGACATCACCACCGACAAGCCGCATAAGCCGTTGCTCGCGGTCAAGCCGCGCACCGGTGGCCGCAACAACATGGGCAAGCTGTCCATTCGCCACCAGGGCGGCGGACACAAGCAGAAGCTGCGCCTCATCGACTTCAAGCGCGACAAGTACGGCATCCCCGGCACCGTCGCGACGATCGAGTACGACCCGAACCGCAGCTCGCGCATCGCGCTCATCCACTACGCGGACGGCGAGAAGCGCTACATGATCCAGCCTGTCGGTCTCAAGGTTGGCCAGAAGGTGATGAGCGGTCCCGAGGCCGACATCCTCGTCGGCAACGCCCTCCCGCTGCGCAACATCCCCGTCGGTACCACGGTGCACAACATCGAGCTGCGTCCTGGCAAGGGCGCGCAGATGGCCCGCTCCGCTGGTGCGCAGGTCAACCTGATCGCGAAGGAAGGCGACTACGCCCTCCTGAAGCTGCCTTCGGGCGAGACCCGCAAGGTGCTCATCGACTGCATGGCGACCATCGGCCAGGTAGGCAACACCGACCACGAGAACGTGACCATCGGCAAGGCGGGCCGCAACCGCTGGAAGGGTATCCGCCCGGCCAACCGCGGTGTCTCGATGAACCCGGTCGATCACCCGCACGGTGGTGGTGAAGGTAAGACCTCGGGTGGCCGTCACCCGGTGACCCCATGGGGTCAGCCGACGCGCGGCTACAAGACGCGCAACAACAAGCGCACCGACGTCTTTATCGTTCAACGCCGCAATAAGGGCAAGTAAGAACGAAGCTGTTAGCCGCTAGCTCTTAGCTGTTAGAAGAAGCGAAGAGCAGCGGCTGGCGGCGACATCAAGGGCTAGTAGCTAAGAGCTAATGGCTAAGAGCTAATCGCCACCCGGAGGAGCGTCAGGACATCGGCGCCAAAAGGGCGAGACCAAGTCGCAGCACTCCTCCTGCGATTCGTAGCATCGAGCACCAAGGAGTTCCAATGTCACGCTCCACGAAGAAGGGCCCGTTCATCGACGAGCACCTGATGAGCAAGATCAATGTGATGAACCAGGCTGGTGACAAGAAGGTCATCCGCACCTGGTCGCGTCGCTCGACCATTCACCCGGACATGGTCGGCCACACCATCGCTGTGCACAACGGCCGCAAGTTCATCCCGGTGTACTGCACGGAGAACATGGTCGGCCACAAGCTCGGCGAGTTTTCCGCGACGCGCACGTTCAAGGGCCACACCGCCAAGGGCGGGGATACGGCGAAGGCCAAGTAGTTTCGGCCAACAGGATCAGGGTCAACAAGATCAGGCCGAAGCTGCCAGCCGCAAGGCTCCTGGCTTCCAGCCGTAAGGGATAAGAAGATGGCAAAGACGACAACAACTGCTGCACCTGAGTTCCGCGCCGAGGCTCGGAACCAGCGCGTCAGCCCGCAGAAGGCCAAGCTGGTGCTTGACCTCATCAAGGGCCTCCGCGTGGAAGCTGCGATCAATACGGTCGCGTTCACCAACAAGCGCATCGCCCCCGTGGTCGAGAAGGTGATCCGCTCGGCCGTGGCGAACGCCCAGTACCTCTCCGACGAGCGCGGTCTCGACGTCGACGTCGACAACCTGTTCGTGAAGACCGCGGTGGCCAATGAAGGTCCGCGCATGAAGCGTATCCGCCCTGCCCCAATGGGCCGTGCGTATCGCTACCAGCGCCGCATCGCGCACATCATCATCACGGTGGCCGAGAAGAAGGCTGCCGAGGTGGCAACCGCTTCGGCTGACGCCGCAGCGGCCCCGAAGAAGACCGCCGGCAAGAAGGCGGCCAAGAAGTCCACTGCCAAGAAGGCCGCGAAGAAGTCCGCGAGCAAGAAGGCAGTAGCGAAGTAACCGTACGACGTTCTCCGTGTTCCGTTGTCCGCCCTGAGCCCTATTCCTGGACGGGCAACGGAGACGAACCACGGGGGAGATGATTGCAGTCCTGGTGAGTCCTCGACACGCGGCAGAATACAGTCCGCGGCCGGAGACAAAATCCGTGTAGCTAGGCCTCGCCGGCTCAACCGGCGGAGGCGAGAAAAGAAGGAAATATGGGACAGAAAGTCCATCCGTATGGATTCCGCCTCGGCGTCAACAAGCCGTGGAAGTCGCGCTGGTTCACCGAGCGCGGCTTTGACAAGCTCCTCGTCGAGGACGTCAAGCTCAAGGCTGAGCTTCGCGACAAGCTGAAGGCCGCCGGTGTCTCGTCCGTTGAGGTCGAGCGTCCGGGCAACAAGCTCCGCCTGATCATCCGCACCGCGCGTCCGGGCATCATCATCGGCCGCAAGGGCGCCGAGATCGACAAGCTCAAGGCTGACATCCAGAAGCGCACCAGCCGCGAGGTGTTCATCGACATCCTCGAGGTCAACAAGCCTGAGCTCGACGCGCAGCTCGTGTCCGAGAACATCGCCCTCCAGCTGGAGAAGCGTGTCTCTTTCCGCCGCGCGATGCGCAAGTCGGTCGATTCGGCCCTGCGCTTCGGCTGCAAGGGCATCAAGGTTCGCGTCTCGGGCCGTCTCAACGGCAACGAGATCGCGCGCTCGGAGTGGTACCTGCAGGGCCGTCTGCCGCTGCACACCCTTCGCGCCGACATCGACTACGGCTTCTCCGAAGCCAAGACGACCTTCGGCGTCATCGGCGTCAAGACCTGGATCTACCGTGGCGACATCTACGAGCAGAAAAAGCGCCGCGACAACGTTACGACCACCGGAGCTTTCTAAGCTCCCTTAGTCAGGACCCAGGGTATAGGGCTTAAGGGGCCAAGAAGGCTGCGGCTTTCTGGACCCTGAGCCCTGGAACCTGAACCCTACGAAATTCGCGCCCCGCGCGGATTTCTGCTACACTAATTTGGTTTGGCCCTGAGTCTGCCCCGTGCCTTACGGCGAGTGGCAGAGACCTCGGTCGAGCTTATAGATGAGCCGAACGACTGAGGCTTATCTCCTGCGCCAGTCCCGTTTCTGGGCCGATGCCGGCAAGCTCCAAGGGTTTCACCGTGCAACAGTCCCGGCAACGGGTCTATCGAGACGTGCGAGTTTCAACGCGTCTCTTCGCTGGATCGATCACGCTCTGCGTGCCGATCTTCCGGGCCTGCTCCATGAGAGCTGCCTGGCAATACCCCTCGAAGCTGCAAGGCCTTCGAGGAAACGATAAGGATTGAACAATGCTTCTGCCCAAGAAGGTCAAGTACCGCAAGCAACAGCGCGGCCGCATGTGCGGCAAGGCGTGGCGCGGTTCGGATATCTCGTTTGGTGATTACGGCTTGAAGGTTCTCGAGTGCGGCTACATTACAGACCGCCAGATCGAGGCTTCGCGTATCGCGATGACCCGCTTCATCAAGCGTGGTGGCAAGGTCTGGCTGCGTCTGTTCCCGGACAAGCCCATCACCAAGAAGCCTGCCGAAACCCGTATGGGTAAGGGCAAGGGCGCTCCTGATCACTGGGTAGCGGTCGTTCGCCCCGGCAAGATTTTGTTCGAGATGGAAGGCGTTCCGGTGGACATCGCGAAGGAAGCGATGCGCCTGGCCGCTCACAAGCTTGGTCTCAGGACCGCCTTTGTCGTTCGCCCGGGCTTCACGCCTGAGGCTGCCGCCAAGTAAAGATTTCGGCTTCGGCCGGAGAGGGAAGCCTCTTCGGCTGAAGCTATTGCAAGACAGGATGCACCAAATTTCCTGAGTAGAAAAGCACTGCCGTTCAGGCGGAAGGAAAAAGAAATGGAATTGGACAAGATCCGTAGTCTCAGCGACGAGGACCTGAAGGCCGAGGAAAAGAAAACGGCCGAGCAGCTCTTCCGTATTCGCTTCTCGAAGTCCCTGGGCAAGACGGAAGGCATCAAGAACATCCGTTCGCTCAAGGTGGACATTGCGCGCTTCAAGACCATCGCACGCGAGCGCGTGCTGGCTGCCGCCAAGGGAGGCAAGTAACAATGGCTGAGACAACACAGGTACCGCAGCAGGAAGCCGCACGCCGCAACGAGAAGGTCGGCAACGTGGTTTCGACCAAGATGCAGAAGACGATCGTGGTCGAGATCGAGATGCGCAAGGCCCACCCCAAGTACAAGCGCGTGATGAAGTCGAACAAGAAGTTCTACGCGCACGACGAGCAGAACTCGGCTCGCGTGGGCGATGTGGTCCGCATCCGCGAGACCCGTCCCCTGTCGAAGCTGAAGCGTTGGAATCTCGAAGAGATCATCCGCCGCTCCTCGCTCTCCGCGATTGCAGACGAGAAGCCCCTTCGGGCCGAAGCGGCTGCCAAGTAAGTTTGGGCCGGCTTCTGCCGGCATACTGCGCGGGAAGCAGATCCTTCGCCCCGCCCAGGATGACAAGAAGGTAGTTGCGTAAGCGCAAGGAGATACATCCATGTCAGTTCAAATGCGCACCATGCTCGCCGTTGCCGATAACTCCGGCGCGCGCAAGCTGCAGGTGATCCTCCCGCTCGGCGGTGGGCTTGGCAAGAAGGCCGGTCTCGGCGATGTGGTTACCGCCGCGGTCAAGGAAGCTTCCCCGGATGGCACGGTCAAGAAGGGCAAGGTTGTGAAGGCAGTCATCGTTCGCCTGCACAAGGAATCCCGCCGTCGCGACGGCACCTACATCCGCTTCGATGAGAACGCGGCCGTAGTCGTGAATGATTCGATGGAGCCGGTCGGCACCCGCGTGTTCGGTCCCGTCGCCCGCGAGCTCCGCGAGAAGAAGTTCCTCAAGATCGTCTCGCTGGCGCCTGAGGTGATCTAACTGGCGAGTGAATAGTGAAGGAGTGAATAGTGAAGAAAACCTCACGACTCTGAGTTTCAATCTTTACCTCACTATTCACTAACCACTATTCACTGTATTTCAGCGGATTCCGGCTCCGCGCTCTTCACTGAGCATGTTCGCCGAGGCTGTTTGAAGGAGAAAGTTCGATGGCAAAGATCAAGCGCAACGACATGGTGGTCGTAATCGCCGGCAAGAACAAGGGCACGAAGACGCACCGCGTTCTCCGCGTGTACACCGACAAGCAGCGCGTGCTGGTGGAAGGCATCAACATCGTCACCAAGCACAAGAAGCCCACGCAGACCACGCAGGGCGGCATTGTGAAGCAGGAAGCCCCCATCCACATCTCGAATGTGATGGTGGTGGACTCCGAAGGCAAGCCGACCCGCATTGGCTTCTCGACCGAGGGTGGCAAGAAGACCCGCATCGCGCGTTCCAACGGCGCAAGCATCGCGGAGCCGAAGGCCAAGTAAGCTGCTAGCCGTTAGCTCTTAGCTTCTAGCGGGAGTTTGCGGCGAGCGGAAAGTTAGGACCTGGCGGTTGGCTAATAGCTAAGAGCTAGAAGCTAGCAGCTAAATTGAGCGCCTCACGAACCGGTACCCACCCCGACACCGTGAGAAAGAGAGACGAATCATGGCAGCACGTCTGAGAGAGAAGTTTCAAACCGAACTCAAGCAGTCGATCCAGAAGGAACTCGGCATCGAGAACCTGATGGCCGTTCCCAAGCTTGAGAAGATCGTCATCAACATGGGTATCGGCGAAGCCACGCAGAACGCGAAGATCATGGATCCGCTGACGGCCGACCTTGCCGCGATCGCCGGCCAGAAGCCGGTCGTCACCAAGGCGAAGAAGTCGATCGCTGCGTTCAAGCTCCGCGAGGGCATGCCCATCGGCGCAATGGTTACGCTGCGCGGCGACAAGATGTACGAGTTCCTTGATCGCCTGATCTCGGTGGCCCTGCCCCGTGTGCGTGACTTCCGCGGCGTGAGCTCGAAGAGCTTCGACGGCCGCGGCAACTACACGCTGGGTCTGCGCGACCAGCTGATCTTCCCGGAGATCGATTACTCCAAGGTCGACAAGACCAAGGGCATGAACGTCACGATCGTGACCACGGCGAAGGACGATAACGAAGCCCGCACACTGCTGCGTGCCTTCGGGATGCCCTTCCGCCAGGGTAACTAAGTCTTAGGTTTCGTGGCCCGCTTTGGGGGCCTGGAAAGCAGAGGCGTAAGCCTCAGAGGAAACAAATGGCAACTACTGCTAAGAAGGTCAAAGACGCACGCAAGCCGAAGTTCAAGTCGCGCCAGCACAACCGCTGCCAGCTCTGCGGTCGTCCGCGCGCGTACCTGCGCAAGTTTGGCTGCTGCCGTCTATGCTTCCGCGGCCTGGCGCTGAAGGGTGAAATCCCGGGCGTCGTCAAGTCGAGCTGGTAAGCAACAAAGGCTCTGCGCCGCAGAGACCTGTCCGCACAAGCGGGCGTGAGTCTGTGGCGAGCAACATGGTCCCGGCGTGCTTGATCGATTCAAGGGCGCCACAACCATCCTCGCTGGTTCTTCGCGCGTACCGCCCGAAGCGAACGGAGGATGAAAGGATAGACGATGAATCTGACCGATCCAGTCGCAGACTTTCTCACGCGCATCCGCAACGCGCAGGGCGCACGCCACCAGAAGCTCGATGTTCCCGCCTCGAAGCTGAAGGCGGAAATTGCCCGCATCCTCAAGGAAGAGGGCTACATCGCGAACTACAAGGCCGCCGAAGAAGACGGCCGCCGCGTGCTTCGTGTGTACCTCAAGTACGGCCCCAACAACGAGTCCGTCATCCGCGACCTCAAGCGCGTCTCCAAGCCCGGCTGCCGTGTCTACATCGGCCGTGACGAGATCAAGCGCGTCCAGGGTGGCCTCGGCATCAGCATCATGACCACCCCCAAGGGCGTCATGACCGGCCGCCAGGCCCGCCGCGAAAACGTCGGCGGCGAGATCCTCTGCGAAGTTTGGTAGTGAACGAATTAGAGCCCAGGGATTTGAGATTCAAGTCCCTGGGCCCGGCAAGAACGGCAGGTCACGGCTTCGGCCGTGACATTTGCCGGCAAAGTTTCAAGGGGCTTTAGCCCCTGAGGTAAGGCGGGCAACCGTCGGCTGCAGTGGAACGGAGCCCTTGGCTAAAAGCTAAGAGCTAGTAGCTAGAAGCTAGCTTCCCCGCGACTCGCAAGCCACCAAAGGATTGAATCATGTCACGTATCGGCAAGAAGCCCATCACGCTGCCCAAGGGTGTCAAGTACACCGTGCAGACGAACCTCGTCGTGGTCGAAGGCCCCAAGGGCAAGACCTCGGCGATCCTGCCCACCGGCATCTCGCTGGTGGAAAAGGACGGCATTCTGCACGTGGAGCGCGAGAGCGATAAGCAGGCAGCGCTGCATGGCTTGGCCCGTTCGCTCGTCTTCAACGCGGTCGAGGGTGTAACCAACGGTTGGAAGAAGGAACTCGACGTAGTCGGTATCGGTTACCGCGTGGAGCTCAAGGGTAAGGACATGGTCGTGTTCACGCTCGGCTACTCCCACCCCATCGAGTTCCCGCTCCCCACCGGCATCGAGGTCGCCATCGACCCCAAGCAGACGCATGTCACGGTCTCCGGCATCGATCGCCAGAAGGTCGGCCAGGTCGCGGCGGATATGCGCTCGCTGCGCAAGCCGGACCCGTACAAGAACAAGGGTGTTCGCTATTCCGACGAGAAGCTGAAGAAGAAGGTCGGAAAGACCGGCGCCAAGTAAGCAAGGCGAGTGAATAGTGAGGAAGTGAATAGTGAACAAGACAACGGCGTCTTTCTTCACTATTCACTAGCCACTATTCACTCCAACCCGAACGTCGTTGAAGGTCAGCGACGCCATTAGGAAAGGAAACCCATCATGATCGCTCTGCCGCAACGCAATGCAATCCGCCAGCGAGTTCACTCCCGCATCCGTTCCAAGATGACGGGCACAGCTGAGCGTCCGCGTCTCAATGTCTACCGCTCGCTCAACCACATCTACACCCAGCTGATCGACGACGCGAACGGCAAGACCATCGCTTCGGCTTCCACCGTCCAGAAGAAGGGCGAAGAGAAGAAGGCCGGCGGCAACGTCGAGGCTGCCAAGGCAGTCGGCAAGCTCATCGCTGAGCGTGGCCTGGCTGCTGGTGTGAAGAAGGTCGTATTCGACCGCGGTGGCTACCTGTATCACGGTCGCATTAAGGCCCTGGCCGATGCCGCTCGTGAGGCTGGCCTCGAGTTCTAAACAGTTTCCAAGAGGGCTCAAGCCCCGCAACGCAGCCCGACGAGGCTGCAGCTCCGGACCGGTGTGCCGGGGACAAATAAAGAAAAGGAAGAGTGCCTCATGGTAATCAAGAAGAGAATTGATGCGAATCGCCTGAACCTGAAGGATGAGGTTGTAGCGATCAACCGCGTGACGAAGGTCGTCAAGGGCGGCAAGAACATGAGCTTCGCGGCACTGGTCATCGTTGGTGATCCGGCCGAGGGCGTTGTGGGCTACGGCTCGGGTAAGGCGAAGGAAGTTCCGCAGGCGATCCGAAAGGGCATCGAGTCGGCCAAGAAGAACCTGATCAAGGTGAATCTGACCAGCTACACGATCCCCCACGACACCATCGGCCGCTTCGGTTCTGGTCAGGTCCTGCTGAAGCCGGCGCCGGAAGGTACCGGTGTGATCGCCGGCAAGACGGTCCGTGCAGTCATGACGGCCGCCGGCGTGCAGAACGTGCTGACGAAGTCCCTCGGTTCCGCCAACCCGCATAACGTGGTGAAGGCGACCTTCGTGGCCCTCTCGCAGCTGCGTGACAAGGCCGATGTCGCCGCGCTTCGCGGCAAGTCGGTCGACGAACTCTAAGGAACGGCCCCGGGGCGATCAACCCCGGGCCTTATATCGGAGAAGAACAATGGCAGCCGAAAAAATGATGAAGCTTCAATACTTCCGCTCGAAGATCTGCACCCCGGTCAAGCACAAGCTCGTGATCAAGGGCCTGGGCTTCACGCGGCTCAACCAGATTGTGGAGCGCGAAGACACCCCGTCGATCCGCGGCATGGTGGCAAAGGTTCCCCACCTGGTTCGCGTCGTCGAGTAGAGAGGCAGCTCTTAGCTATTAGCTCCTAGCTTCTAGCCCGAAGACGCAAAGCCGAAGAGCCCGTCGAAGAGACGGCCAACATGCGAGTCGAGGATGCAAGACATAGCCGAACTCTAGCGAAGAGCTAGAAGCTAACGGCTAAGAGCTAGCTTCCCGGCGTTAGCGAGGAAGAACATGGCACTGAATCTCAGCAATCTGAATGCGCCCAAGAAGGCGAATGAAAACAAGAAGCGTGTCGGCCGCGGTATGGGTTCGGGCATGGGTAAGACCTCGACCCGCGGCCACAAGGGCCAGGGTTCGCGTTCGGGCTCCAGCCTGATGCGCGGCTTCGAGGGCGGCCAGATGCCGCTGCACCGCCGTATGCCGAAGCGCGGCTTCACCAACATCTTCCGCGTTGAGTACGAGTTGCTCTCGCTGGACACCATCGCCGCACTGGGCGTGACGGAGCTGACCCTCGACAAGATCATCGAGCTCGGCCTCTCCAAGAAGCGCAATGGCCTGGTGAAGATCCTCGCCAACGGCGAG
This sequence comes from Bryocella sp., assembly GCF_058498515.1. NCBI lineage: Bacteria > Pseudomonadati > Acidobacteriota > Terriglobia > Terriglobales > Acidobacteriaceae > Bryocella > Bryocella sp. The sequence continues at coordinate 171,218 of NZ_JBMHYI010000066.1, forward strand.
ATCACCACTGCGGTCACCGTGCACGCGCACAAGTTCTCCAAGGCTGCGCAGAAGGCCATCGAGGCGGCCGGCGGTAAGGCCGTCGTGATCGGCTCCGAAACCGCTGCTGCCTAAGCAATCCGGCCGGAGCCTGCGGGCTCCGGCCATTTTGCCTCTGTGGCCTGCTGGCCGGGCGCACCGCAGGCGTTGCGCCCCCTTCCGGACAGGCCCAAAACGCGTACAATCGAAGCCATACTCGCTCTGAAGGCCAGATTCATCGATGCTCGAGAGACTCAGCAACATCTTCCGTATTCCCGACCTGCGCAACCGCATCGGCTTCACGCTGCTGCTGCTCGCCGTGTACCGTCTCGGGGCGCACATCCCGACTCCCGGCATTGACGCAAACAAGCTCGCGGACTTCTTCAACTCGAACGCTGGCTCGACCCTTGGCCTCTTCGATCTCTTCAACGGCGGCAACCTGCGCCGGCTGACGATCTTCGCGCTGGGCATCATGCCGTACATCACGGCGTCGATCATCTTCCAGCTGCTGACGGTCATCTATGAGCCGCTGGCAAAGCTGCAGAAGGAAGGCGAGCTTGGCCGCCGCAAGATCACCCAGTGGACGCGCTACGTCACCGTGCTGCTCGCGATCGTGCAGAGCCTGTTCATCGGCATCTCGCTGACGTCGACCGCCTCCGGCGGCATGACGACGCTGCCCAAGGCGGAGTTCCTCCCGCTCTGCGTCATCACGCTGACCGCAGGCACGGCATTCATCATGTGGCTGGGCGAGCAGATCACCGAGCGCGGCATCGGCAACGGTATGTCGCTCCTCATCTTCACCGGTATCGTGGTGGGTCTGCCCCGCGCCATCGGCGACCTGTACGACAAGACGCGCACCAGCCAGTGGGGCCCCTTCACTCCGATGGCAATCGCGGCGCTGCTGGCCATGATGGTCGGCGTGGTCGCCTTCATCGTCTTCGTCGAGCGCTCCGAGCGCCGCATCCCCACGCAGAGCGCCAAGCGCATGGTCGGCCGCACCCTTTCGCAGGGCTCGAGTTCGTTCCTCCCGCTGAAGGTGAACTCCGGCGGCGTCATGCCCGTCATCTTCGCTGCGTCGATCCTCTCGGCGCCGCTGCTGCTGCAGAACGTCAGCATGTTCGGTTCGGGACCGCTGCGTGACAACAAGTGGCTTGGACCGGTCTTCCGTGCTCTGGCTCCCGCTGAGCCCTGGTATGTGCTCCTGTACATGGTGGCGATCATCTTCTTCGCCTACTTCTACATCTCGATCATCTTCCGTCCCGATGACATCGCCGACAACATGCGCAAGTATGGCAGCTTCATCCCGGGAATTCGCCCCGGCAAGCGCACGTCGGACTTCATCAACGATGTGCTCACGCGCATCACGTTGGTCGGAGCGCTGTACCTGATCCTGATCTCGATCATTCCGATGTTCCTGATCTCGGGAATTCACTTCAACCACTTGCCGCTGATTGGCAGCTTCTTCGATCAGCTGCCGCCTTGGATGACCAACGGCCTTGGCCTCAACTTCTACTTCGGCGGCACCTCGCTGCTGATCGTAGTCGGCGTAGCCATGGACACGGTGCAGCAGATCGAAGCGCAGCTGATCATGCGCCACTACGATGGCTTCACACCGAAGTCGGGTCGCATTCGCGGTCGCCGCAGCTGGTAAGGAACCACGGGTCAGGGCCACGGGCCGGGGTTCAGAAGGCTTCGTTTTCTGAACTCTGACCTCAAGCCCTGGCCTCACTTTTTTGAACGGATTTTTGGATTGTCTGACGCATCGACCAATACGGCCAACACGAGCGAGTTCGTTCCCGGCCCCATGCTTCTGCTGGGCGCGCCGGGTGTGGGGAAGGGAACGCAGGCCAAGCGGCTCATGGAGCGCTTCGCCATCCCTCAGATTTCTACCGGCGACCTGCTCCGGCAGAACCGCACCGACCGCACCCCGCTGGGCATGATGGCGGAAGATCTGATGAACCGCGGCGAACTCGTCCCCGATGACCTCGTCAACGAGATGGTCGCCCAGCGCTTCAAGCAGCCGGACACCGCGCGCGGCTACATCCTCGATGGCTTCCCCCGCACGCTCGGTCAGGCGCAGTGGCTGGATGGCATGCTCGCCTCCTCCAAGCTCCCTGTCGTCGCCATTAACATCGTGGTGCCCCAGAAGGTGCTGCTGGAGCGCATCACCGGCCGCCTGAGCTGCCCGGTGTGCGGCACAATCTACAACATCTACTTCAATCCCCCGAAGAACGACCGCGTGTGCGATCGCGAGGGCGCGAAGCTCGAGCAGCGCGCCGACGACAGCGAGCCGGTCTTCTACGAGCGCATGAAAGCGTTCGAGTCCAAGACGGCGGCTGTGATTGAGTACTATCGCCACCACGGAGGCCGCTTCGCTGAAGTCGACGGCGACCGCAATGTCGATACGGTGACCGAAGGAATCCTCGCTGCACTGCTCGCAATGCGGCAGCAGACGGTGAGCTAGAAAGGCAAGATTCGAGATGCAAGATGCGAAAGAAGCGGCTCCCTGGCGGGCAGGCTCGTTTCGCATCTCAAATCTCGCATCTCGTATCTGAGTATTATGGCAATCATCATCAAGACATCCGCGGAGATTGAGAAGATGCGCACGTCGGGCATCGCTCTGCGCAAAGTGCATGACGCGGTGAAGGCCGCGGTGCGCGTCGGCGCGACCACGATGGACCTCGAGCGCGCGGCGGTAGCGAAGGTCGAAGAGCTCGGCTGCAAGCCGGCCTTTAAGGGCTATCACGGCTATCCTGCGGTGCTCTGCACCTCGGTCAACAACGAAGTCATCCACGGCATTCCTCACGATCGCGGCGCACTCAAGGAAGGCGACATCGTCTCTGTGGATTGCGGCGTGATCGTCGATGGCTACTACTCCGACGCCGCTGTGACGCATCGTGTGGGCAAGGTGAGCGATGCGGTCGACAAGCTGCTGAAGGTCACCGAAGCCTCACTCTATGCGGCCATCGATCAAGCCGTTCCCGGTGGCCGGCTCTTCGACATCTCGCACGCGGTGCAGGCCATGTGCGAGGCCGAAGGCTACGGCGTGGTGCGCGAGTTCGTAGGCCACGGCATCGGCAAGAACATGCATGAGGATCCGCAGCTCCCGAACTACGGCAACCCCGGCAAAGGTCCGCGTCTGAAACCCGGCATGGTCCTCGCAATCGAACCCATGATCAACATGGGCGGCCCCGAGGTGAAGGTGCTGGAAGATGGTTGGACTGCCGTGACCTTGGATGGCAGCTTCAGTGCACACTTCGAGCACACGGTGGCCATCACGAAAGATGGCCCGCGCATCCTGACCGACTAATCCGCGAAGACTTTGAAGCAAGCAAGAGGGCGTCCCATGCGGACGCCCTCTTTGCGTTTGCCTCGCTGGGGACTATGGATGCTCAGCCAGGAACTTGCCGATCTCGCTGTACTCGTCTTCGCTGAGCCTGAAGGTCGCGGCGGGCAGAATCTCTTCCACCTGCGCCGCGCTGCGGCCTCCAACGATAGCTGACGTGATCGCCGGATTGTGCAGCGTCCACGCGATAGCAACAACTCCAGCCACAACGCTATGCCGCGCGCCGATCTCCTTGAGCAGATCCGCGAGAGCGAGGTTCCGCGAGAGAGCCGGCTCCTGGTACGACTTCGAGTTACGCCGGAAGTCGTTCTCCGGGAAGTTCGCAACACGCTCCTTCGACATCTTGCCCGTCAGCAACCCCGAGTGCATGGGAGCGTAGTTGATGACGCCGATGCCATGTTCTTTGCAGAAGAGCAGGTTCTCCGCCTCGTAGTTGCGATTGATCATCGAGTAGGGCGGCTGGTGTGACGTGACAGGAGCAATCTTCATCGCCCGCTCCAGCTGCGCAACGGAGAAGTTTGACGCGCCAATCCAGCGCACCTTGCCTTCCTTTTGCAGCGCCGCCATCGTAGCCCAGCCTTCCTCGAGTTCCTCGTCAGGCACAGGCCAGTGCACCTGATAGAGATCAATGGCATCCAGCTTGAGACGCTGCAGGCTGGCCTCGCACTCCTGCCGAATCTTCTTCAGCGTCTGAACGATCTTGCGGTCTTCGCCCCACGTCATGGCGCACTTGGTAAAGACATAGGGCTTGCTGCTGACGCCTTCAAGCGCACGAGCAACCACTTCTTCCGAGTGCCCGAGGCCATACACCGCGGCAGTGTCGATCCAGTTGATGCCCGCGTCGATGGCGCGGCGGATCGCCGCGATGGAGTCGTTGTCATCCTGCGGTCCCCAGCCGTACTGCCAGTCGCCGCCGCCAATCGCCCACGCGCCAAAGCCAATCGACGTGAGCTGCATATCCGAGTTGCCAAGCTGTTTCGTGCTTCCGAGTGTCGTGCTCATACAGCTTAGGATGCTACAACTCAGCCCTTCAGTGCATGAACCCGCAAGCAATGGCGTGCGGCGCGAGCATTGGCGCGCGGTGCTAGTGTCCCGCCAGCTGCTCGGGATCGGGCTTCGCTGCTTTGGCCGGCAGCCGCATGATCCACACCAGCGGCGAGAGAATAAAGACCGTCAGGGCCAGGATAAAGAACGCGCTGCGATAGGCCAGCATGCCGGCCTGGCGCTGAACCTCCCCATAGATCTGCGCCATCGCAAGACCACGAGCCGCGTTGACGTTCGTGTTGGTAGCCGCAGCGAACTCCGAAACGCGATGCGTAACCGCATAAGACCCCGGCGTGAGGTTCGCAACCAGCGCCGTCTGGTGCACCTGCTGCGACCGCGCGAGGAAGGTGGTCAGCAGCGCCGTGCCGGCCGAGCCACCGATATTGCGCGCGAAGTTGGAGAGCGCCGAGATCTGGTTGGATTTCTCGCGAGGCACGCCCACATAGTTCAGCGTACTGATGGGGATAAAGATGAACGGCAGCCCCACCACCTGCAGCATCCGCCACCACGTCGCCGTGCCGAAGCTTGTATAGAGGTCGAGGTGCGTAAGGTTATACAGGCCTGCCGCGACCGCGATGTACCCCAGCATCACCGTCAGGCGCGGATCGCCGATCTTGCCCAGCGTTCTACCGGCCACGCCCATCATCACCATCATCACCAGGCCTGCCGGCGATAGCACCATGCCAGCGCGTTCGGCCGTATAGCCCAGTAGGGTCTGCAGGTACTGCGGCAGCAGCACCGTCGATCCGAACAGCACCATGCCCAGCACCAGTTGCAGGAACACGGCCGTGCCGAAGTTCCGGTTCTTGAGCAGCTTCAGATCGACGATCGGATCGGGATGTTGCCACTCCCAGAAGACAAAGATCACCAGCGTCACGACCGCAATCGTGAGAGTCGTGCGAATCTCCGCGGAGCCGAACCAGTCCTTCTCCTGGCCCTTGTCGAGCGTGAACTCCAGCAGGCCAACACCCGCAGCGACCAGGCCCAGACCCATGAAGTCCACCTTGTCCCTGCGCTTGGTGCGCGCCACGATCTCCGGTGGGTCTTCGACCATACGGTTGGACAGATAAAGTGACAGCAGGCCGAACGGTAGGTTGATGAAGAAGATCCAATGCCAGTTGTAGTTGTCCGTGATCCATCCGCCCAGCGTAGGGCCGATGGCCGGCGCGACGACTACCGCCATGCCGTACAGCGCGAAGGCCTGGCCCCGTTTCTCAACCGAGAACGTATCGGCAAGAATGGCTTGTTCACTCGGCGCGAGTCCGCCGCCGCCGAGCCCCTGCAGCACGCGTGCAATGATCAGCGTGCCCAGTGTCGGCGCCATGCCGCACAGCAACGAGCACAGCGTGAAGATGACGACGCAGCTCATGTAAAAACGCTTGCGTCCGATCCGGTTGGAGAGCCAGCCGGAGATGGGCAGGATCACCGCGGAGCTCACCAGGTAGCTGGTCAGCACCCAGGTCGCTTCCTCCTGCGACGCGCCCACCGAGCCCGCAATGTGCGGCAGCGCGACGTTGGCAATGGAGGTGTCGAGCACCTCCATGAAGGTCGCAATGGTGACCGTGAGTGCGATGAGCCAGGGATTATGTTTCGGCTTCCATGGCGCCTGCATCGGGATGGCGGCTGTGCCCATATCAGTGTACTGATATAGTGTATCAGTACACTGATATGGGCGGACACGCGAAAGGCACGGGAAAAGCAGCAACGGCGCGAGAATTAACCCACGCCGTGCGTGATCTCCTGCTGGCCTACAAGGCCACGCTGGAAGATGCTGTGCGCCCACACGGGCTCACGCTCCCGCAGCTGCGCATGTTGCATGCCGTCTCCGAGCAGAACGAGCTGAGCGCCGCGGCGATTGCACGCCAGTGTCATGTGACTCCTCAGACCCTGCAGGCCATGCTCACGCGCGCGGTGAGGGAAGGATGGATCGTGCGCGGAACAACGCAGAAAAACCACCGCATCCTGACCGCATCGCTCACGCCGAAGGGGATCAGTCTGCTGGAGATCGGTCAGCAGGCCGCGCAGGAGATCGAGGCCCGGATGTGGAGCGCCATCCCTCGCAAGGAACTCAAAAACGTGATTGAGGTATTGCACCAGGGGGCTGCAGCGGTCGCGGGAGACTCCAGCCACTTGCCCCAGTGCTGACGTGCCATCTCGGTATGCCCACCGTAGTGCGCCGGAGATGGTCCAGCATCACCAGCAGGGCAATTTTGGCAACGGGAATAACAAGAAAGGCGTCCCTCGAGGGACGCCTTTCTCGTTGTGCCTGCAACATGCTCAGAGCCGGCAGATCAGCAACTCGCGCTCGTAGATCATCTCGGGAGGAAGGTGGTCGTGCAGCTCGAGGAAGAGCTGTTCGTGATCCATGACTTCCCTGCGCCAGGCAGACCGGTCGACGGCCTGCAGCTCGTTGAACTTTGCTTCCGGGAAGTCGAGACCGTCCCAGTGAATGTCCTTGAAGTACGGCGTCCAGCCGATGGGAGTCTCCTTGCCGAGCGCGCGCCCGCGGACGCGATCGACGATCCACTTCAGCACTCGCATGTTCTCGCTGAACCCCGGCCACATGAACTTGCCGTCGTCATCCTTGCGGAACCAGTTCACGTGGAAGATCCGCGGGGTCGAGCTGAGCTCGCGCTGCATCTTCAGCCAGTGCCGGAAGTAGTCGCCCATATGGTAGCCGCAGAAGGGCAGCATGGCCATGGGGTCACGGCGCACCTTGCCCTGCGCTCCACCTGCGGCAGCGGTCGTCTCTGAGCCCATGGTAGCGCCCAGGTAAACCCCGGAGGACCAATTAAACGCCTGGAAGACCAGAGGAATGTTGGTAGCGCGGCGGCCTCCGAAGATGAACGCGGAGATGGGCACGCCGTCAGGTGACTCCCAGGCCTCGCGGTCGAAGACCGGGCACTGCGTGGCTGGCGCGGTAAAGCGCCCATTGGGATGCGCCGCAGGTGTTGCGGAGCCTGGAGCCCACTCGTTGCCGCGCCAGTCATGAATCGTAAGACCTTCACCCGACGGCGGAGCGCTGCTCATGCCTTCCCACCACACGCCCTCGGGCTTGCCGTCGCGCAGAGTCAGAGCGACATTCGTGAAGATGGTGTTTCGCGAAAGTGTAGCCATCGCGTTCGGGTTGGTGTGGGCGCTCGTGCCGGGAGCCACACCGAAGAATCCCGCTTCAGGATTGATGGCGCGCAACTGGCCATTGGCGTCCGGGCGAATCCACGCGATGTCGTCGCCGACGCACCAGACCTTGTACCCATGGAATCCTGCCGGCGGGATAAGCATCGCGAAGTTGGTCTTGCCGCAGGCCGAAGGGAAGGCCGCGGCGACGTACGTCTTCTCGCCCTGCGGATCTTCCACGCCCAGGATGAGCATGTGCTCCGCCATCCAGCCTTCATCGCGCGCAATGTTTGAGGCGATACGCAGCGCGAAGCACTTCTTGCCCAGCAGAGCGTTGCCACCGTAGCCCGAGCCATAGCTCCAGATCTCGCGCGTCTCCGGGAAGTGCACGATGTACTTGGTGTCGTTCTGCGGCCAGGTCACATCCTGCTGGCCCGGCTCCAGCGGAGCTCCCACGGTGTGCATGCATGGCACCACGCGCTTCAGGTCCTTATCGATCTCCTCGAAGACCGCCTTGCCCACCCGCGCCATAATGCGCATGTTCACTACCGCATACGCGGAGTCCGTGAGCTGCACGCCGATCTGCGACGCTGGCGAGCCGATGGGGCCCATCGAGTACGCCAGGACATACATCGTCCTCCCGCGCATCGAGCCCCGGAAGAGATCCTTCAGGCGCTTGCGCATCACGTACGGGTCTTCCCAGTTATTGGTTGGCCCGGCCGTGTCCTTCGAAAGCGAGCAGATGAAGGTGCGGTCCTCGACGCGGGCCACGTCGTTGGGCGAGGAGCGTGCGTAGTAGCAGCCCGGCCACAGCTTCTCATCAAGCCGCACAAAGGTACCGCCGTCCACCAGCTTCTGGCAGAGGTACTCGTTCTCGGCCTCGGAGCCGTCGATCCAGTGGATCGCGTCGGGCTGGCACAAATCTGCCATCTTCTCGACCCAGCGAACGAGGTGTTTATTGCTGGTGAGCACCTTGGTAGATGTCATTGTTGCGTTGCGCGCGGCTGCGGCCATCGGGCTCCCTCCAGGGCGAGGAAAAATCACCTGTAGGTAGCAACGGTACCAGCGTGCCGGACAATTTGTCTTAGACGTAACGGTGACTAACCATCGAATATCGCCCAAATTGTCGAATACCGTTTTCACGGTCCCGCAGAGTCCCAATGCGACCCTTCAAAAGTGCCGGGACAATCCGCGCGACCACGCATCGAATGGTGTGAGACATGCAGGTTTGTGCTCCGCAGGAGTTCCCGGGGCCCAGGAGGGAAGTATGCAACCAGCAGGAGATCCAGCCCGGAGACCCCGGGTCGCGGTGGTCGGAGCCGGTTTCGCGGGCATCAACGCGGCCCAGCGGCTGGGCAAGTTGCCGGTGGACGTGACGGTGATAGACCGCACCAACCACCACACCTTTCAGCCGCTCCTCTACCAGGTGGCGCTGGCGGTGTTGTCTCCCGGAGACATCGCGCAGCCCATCCGCAGAATCCTGAGCGACAACACCAACACCGAAGTCCTCATGGACGAGGTTCGCAACATCGACGCGCAGGGCCGGAAGCTGCACCTTTGCTCGGGCGCGGAGGTGGACTACGACTACCTCATCCTCGCGACCGGCTCCACGCACAGCTACTTCGCGCACCCGGAATGGGAAAAAACCGCGCCCGGACTCAAGCTCATCGAGGATGCCGTCGAGATCCGCCGCCGTGTGCTGCTGGCGTTCGAACTGGCGGAGCGCCAGATGGTCGAGACCGGATCGCATCCGTTCCTGCAGTTTGTCATCGTCGGAGGCGGCCCGACGGGCGTCGAGCTTGCCGGAGCCATCAGCGATATCTCGCGCCTCTACATGGGTAAGGACTTCCGCCACATCGACCCGAAGACCGCCAGGGTGCTCATCCTCGAAGGTTCGCCGCACATCCTGTCGGCGTATCCCGAAGACCTCCAGCAGAAGGCGATCGAGCAGCTCAACGCGATCAACGTGCAGGTGCGCGTAAACGCCAAGGTGACCGACGTTCAACCCGGCTATGTGATGGTGGGCGACCCGCCCAACGCTCAGAAGATTGAGAGCGTCTGCACGCTATGGGCGGCGGGCGTAAAGGCCTCGCCGCTCGGCAAAGTGCTCGCCGACAGCCTCGGAGACGCCAGCATCCTAGACCGACGCGGCTGCGTGATCGTCGACGGCCACCTCAATCCCAAGGGGCACCCGGAGATCTTCCTGTGTGGCGACCTCGCGCACTACGAAGAGAACGGCAAGCTGGTGCCCGGCGTGGCCCAGCCAGCCATGCAAATGGGAGTCTATGCGGCCGATCGTATCGGCCTGCTGCTGCGTGACCCCGCCGCAGCGGTCCGCCAGAAGGACTTCCACTACTTCGACAAGGGCGATATGGCGACGATCGGCCGCAAGGCTGCCGTGGCGCGCATCGTGTGGCCCTTCAAGGCGCACTGGTCCGGCTTCATGGCCTGGCTCACTTGGCTGACGGTCCACATCTTCTTCCTCATCGGCTTCCGCAACCGCCTCAGCGTCTTCCGCAGCTGGGCCTACACCTATATCCGCTTCCGCGATGGGGTGCGGCTGATTACGGGCTCGCAGGACCTGCCAGGCTGGAACAAGCTGGCGCAGGAAGACGCGGTGAAGAACGAAGCTAAAGCCGAAGTCGTGGCGAAGAACTAGCCCTTCAGGAGCCAGCGCTACTCGACGCCGGTTTTCACCACCGCGGTGTTGGCTTTGCTGAAGGCCACTGCGTGCGCGATGTCGGCACGGTGGGTGGTCCTGCCGGCATCGGTGTTGTGCGCCGCCTGCGCGTAGTAGCCCGCCGCTACCGCCGTGTCGCCCAGCGTCTCGGCAGCCTTGCCGGCGTCGAGCAGAGCATTCAGCCGATTCGGGCTGTAGTGCAGCGCAAGCTTGTACTCAGCGAGCGCGTCGCTGGTGCGCCCCAGCAGCATCAGCAGGTCACCCAGCATCTCGTCGGCGGGGATATCGACCTCACCCTGCCCGAGTTTGTCCTGCTTCTCTGCCGCAGCGCGCATCGCCTGCAGCGCAGCCTCATTGTGGCCGGCAGCATATTCCTTCCATGCCAGCACTTCGTTCTGCTCCACCTTGAAGCCCTCCGCCATATACGCGTACGGCGTGCCGTGAAGGGCCTCCAGCGCCGTGTTGAACTTCGCGTAGGAGTCCGCCGCGAGCTTCGCATCCTTCAGGTGCCCCGCCGCGACACCGTTGCCCCAGTTGGTATCGAGCGCATCCGACCCGTGCGTGCCGGGCGCGGGCTGCAGCTTTGCCAGCCCCGGCCAGTCGTGCATCTCCATCAGGTAAATGGTATTCAGCTCGTTGACGAAGAACCCTCCTGCATCCTTCATGTCATCCATCATCGGCATCGCGGCCATGCGCTTCGCCAGAGGTTGCATGTGCTCCGTGAGCACATGCGCCTTCTCATCCTGCCCGGTCTGCAGGTAAGCGTAGATCAGGAACTCGTCGGCGTGCATCTGGTGTGCGACGCCCGGCATGTGCATGCGATCATCCATCTCGCTGGCCTTCACCGAGGCCACGTTGGAGTCGATGTCTTCCTGCCACAGCCCAAGCCGCGCAAAGATGTGCCCAGGCATATGCAGCGCGTGCGGCGAGCTCGGCGCAATGCGCGCATACACCTTCGCGGCCTCCAGGCCATCCTGCGCCAGCGCAGGTGTGTCGCAGGTGTGGATGATGTAGTGCGCCAGCCCCGGGTGCTCGGGATACCGCTTGAACAGCGGTTGCAGCACCGCCAGCGCCCGCCGCTCTTTGGTCAGCGAGGTATCCTCCGGCGCAACATCCGCCAGCAGCGACAGCGCATAGAACGCCGCGCCTTCGATATCGTCCGGAAAGTCCGCATGCAGCTTGCCCATCAGCGCGGTGTAAGCGTCCGCACCCTGCAGGTAGTCCTTGGGGGCCTGCTCGTAGAAGGCGCTGAGCGCAGCGATGTACTCATGCTCGCGCGGCGTGACGGGACGCGCAGCGGCCAGCTCCCGTGCCTCCGCCATCTCCGCCGCGCCGGTCTTCAGCGCCTCGGCATCAGGCCGTCCCCATAGCTCGTGGAACTGCGTCATCGCGATGCCCCAGTGAGCCATGGCGCAGGTCGGATCGGCCTTCGCGAGCGCACGGTACTGCGTCTCCGCGTTCGTGTAGCCGAAGGAGTGCAACAGCGCGATGCCGCGGTTGAAGGCAGCCTGCTGTGCGGGCGCGCAGGAGACAGGGAAGTGCACATCGCCGAGCTTCTCCGCGCTCATCGCTTCTTCTTGATGATGATGGTGAGCCATGCCGGGCATGTCCTGCGCGACGGCCCGAGGCGATGCGGCCGGAGCCAGCAGGGAGACAAGAAAGATGACAGGGAGGGCTGCTGGGAATCGAAACGAACACATGCGCGCAAGCCTAGTTGATGCACTTTGCAATCGCAAGCACATGATTTTGGAGGAATGAAGCAAGTCGTTTCCCGCCCAGCCAACTTCCCGCGTGCATCTTCCCTCCTACACCGGAGACTTGCTGGCGTCAGGCGCATCCCGCGCACGAAGCGGGCTGCCATACGATGACGCCACAGCGACTCATGGAGTGTCTTATGGCCCTGATGGATGTATTTCTGGATGAAATTCGCGATCTGTACAGTGCGGAAAATCAGCTGGTGAAGGCCCTTCCCAAGCTCTCGAAGGGCGCCAAGGACCCGCAGCTCAAGACCCTGTTTGCCGATCACCTCGAGGAAACGAAGGGGCACGTCGAGCGGCTCAAGCAGATCTTCGAGATGCTCAATGAAAAGCCCACCGGCAAGCACTGCAACGGCATGGAAGGCCTGATCGAAGAAGGCGACGAGGCTCTCGAAGAGGACGCTGAGGGACCGTCGTTCGATCTCGGCCTGACCGGTGGCGCCATTCGCGTCGAGCACTACGAGATTGCCGGCTACAGCGCGGTCATCGCCATGGCGCAGACCCTCGGCTTGACCGACGCAGCCAACCTTCTCTCGCAGACCCTGAAGGAAGAAGAGACCGCGGCGAAGAAGATCACCGCACTCTCCGATCCGCTGATGAAGGCCGCGGCGAAGCAGCCAGCCGAAGAGAAGAAGCCGATGGACGGCAAGGAAAAGTACGCCGCCCAGTTAAGCAAGGAAGACGAAAAGGCTGCCGCACCGGAGCTGAAAAAGCACAAGGCCCCGACAGCGGCTTAGCCCCGCTTAGATCGCCAATGAATACAACGCCCGCGAAGCATCGCTTCGCGGGCGTTGTATTTGCAACCTGAGGCTCTTAGAAGTGAAAGACAAAACCGCTGGAGAAGTTCAGCATCTTCGCGGCTGGCACACTGATCGAACCACCATAGATCGAGCTGGAGATCGTGCTCACCGAGCCATAGCCAATCTCGAGAGCTCGCACGTCAACGTGCTTGTTCAAGCGATAGTCGGCTCCCACCAACCCCTGGACTTCGAGCTTGGTGACATGCACCGGGCTTAGTGGGGACTTGGTACGTCCCGCGCCGAAGAGCACCTCGGCGTAGGGGCTCCAGCGCTCATAGTGGTGCACGATGCGCGGCCCGACTAGGAAGCCATTGAGGTTGGCGCCATTGCCATGCTCAACCTCATCGCGGACGTCCGCACCGGCGTCGAACTTATCCGCATGGTAGAAGTCGTAGTATCCGCCGATGGCGACACCGCCGAAGATGTTGGACGTCTTGCCTGAGCCAAGGAACGCAAATGGCCCTTGGTCCGCCACCGAGTTGGAGATGCGCGAGACGACGGGATTGAAGTAAACGCCCACCTGGGCCTTCGCGGCGAAAGCGGAGAGGCTGAGCGCCAGCGCCGCGACAAGAAACTTACCCTTCATGCGTGAACAGTCCTTCGAAAGAGCGTGTGCGTGATGCGCGGAGCGATGAGGAGACACTAAGCCGTGACAGCTTCGCGTACCTTGACCGGCGTGAGCCAGTTGAAACGGTCTGCGGACAGGCCGTTGACGATGTCGAAGAAGGCCTTGTGCAGCGCCGTCGTAATGGGGCCCATGGCGCCGTCGCCGACCATGATGCGATCGACTGAGCGCAGGTGCGTGACCTCCGCGGCCGTGCCGGTGAAGAACGCCTCTTCGCAGATGTACAGCAGTTCGCGAGGCAGTGCCTGCTCCACGACGGGGATACCCAGCTCGCGAGCCAGCGTCAGGATCGAGTCGCGCGTGATGCCGTTCAGCACAGAGTTCGCCAGCGGAGTGGTGTACAGCGTGCCGCCCTTGACGATAAACAGGTTCTCGCCCGAACCCTCAGACAGCGTGCCGTTGCGGTCGAGCGCAATGCCCTCCACATAGCCGTTGACCTCAGCCTCCATGCGAATCAGCTGCGAGTTCATGTAGTTCGCACCCGCCTTCGCCATCGAAGGCATGGTGTTCGGAGCGAGGCGGTTCCAGCTCGAGATGCAAACGTCCGCGCCGTCATTGCCCGGGACATACTTGCCCCACGGGAAGTTCGCGACGTAGACTTCGACCGGTGACTTGAGCGGGTTCACGCCAATCTCGCCATAGCCGCGGAAGGCAATCGGGCGGATATAACAAGGAGCCACGCCGTTCGACTCCACCACTTCGATCACCGCTTCGTTCAGCTGCTCCAGCGTGTACGGCAGCGGCATGCGGTAGATCTTCGCCGAGTCCTGGAAGCGCTGCATGTGCTCCGTAAGCCGGAAGATCGAGTTGCCGTCGGGCTGCGAGTAGGTCCGGATGCCCTCAAATACGCTGGAGCCATAGTGGACGACGTGGCTCATCACATGGATGTTGGCCTTTTCCCACGGGATCAGTTGACCGTTGTGCCAGATATTGGCGGTAGGCGTAATAGGCATCGGGGCTCTCCTCTTTCGTGCAGTGATTATACGTGCTGCAGGCGGACGGATGCCCCTTGGACGCTTGCGCCTACCCCGTGGGAAGCCGCGAAAGCAACGAAAAACTGGACAGCAACAGGAACGGGATTCTTGATCTGACGCTGTGCCGTTGACAGCCGCGTGCAAGAATCGAAGCCAGCATGGTGGCCCTCTTTGCAGTCGCGAACATCGAGATGATTCGCCCCCAGGACTCGTCCTACGTGAGCTTCTCACTGCTCGCGTTCAGCTCGATCCTGTTCCTGGTGGACCCCTTCGCCGCGCTGCCGACGTTCCTCGCCGTAACCGCTGGCCAGTCGAACGCGAAGCGCGTCCGAACCGCGCGAAAAGCATCGCTGACGGCGCTGGTTGTGCTGTCGCTGTTCGCCTTCATCGGCAAGTACATCTTCATGCTCTTCGGCATCACGCTGCCCGCCTTCGAGATTGCAGGCGGCATCATCCTCCTGCTCATCGGCCTGGACATGCTGGAAGCCCGCCGCTCGCCGACGCAGGAAGTCCCGCCTGAGACCGAGGCCGCCGCCCACAAGGATGACGTCGGCATCGTGCCCATGGGCATTCCGATGCTCGCCGGACCGGGCGCCATTACCAGTGTGATGGTGCTGGTGGGCCAGGCTCAGGCCCGCTGGCAGCTCCTTGCGATCCTCGGCGCCATCGTCATCACCTCGCTCCTCTGCTTCCTCGTGCTGGGCTCGGCCGCCCGCGTAGGCCGCATGCTCGGCGAGACCGGAATCCGCATCCTGGTCCGCATCATGGGGCTCCTGCTGGTCGCTCTGGCGGTGCAGTACTTCGTCAACGGCCTCGCCGATCTCGGCGTGCTGCTGCATGCCAAGGTCGGCTGAGGAGACGCCGGATGCGCGAACTCTCCTGGGTCGACTCCCTGCGCGCCGAAGCATTGCTCTATCTCGGTGGCCGCGCGGTAGCTCTGCGAGATTCCCTGGTAATGAGATTCCGCCCGGAGACCGGGGAGGGCCGGCTGCGCTGCGAGGCTCGCGACGCTCAGACGCCACTCGTCGTCCCAGCCACCATCCGACGCGACGCTGGGAGCTCCCTCGAAGCCCAACTGGGACAGCCCAACGTCGCGCCGCGGGCCCTGCTCGTCATCTGCCACGGCATCGGCGAGCGGCTGTTCTTCTGGAGGCGAGCCCAGCAGTGGCTGGCCGAGGAGGGAATCGTCTCCCTCGTCTTCCACTACACGGGCTATGGCGCAAGCAGTGGGAGGGGGCGCATCGCGCAGTTTGAGGCGGATGCCATCCTCGCCTGCCAGCACCTGCGTGAGAGGTTCCCTGGGCTTCCGCTGTCTCTCCTGGGAACGTCGATGGGTACGGCTGTGGCCATCCACGCCGCCGGCCGCGCCAATCCGCAGGGATTGATCCTGTCGCAGGGCTTTCCTTCGCTTCGCGAAGCTGCATGCGAGGTTCTTCGTCTGCGCGGCATGCCCATGCCCGCGGCGGCTTTGCTCCCCGCTGCCCTTCTTCCTGATGTGTGGCGCAATGCCGAGCTTCTGCAGGAACTCCGCTGCCCTGTGCTGGTGGTGCACGGAACGGCCGACGAACTCTTTCCGGTGGCCATGGGAGAGTTGCTCTTCCGCGCCGCCGAAAAACGCTCCGGGTGCTCGGCAGCCCTCCTCACGCCGCAAGGTTTCGCGCACAGTGATATTTCGTTGAGGCCGGCATCGGAGTACTGGGACGGGATTCGGACGTTTGTCCTGGCCGGCGCCTGATGCGGATTCACGGGTGATTGCACGGGCGTAGGGTGAGTGTCCTTATTTCCCAGTAGGGCAAGCGAGAAGACGGACGCGAGGCGTCGCAAAGAGAGAAGGTTCCTGCCATACCCACGACTCGGGCTGGTGCCAGACGTAGTCCTGGTCCGTCGCGATGAGAGCCGTCAGGTGCAAAGACGCACAGGTCCTCACAAACGCTTGCGGACTAACGTCTGTGACGAAGACTAATTCTGGAGAATCCTTCGTGTTCTCGACGTCTCCGTACAGCCCAAGCAGCGGCAGCACGTTGCGTCGCAGGCAGTTGTCGACGTCACCGCCGAAGCTGGCCTCACAACTGTTATCGCCAGCTGCAACCCGACGGTTGAGGTACAGGAGTACCGGGCGGCTCAGCTTTCCGTCAGGGTTTGCCTGTACCACCGCGTCGGAGGGCGTTGTGCGGCCGATCTGCGCCCACATCTGGCGAAGGTCTTCCAAGTCTGCGCCGATGCCCGGCGTAAACAGAAATGGCGCCATAGGACGAATGAGGCCCCGGTCGATCATCGGGAGATAGATCCGCTGCACCGTTACATCCCATGCCGTTCCCGCTAGCCCGATGACCGCGAACAGCGCCGCGACCCCGTAGGCCAAGCGCGTCGAGCCAGCCAGTGGCTCACCTGACCGATAGCGTCGCCAGACCGCCGCAACGATTGGACAGGCCAACAGCATCAACGTGAAATGCAGCGCCATAGCCGTGTGGCGGCCAAAGTCGTTGAGTCCATGTTGCATGGGGGAAGAGCTTACAAAGGTGGTCAAGACTGCAAAGGTGAGCACCAGCACCCACAGCGCACGGCCCTCCGGCTGCAATGTAGTGGCGCGCAGATCCTTCCTTGCCTGATACCACAGGACGAACCAGAAGAATCCAAGCTCGATCACATAAATCACGAGGAAGAGCGGGACGGAGAGCCAGTCGTCCCGCAGGCCGCGCGTCTGGCTCAGTTTCAAAAGAGGATGAGGACCTCCCCAGGTCAGTCCATACGACAAATGCCAGTAGCGCATGACGAGCTTGAGGGGGAATTTGCCGCCGGGGGTAGCCGATCCGGCGTCGTGGGTCAGGAAGGTAGCGGCAACGTAGTAGCTGTCGATCGCGATTGCGATCACGACGCTCGCCGCGGATGTTACCGCAAGAGGGTAACGCCGTTGCAGTATCAGGGCATCCGCCGCCAATACACCCACCGCGAAGAATACTCCCGCCGCGACAAAGGTTGAGGTCCCAAGAGCAGAGGCGAAACAGATCGCAGCCAGGAAGGTGTTGAGAAGGCGCGTTCGCGTCCATACGGCCTCATGGCCTTGGCCGGCTTCTGGTTGCATGTCGCCTCGCACCAGCAGCATGTACCCAAGCATCGCTGTCGCGAGTCCCACGTAGTGGTGCGGCACGAAGGGTATCGTTCCGGGCCACGGCGTAACGGTCTCGTAGTTCCACCAGAAAAGGGTTGGAAAGAGGCGTCCACCCAGCAGGAGGGTCGTCACGTTGGGGATCAGATCCAATCCCGCGATCAAGCTGACTCCCATGAAGAGAAGGGCCTGGCTGCGAGGTCGAAGCTTTGAACTCGGCCCTGCAGCCGGTAGGACAAGATACTTCAGCATCAGCCACGCCACGCCGAAAAACATGAGCATCGCCCAGACGGTGCTTGCCGAAAGCGTGCTCCGGGCATCCAGCCCGGCCAGCCTCATGGGCATGGCGCACAGGACATAAAAGAAGTAGTAGTAATGCAGTACCGGGCTGTGGCCGTCGATCGTGAAGAACGGGTTGATGGATGGTACTGCGCCTTGCCCAGCCACGAATTGCAATGGCAGGCGGACGTACCAGTCGTTGATGACGATGCCTTCTTCGAGGTGGCCCCTTACGAGCACGGGCGCGCTTGCTGCGAGGCAGAAGATGCCGGCGGCGAGCAGAGCGAAGATCAACGGCCTTGAGGTTTGCCAATCGAATCCTCGCCCAGGCAGTCCCTTTCGTTTGTCTTGGAGCGCCAGCACGGTAGCAGCAACGGCAAGAAGGACGAAGACGAACTGGCAGACTCGAAGGTCACTCATGTGCCCGAGCAACACGGCGATCATCGTCGAAACGGGAAAGGAAAGAACGACGGACCACAAGAGCTTCTCGGAAGAGCTCTTGAGATGGAACCCTGCCACGTTTGTCCAGCGGGCGACCAGGAATCCCGGGGGGATAAGGTAAAACGCGAACAGCACAACTGCTACCAGCGTCGAGCCAAAGCCCGGAAGTGAGACCACGTGCATAGCTACTCTCTCCTTTTGGAGGGGTTCTTGCAGATCATAGAGATGTGGTGTCTTGCTTCACCCTGCCATGGGGAGCGGAGCGTTCGAGCTGCTCCACAAGCACACCAGCAACAGCCTCCAGCCTCACTGCAGGAGGAAGGCGGAGGCTGCGATCAGCAGGCCGGCCAGTCCAAGAAGAGAGCTGACCAGGACGTAGAGGGTCTGCCGCGTCAGCAGCGTGATGGAGGCAAGCACCACCGCGATCTCGAGCAAAGCCTCCCCAAGATCGAATCGCGCAGCCTTGCGCTCGACCAGCTTCACCTCGTCCTCATACTCTTTGGCCGCCTTCTGTGCCTCGTCGTTCTCGGTGCTCCACTTCTCCATCTGAACCTTGTATTGCGCAATCTTCTGCGCCACCGCGGGCGCATTGGCCGAGGGCTGCAGCGTCAGCAGATCGCTCGTCACCTGCAGCTGGTAGGACCGTATCTTGCGCGCCTGGTACTCACTCCACTTGTCGCTGGAGCGGCCCTGCATCAGCGTGGCTTCCGTGTGTTCGCGGTGTCCCAGCACAGTGACGATAGCGACCAGGACCGCCAGCACGCTGATGATGAGCGAGACGTGGGTCATGCTGTTCTCGCCGGCTTCGCGCATTTCCTTGCCGAATTCGTTGATCTCAGTTGCTTCCATGGGGGACATTCTAGCTTCCCGCCGCCTGGCGGGAAGAATTTCGCCCAGTATTCACAGGGGTTTGGCTTAGAAACCCACAGCCGTCCACAGCTCTGTGGTTGCCGGGCCCTGCAGCGTTTGATAAGGTTCTTCTTGTCGCAGTGAAACGCGGCAGTGATCTGAAACGAAGCGGCTTGCAATGAACGCCACTTCAACGTAGGATCAAAAAGTCGCGCTGAGTGAGGCGATGATCAGAAACGACGGGCTTGCAAAGCAACCCGCTTCGAAGTATGATCGAAAAGTTGCACTACGGTGTAGCAACGATCTGAAAAGAACAAGCTTGCCAAGCAAGTAAACTTCAGGTAAGATCGACAACATGAGCTTCGCGCCACGCCTCTGAAGAGGTTGGATCGGCAAGCCGGAGCGCAGTCCAAGCGTTTGAAACGCGGTTAAATGCTGGCCCTCGATGAGGGCAGTCCGCACACAAACCCAAGCCACTGCTGCTAATAGAGATTCAGATTCCTCAGTGGAATCGCGGCCATCTTCGTCGAAGATGTCACCGTTGAGATGTTTTGAGAATTTGTGCTGTCTTCGCGACGCTAGTTCGAGGCAAACGCCCGATAGCGAATCTCCTCCTCAACTGCTCTGTGGGGCTCGAAACATCGAGTCTGAATCGAGAGAAAAAGTTGAGCGACGAGGTTGACAAGGTCGCGAAAGTCGCGATACTCTAGAAAAGTTCGCGCTAAGCGATCGAGCAAGCCCAGTGAGCAAAGCGGTTGACCTGGGATGCTCCGGTAAGGCAAGTAAAGTAGCCAGTCCGGACCACTCGACATACAAAGACAGCGCAATCAAGTTCGAGGACACAATTCCTGTGGCTTTGCCGAGGGTTGTTCCTTGATCCAAAACTGCCCGCCCAGTGCGGATGCAGTCCGGATCTTTGACAACATAGTTGAACGTGCCAGTCGTGAGATGACGCAACATTTGATTGAGTCATTCTCACTATATATATCCTCCCGCCCTTTCGAGCGGTGGGAGGCGCCCGACGCATCGGACCTCCGTCCTGATGTCGTCGAGCAAACCAAGATTAAACGAGAGTTTGATCCTGGCTCAGAATCAACGCTGGCGGCGTGCCTAACACATGCAAGTCGAACGAGAAAGTGGAGCAATCCATGAGTAAAGTGGCGCACGGGTGAGTAACACGTGACTA